>JBMOGJ010000034.1:0-26822 GCA_049318425.1 Phycisphaerales bacterium | reverse complement strand
AACAAGGTGCCGTTCCTCGGCATCTGCCTCGGCTTCCAGATGGCGGTGATCGAGTTCGGCCGCAACGTGCTCGGGCTCGCGGGCGCGAACTCCACCGAGTTCGAGCCGAACTGCGCGCACCCGCTCATCTCCGAGCTCCCCGACCAGAAGAAGCTCGAGGGCATCATGGGCGGCACCATGCGCCTCGGCGGCCAGGATGTGCAGCTCGACCACGGCTCGCTCGCGAGCTTCCTCTACGGCGGACGGACGGAGATGCGCGAGCGCTTCCGCCACCGCTACGAGGTCGAGCCGGCGTACATCTCGCAGCTCAACGAGGCCGGGCTCCGCTTCAGCGGTCGCCACCCGAAGTTCCCGATCATGCAGATGCTCGAGCTCCCACAGTCGATGCATCCGTACTTCGTGGGCGGACAGTTCCACCCCGAGCTCACCAGCCGGCCGCTCGGACCGAACCCGATGTTCATGGGCCTGGTCGCCGCCGCGATCGCGAGCCGCGAGCCCGAGTTCGCGGCCACCGAGCTGGGGCGCCGCTGGGTCCGCAGCGCGCCCAAGCCGGTGACGGCGTGACGCGGTGACCGCGTGGCCGACACGCTGACCACCGCCGAGCGCAGCACGCTCATGGCGAAGATCCGCGGCACCAACACGAAGCCGGAGGTGCTCGTGCGCTCCGCGCTGCACCGCGCGGGCTTCCGCTTCCGCCTGTACACCAAGGGGCTGCCCGGGCGGCCCGACATCGTCCTCCCGAAGCACGGGGTGGTCGTCTTCGTGCACGGCTGCTTCTGGCACCGGCATGGCTGCGCGCTCTCGAGCGAGCCCGCCACGCGCCGGCGCTTCTGGCAGGCGAAGTTCGACGCGAACGTGGCGCGCGACGCGCGCAACGCCCGGGCGCTGCGGCGCCTCGGCTGGCGGGTGCTCACCGTGTGGGAGTGCTCGCTCCGCACCACGCGCGCCCGGGAGCGGTCGATCGCCGCGCTCATTCGCCGCATTGCGCCGGACGCGCGGCAGGATACGGTTCTCGGGCGACGGGAAGGAGGCGACGCGGCGCGAGGCCGTACCGCGCCGCGAGGTCGTACCGCGCCGCGAGCCCGAACCCCCTCGCGATGAGGCGGGTTGAGCGCCGCGCCGCTTCCGCTATACTCTCCCTCCCTTCGCCGATGTAGCTCAGCTGGTTTAGAGCGTTGGATTCATAACCCGAAGGTCGGCGGTTCGAGTCCGCCCATCGGCACTGCGTTCGGGACATTCAAGTCTGGCTGGCACCCACGCCAGCGATTCGAGCGGTCGTGAGAACGGCCGCTCGCTGCGTTTTGGCGTGTCGGTGTGCGCCTCGTCCGTGCGACCGGATTCGGCCCGCCGCCGCGTCCCACGGCGGACCCTGCCGCACCCACGCCCACGGATCAGAGTAACGGCGACAGCAGCCCGACCGCGTTCTCGATCAGGCGCCTCCAGGCGGGGCGCGCGTACCACGCGCGCGCATCGAGGCGCGTCGACTTCGCCAGGTAGCGCTCCTGCACCGCGCGCAGCCGCCGGCTGGTCTCGGCGTCGTACACCACGAGGCTCGCCTCGAGGTTGAGCTCGAAGCTGCGGCGGTCGAGGTTGGCGCTGGTCATCAGGCAGGTCTTCCCGTCGGCGACGATGGTCTTCGCGTGCAGCAGGCCGCCGCGGTAATGCCAGATCTCGACGCCCGCCTCGAGCAGCCGCTGGTAGAACTTCCGGCTCGCGAGCTTGACCAGCAGCGAGTCGTTGTCCTCGGGCACGACCAGCACCGTCCGCACGCCGCGCCGCGCCGCGGTGAGCAGCGCCGTGAGCGACGGCTCATCGGGCACGAAGTACGGCGTGGTGAGCACGACCTCGTTCTCGGCAAGGTGGACGAGCGACAGGATCAGCTGCGGCATCGCGTTCTCGTAGGTCGCCGGCCCCGTGCCCAGCACCTGCGCCATCGCGGGCGTGCTGCCGTCGCGCACGCTGTCGCCGACGAAGTGCATCAGCGACTCGTCGGTCTCGAGGTACCAGTCCTCGACGAAGATCTTCTGGAGGTCGTTCGCCACCGCGCCGCGCACGCGCATGGTGGCGTCGATCCACGGCGCGTACTTCTCCTTGACCTTGAAGTCCTTGGCCGCGAGGTTGTGGCTGCCGATGTAGCCGATGGCGCGGTCGATCACGACGATCTTGCGGTGGTTGCGCAGGTCGATGCGGCCGAAGCTCCGCCGCACCAGTCCGACCGGGAGCGCCTCCACCACCTGCACGCCCGCGGCGCGGAGCTGCGCGTGGCGCTCGCCGCCGAGGAATCCCCAGGACCCGAGCCCATCGAGCAGCAGCCGGCACTCGACGCCGCGCTGCGCCGCCCGCTCGAGCGCCGCGAACACGCGCTCGCTCGTCGGATCGTCGAGCGCGATGTAGAACTCGATGTGCACATGCTGCTGCGCGGCGTCGATGTCGGCGGCCATCCGCTCGAACAGGTCGTCGGCCTCCTCGAAGATCTCGATGTCGTTGCCGCCCACCGGGAAGTCGCCCGAGATCGACGCCGCCTGCACCGCGAGATGGCGCTGGTCCGCGTCGAGCGCGTCGAACACGGCCTCGCGCGCCGCCCGCATCACGCGCGCCGAGCCGCCCGCCTCGCCGCGCAGCCGCACCTCGCGCCGCGCCTCCGCGACCGCGCGGTACGAGCGCTCGCGCTTCGCGCTCAGCCAGGCCTTGCCGAAGATCCAGTAGACGATCGGCCCGACCAGCGGCGCCACGATCACGAGCAGCACCCACGACACCGCGCTCTGCGAGCGGCAGCGGCGGTCGAGCAGCACCGCCACCACCGTCGTCGCCGAGAGCCCGAACGCGAGCATCACGAGCAGGGGCGCCGCGATCGGCCAGTCGGACAGGAGCTTCTGGAGCAGCGGCAGCACGGGGCGTACTCTACGGCGGGTGGACCGTCCGGCGATTCCGCGGCGCGCCGCCGAGAGTTACGCTACGCCCCATGGACCAGCGCACCGCATCCACACGCAGCGACCGTTCGCCCGACGCCTTCGGCCCCCTGATCTCGGCCGCGATCTTCGGCTACTACGGCTTCCTCAGCGGGACCGTCGCGCAGACCACCGGCGCCCAGGGCGAGACCGTCGCCCTCTGGCTCGGCACCCTCTGGATCCTGCGGGTCGCGGCGGTGCTGTTCGCGGTGTGCGCGGTGCTCGCGTTCCGCGCCGACCAGCGCACCGACCTGGTCTACGGCGCGGTCGGCGTGATCGCGACCGCAGGCCTCGCCGCGATCCTGGTCTGGGACCAGCTCGACACGAACTACCAGACCGCCTTCAGCCCCCTGCTGCTGGTGATCTTCGTCGCCTGGAACGCCTACGCCTCGGTCTCGACGCTGCGCGACGCCCTGCGCTGAGACCGTATACTGCCCGCCCGGCTGCCCTCCTAGCTCAGCTGGATAGAGCAGCGCTTTCCTAAAGCGCAGGTCGCAGGTTCGAATCCCGCGGGGGGCGCTTCCCATTCAGCCGATAGACCGCGGACCGTTCTCAGGACACCAACCGCCATGATGCCCGTTCTCTTCTCCAACGCCCTCTGGCTCGCCGTCTGCACGATCTACTGCATCCTTCTCGTGAGCCAGGCCAAGGCCGACCGCGCGAAGGGTTCCGGCTTCCAGCGCCCGCTCTCGAAGGACGAGCTCGACCGCTGAGTGGCTGAGGACGGCCCCCAGCCCCTCTTCCACATCGTGCTGCTGCACCCGGAGATCCCGAACAACACCGGGAACATCGGGCGCACCGCCGCAGCCCTCGGCTGCAGGCTGCACATCATCCATCCCATCGGCTTCGACATGGACGAGAAGGCGCGCCGCCGCGCTGGGCTCGACTACTGGCATCTCGTCGACTGCCGCGAGCACGCGTCCTGGGAGGCGTTCCTCGAGCGCGAGCGGCCGTCGCGGCTGTGGCTGTTCAGCTCCCACGGCGCGGCGAGCTACTTCGAGGCGCGCTTCGAGCGCGGCGACTACCTGCTCTTCGGGAAGGAATCGTCGGGCGTCGGCCCCGAGACCCACCGCTGGGTCGAGAACACCTTCGGCGCCGACCACGCGGTCCGCATCCCGATGCCCGCCTCCGACGGCGTCCGGAGCCTCAACCTGGCCACCGCGGTGGCGATCGCGTCGTACGAGGGACTCCGGCAGGTCACCGCGTCGGGCGGCGGAAGCCGCTGAGGCCGCGAGAGCCCCGCGACCCACGGAAAACCAACGAGTCCAAAGTGATCGGTCCGCGTGAACCGCGACCGTGGCCGCCGCGCATCCGTAACCATGCTGGCACGCGGGGCCCGGACCCGGCGCCCGCCCTTCGCGATCACCCGCCTTCTCGGTAGGATTCCCGTCTATGACCGAACAGCCGTCCGCCCGCCGCGCCTTCACGCTGACCGAGATGCTCGTCGTGATCGGCATCATCGCCCTGCTCATCGGCATCCTGCTTCCCGCGCTCAGCCGCGTGCAGGAGCGCGCCCGCAAGACGCAGACCGAGAGCCTCCTCCAGGAGTTCATCAAGGCCTGCGAGACCTTCCAGCAGCAGACGGGCTTCTACCCGGGCATCGTGCCCGAGGCGATCCTCGCGATCGACCCGCAGATCTCGTCGACCGAGAACGCGATCCTCCACCTCTGCGGCGGCGCCGTCGCCGAGGACGATCCGAACTACAACGCCGCCACCTACAACGGCTGGACCCAGCTCACCTTCAACGGCGGCCCGACCTACGGCACCTTCCGCATCAAGGTGAACCCGCTCAAGGTCGGCGAGGGTCCGCGCATCCGCGGCGTGCAGTACAAGTCGTTCTTCTCGCCGAAGGCCAGCGACCTGATCGCGGCGCCCGGCCAGAACCTCACGACCGCGAACGTCGACGACCTCTACCAGAACGATCCCCTGCGCATTCCCGACCTCGTCGATGCGTGGGGTCAGCCGGTGCTCTACCTGCGCCAGATGCGCCCGAACGCGTCGAACATGGTGTCGGGCGCGCAGCCGTCCGACGCGATGAGCGACTGCATGTTCGCGTTCCAGGGCATCAAGCCGTACCTGAACTCGAACCAGCTCGGTGACCTCGGCGCCTCGCAGGCCGACAGCATCCTGCGCGCCGCGGCGGTCGCCAACCAGAACGCCACGCTCGCGCAGATCATCCGGAACGTGGCCTACGGCAAGCCCAACGAGCCGCAGCAGGGTTCGCCCCGCGGCGCGGTGGTGGCGATCTCCGCAGGCCGCGACGGCGTGTACTTCTCGCGCTTCGACGGCCGCGGCGCGCCCGGCGCCCCGCAGTTCGACATCATCTCGACCGCGAACGCGACCGGACCGTACATCGTGTCCGAGTACGACGACGTGCGCGTGTTCGGCGGCGGCTGAGCGCCGTCGCGTCAACCAGGCATTGCAGGAGATTCGGCGTCCGGCTTCCCGGCGCCGTCTTTCTTTGTGCCGTCTTTCTTCGTGCCGTCCTTCGTCGCGCCGTCCTTCTTCGTGCCGTCGTTCCCGCCGGCCTCGGTCCCGCGGATCTTCTTCGCGCGCTCCTCGGCCGCCTTCTTGCGCTCCTCCTCGGCGCGGCGCGTGAGCTCGGCTCGCGCGCGCTTCAGTCCGTCCTCGTAGGCGGTGCGGAGCTGCTCCATCTCGTCCTTCGAGAGGACGGCGGCAAGGCGCGACTTCAATCCGTCGATCTTCGGCCGCTTCGCCTCGAGCGCGTCCATCGCCTTCTTGAACTCCTCGCTCGGCGGCTTGCCGGGCTCGGCTTCCTTGCGGCGCTTCTCGAAGATCTCCTGGCGCTTCGCTGCGGCCTCCTTCTCGTAGGCCACGACCGACGCGGCGAACTCGTCGCGGATGGCGTTGACCTTGGCGCGCGCGTCGTCGCCGAGCTTGAGCGTGTCGAGGGCGGCGAAGAGCACGCGCTGCTCGAGCACGGGACGCGCGACCTTGGCGTTGTCGCCGGCCTCGGCCTTGGCGGCGCCGCCCTTGCGCGCACGATCGGGCTTCAGCGAGTCCTGCGGCACTTCGGGGCCGCGCAGGATGTCGCCGTCCGACGGCGGCGGCTCGGCGGGACCGAGGAGCAGCATGGACGCGACGAGGATCGGGAGCATCGGCATGGGGGTTCCTTTCTGCGAACGCGCAGGGCGTGGCCTGTGCTACCGCCTGTTTCGGCGATTCGATGCGCATTTCCGCCGAGAAATCGCTGCTACGATCTTCGCCCCCCGCGGCTGTCCCGCGGTGTCCGCCGCCGAAGGATCCCCATGCCGCTCACGCCCGCCGACCTCACCGACGCCCTGCGCACCGTGCTCGACCCCGACATCCGCAAGGACCTGGTTACCCTCGGCATGGTCAAGGAGACCCGCATGGACGGCGACCGCGCGGCGGTCACCATCGAGCTCACGACGCCCGCCTGTCCCATGAAGGACAAGATCCGCGGCGACATCGAGGACGCGATCCGGTCGAAGGCCACCGAACGCGGCGCCCCCTACGCGGGCGTCGAGGTCACCTTCACCGCCGATGTCCGTCGCGCCAACGAGAAGACCCGCGACGGCTCGAACCCGCTCCCCGGGGTGCGGCAGGTCATCGCGGTCGGCGCCGGCAAGGGCGGCGTGGGCAAGTCGACCGTCGCCGTCAACCTCGCGGTCGCGCTCGCCCGCATGGGCGCGAAGACCGGATACCTCGACGGCGACATCTACGGCCCCAGCGCGCCCACCATGCTCGGGCTCGAGGACGAGGCCACCCAGGCGCGCGGCAACATGCTGCTTCCGTTCGAGGTGCACGGCATCAAGGCGATGACCATCGGCAAGCTCGTCGACGCCGAGAAGCCGCTCATCTGGCGCGGACCGATGGCGCACGGCGCGTTCAAGCAGCTCGCCACGCAGACCGAGTGGGGCGAACTCGACTACCTCATCATCGACCTTCCCCCGGGCACCGGCGACGTGCCGCTCACGCTGTCGCAGCTGCTGCCGCTCTCGGGCGCGGTGATCGTGTGCACGCCGCAGCAGGTCGCGCAGGACGACGCCCGCCGCGCGGCGAAGATGTTCGAGCAGCTCGGCGTGCCGGTCCTCGGCGTGGTCGAGAACATGAGCTCGTTCGTCGACGACACCGGCCGCGAGCACGACATCTTCGGCAAGGGCGGCGCCGAGATCATGGCGCAGACGATGGGGCTCCACTTCCTCGGCTCGGTCGCGATCCGCACCGCGCTGCGCGTGAACAGCGACCGCGGCACCCCGCTCGCCAACTGGAACGACGCGCGCCTCGGCGCCGAGCTCGACGCGGTCGCGAGGGGCGTCGCGCAGCGGATCTCGACGCTGTCGATGCTGGGTCAGTTCAAGATGCCGTCGATCAGCGTGCACTGAGGATCCGCGCGCGCCGAGGCTCAGCGTGCATCGAGGATCCGCCCGCACTGGGCACGGCGCGCCTTAGCCGCGCGCGGCCTGGTCGCCGAAGCGCTCGCGCAGGACCTCGTACGCCCCGTCGCCCACGTAGTGGCGCACGATGCGCTCGTCGATCTGCGCGAGGTCGACGAGCATGAGCGCGTCGATGACCTCGCCGAAGTCCGGGTCGACGTTGAACGCGAGCAGGCGCGCGTTGAGGCGCAGGTACTGGCGCAGCAGCACGGGCACCGCGCGCTGGCCGCGCTCGATCTCCTCGAGGAGGCGCTCGACATGGAGCAGGTCGGAGGTCGCCTCGGCGCGCTCGCGGTCGGTCCAGCAGGCGATGTCGCGGCGCTCCGGCGGGTTGCGCGGCGTGACCAGCTTGGCGAAGGGCGTCGAGAGCCGATGCCGCTCGAGGAACTCCATGATGAGCTCCTTCGACATCGAGTTGTAGTCGTTCGAGATGCTCACCGGCCCGAACATGCGGCGGTGACCGCGGGCGAGCATGAACGCGCCGATCCCCTTCCAGAGGAGCGAGAGCGGCAGCGGCTGCCGCTGGTACTCGACGCGCACGTAGGAGCGGCCGAGCTCGACCGAGTCGCCGAGTTCCTCGACGAGCCGCGGCGAGAATTCGAACAGCGTGCTGGTGTAGAGCCCCTCGACCGCGGGCAGCCCCGCGGAAGCCGCAGCCTTGGTCAGCTCCGAGACGATGCCGGCGCGGTAGCCGCCGACGATCTCGCGCCGCTCGCGGTTCCACACGATCAGCTGGTGGTAGTGCTCGTCGAAGCGGTCGACGTCGAACGGCTTGCCGCTGCCCTCGCCGACCGCACGGAAGGCGATCTCGCGCAGGCGGCCGATCTCCTGCATCGCCTTCGGGATCAGGGTCGAGCGCACCGCGATCACGTCGAACTCGCCCTGCCGGAACAGGACGGCATCGCCCGGCAGCGCGGCGAACTCGCGCGCGAGGTCCTCACCGGAGGCGGCCGGCGTGGCGACCGGCGCCATCTCCTGCGGCGCGCGGACGGGCGCGGGCGCCGCACGGCGGAGGAGCTCGGAGCGGCCACGCACGAGCCGCGTGAGCGACTCCGCGTCGGTGTCGGCGCCCTCGGTGCTGATCGCGCGCCCGAAGCGCATCTCGATCTCGGCGTTGCAGCGGGCGATGAACTCGTTGGGCAGCAGCGCGGTCCGTAGGCGCGGATGGATCAGTCCCGCCGCATGGAACATCGGGCGGTTGGTGCCTTCGAACCAGGCGGGCACCACCTTGGCGCCGCTCTTGAGCGCGAGCCGCGCGGGAATCGTCGACCACGGCGGATCGGTCGGCGTCCAGTCGCCCCAGTGGACCGCGGCGACCTCGCCCGCCGGGAAGCAGGCCACCAGATGCCCCGCCTTCAGCCAGTCGAGCGCCTCTCGGAGCGACTTCGCGTTGCGGCGGGCGGCGTCGGCGCCGCCGAACGGGTCGACCAGGATGAGCTTGTCGGCGATGAACGGGAAGCGTGACAGCATCCCGTTGCTGAGCACCTTGGTGTCGGGCCGGCGGCGCAGCATCGTGACCAGCATCGCGATGCCGTCGGCGCCACCGTAGGGATGGTTGCCGCAGACGATGACGGGGCCCTGCAGGGGCACGCGCTCGATCTCGCCCGGGGCGATCTTCGGCTCGAGGCCGGTGGCGCGCAGGATCCGCTCGTGGACCGGCACCGACGGGTCGCCCTCCCACACCTCGCGCGACATCGCGTCGATCCGGTCGAGGCCGAAGGCGCGCTCGGCGAAGCGCAGCGGCGCGTCGACCATGTGCCGCATCCAAAGCGTCTTCGGGCGCGGGATGCCGATCGTGGGTCGTGTGGAATGCTCCGCAGACATGCCGGGCATTGTCACGCGCCCGGACGACCGCGCAACCACGTCGGAGACCGATTCAACGGAATGAACCAAAAACAAAGGGTTTCGGGCACGGATCCCGTGCCGCGTCGCCGGTCAAAAACAGCGCCGCGGTCCAGCTGTTCGCATGGACCGCGGCGTGTGGACAGGTTTGACGGTGATCAGCGGCGACGGCGGAAGCAGAGTCCCGCGAGACCGAGCAGCGCGATCGAGCCGGGCGACGGCACGACGCGGAACTGGTCCTGCACGGTCGGGCTGTTCCAGCCCTCCGCGGCGATGGTCTGGAAGCCGCCCTGGCCGAGCGAGCTCAGCATGGACGCGAAGATCGAGGCAGCCTCACCGGTGAGTCCTGCGCGAAAGGCGCCCGACTGCAGCGAGATCCGATCCTTGCCGACCATCGCGTCGGTCGTCTGGATGTTCTCGTGGATGATCTCCCACGCCAGGGCGCAGAAGGCGGCGGCGCGCGCATCGGCGCTGCCGGCCGACTCGATCACGCGGCCATCGGAGCCGAGCCAGCGCGACATCGCGTCGCGGAGCAGGGTCGCCTTGGCGACGCCCATCGGACCCGGAGCGGGCGGGGTCTGCGGCGCCATCTCGAGGGCAACCGCCTCATAGGCGTAGGAGTTGCCGGCGGTGACGCCCTGGTAGAGCTGCGCGCACCAGGTGTAGACGGACTCGCCGCCGACTTCCCAGCGGTGCTCCGCCAGCTTGAGGTTGAACATCGAGACGGAGGCGACGGAGTTCCACGCCAGCGCGGTCGAGTAACCGACCGAGTGCGACTGGAAGTTCCCGTAACCGAGGTAGTTGGCGGTGAAGCCTGCCGACGCGACCGAGGCGGAAAGGCCAGTCGCAAGGCAAGCGGTGACGATCGCGGTGAAACGACGCATGATCTCTCTCCCGAGGGCCCTCAGCCCTGCAGTACGGACGAACGGACGACAACCAAAGCATGGAGCGCGTCCACAAGGCGCTCTGCCGGTCGAAGGGGAAGAGCGCCAGGCCGTCGGGATTTGCGCAAAGGGATGACGGATGGTCACCGAATTGCAAGTTGCTGCAAATGCGACACTTGCATCGCGCCCGCAGCGCGTTATTAGAGGACGTAAGTCTCGGATCCCTCGCAGGGTCGGCAAAGGACTTACGCGCGGGGCGCCAGGAACACCCCTGAAACCGGCTGCAAGGACTTACGCGAACTCGCGGCGGAGGACCTTGAGGCCGTCGACCAGCTGGCGGATGTGCGACGACTCATGCGCCGCGGAGATCTGCACGCGGAGCCGCGCGTGGCCCTCCGGCACCACCGGGAAGCCGAAGCCGATCACGAACACCCCGAGCTCCAGCAGGCGCTTCGACATGGCGATGGCCTTCGCGGTGTCGTGGACGATGATCGGGCAGATCGCGGTCGGGCTCTGCAGCACCTCGAAGCCCGCGTCGCGGATGCCCGCACGCGCCTCGTCGACGTTCGCACGCAGCTTGGCGACCCGCTGCGGCTCGCGCATCAGGACCTCGATCGCCTTCTCGGCGCTGCACGCGATGGTGCACGGCAGCGCGTTCGAGAAGAGCGTCGGTCGACCGCGCTGGATGAGCAGGTCGATCGCCTTGCGCGAACCCGCGATGTAGCCACCCGCGCCGCCGCCGAGGGCCTTGCCGAGCGTGCCCGTGATGTAGTCGATCTGGGTGCCGCTCATCCCCTGCGCCTCGTGCGTGCCGCGGCCGGTCTTGCCCATGACGCCGGTGCCGTGCGAGTCGTCGACGACCAGGTAGGCGCCGAACTCGTCGCAGAGCTTGCGCATCGCGGGAAGGTCGGCGATGTCGCCCTCCATCGAGAAGACGCCGTCGGTGACGACCCAGATGGTGCCGGTGAGCTCGGGGTTCGCGCGCGCTTCGGCGAGCTTCGCGCGGAGCGAGTTCAGGTCGTTGTGCCGGTAGACCGTCTTGAGCAGGCCCTTCTTGATGACCGCGGCGAGGCGGATGCCGTCGATGATCGAGGCGTGGTTGAGCTCGTCGGAGATGATCATGTCGCCCGCGTCGCAGAGCGTGGGGAAGATCGCCTCGTTCGCGTTCCAGCAGCTGGTGAAGGTGTACGACGCCTCGACGCCGTAGAACTCGGCGATGCGCGCCTCGAGCGTGTGGTGGCAGTCGAAGGTGCCGCAGATGAAGCGGACGCTGGCGGTTCCCGCGCCGTACTTGCGGATGCCCGCGATCCCTGCCTCGACGACCTCGGGGTGGTTCGCGAGTCCGAGGTAGTTGTTCGAGCAGAAGCACGCGACCTCGCCGTAGCCCTTGAGCTTGACGGTCGCGTCCATCGGTCCCTCGATCGTCTGCAGGTGCTTGAGCTGGCCGCTCTGGCGGAGCGACTCGAGGATCTGCTGCGTGCGCGAGGGAAACGTCGGGACGGCGAACGGCTGGGCGGTGGCGGACTGCATGAGACGAAGTCTACAGCGCTTCAGTTGGCGTCGGAACCCACGCCTGCGATCGTCGTGACGCCAATCGCGACCGCAGCAGCGGCCATCGCACGATCGAGCGTGAGAAGACGCGCCCCGCGCTTCTCGGCAAGGACCACATAGAGGGCGTCGTAGGAACTGAGCCCGAATCGGTCGGCCAATTGGCAGACACGATCAAAGCTCCCTGGCGCGGAAAACGACTCAAGGGTGATCCCGAGCGCTTCAAAGTGCGATCGGATCGCGTCGGCGAGCGTGTCGACGGACATGCCAGCCAGGGATGCGGAGTCCACTTCCATTCCGACCCGCCGCGCACGCCGGCGGATCTGGACGATCGTGTTCGCCACCTCCAGCGCGAGGAACTCGGGCGCGATCAGCGGTCCATGGACCTCATCCGGAGTTCGCCGATCAGGGCGCGCCTCAGTCCGACCCTGAAGCGCACTGAGAACCCTCTCCCCCGCCGGCTCCCCGAGCAGCACGGACAGAAACGCAGACGCATCGACGACGATCATTCCAATCCCTCCCTGGCCAACTTCTTGATCTCTTCCCAGTTCAGCGGTCGCCCCTCGCGACGAAAGAGCTCGGCAACCACGGCCCGATCGGGCGCGCTCACCTCTCGGAGTCGCCTGAGCTTCTCTGCAAGCGTGGGCTCCGCATCGCCGTCGGCCTCGTCGGACGAGCGCTTGTACGCCCGCAGGCGCGCGACCCTCTCGCCGTGGCGGACGATGACGATCTCCTCACCGCGCTCGACCGCGTCGAGGAGTTCGGAGAGCTTGGCCTTGGCCTCGGTGAGGGTGACGATTCGTGCGACCATGGGCGAAGCCTATCTGACTAGTCAGACTAGTCAACGACTTCGTGCACACTTCGCGCGAACTGCACCTGCGGCACGTCGCGCTCGAGGTCGGTCGCCTGGAACAGGTCGAATGGCTTCAGGCGCGCGACCGCGGCGAGGAACCGGTCGGGCACCACGAGCAGCCGCGTGTTGAAGGACGCGGCGATCCCGTTGTAGTAGCTGCGGGCGAGGGCGATCCGCGACTCGGTGTGCGACAGCTCGCCCTGCAGCGCGAGGAAGTTGGCCTGCGTCGTGAGGTCGGGGTACGCCTCCACCACGGCGCGCAGGACAGGCATGACGCCGCGCACCCGCTCGCCCGCGGCGCGCGCCTCGGCCGGCGCGATCGCCGCCTGGGCACGCAGCACCGCGAGCACCTGCTGCGTGTCGCGCTCGTGGAGGCGCGCCCCCTGCACGGCCGCCGCGAGGTTCGGAAGGAGCTCGGCGCGCCGTGAGAGCTCGACCTCGATGTTGGACCACGCGCGCCGCACGCGCTGGCGCAGCGTGACGATCGAGTTGAACGCCATCCAGCCCCACGCGCCTCCGATCGCCGCGATGCACGCGACGACCGCCACGACGAAGGGAACCGGATCGAACCCGATCGACCTCCCCGGTCGCGCCTGCAGGATCGCCGCGGCGCCGAGCGCGAGCAGCATCGCGAGCACCGCCCACACCCACGCCGCGATGGAGTACCCGCGGCCGATCGCCCGCTCGTCGCGCACCGTGATCAGGAAGAGCCGCGCGTCGGCGTCCTGCGCGATCTCGGCCGCGACCAGGTCGCTGCGCTCGCGCGCGCGTCCGGCGATGAACAGCGGCCGATGCAGCGGGATCGCGTCTTCATGGAACGTGCGCCGGTGGATCGAGTCGCCCACCGCGCCCGCAGGTCCCTTGCCGTAGTACGACGGGTGGTCGGGACCGCAGGTGAACTCGACGGTCTGCAGCGGCTCGATGCTCGCGCCCTCGGGGCGGATCAGCAGCACGCCCGTCTCGTCGCGGAGATAGAAGGGAATCTGCGCGCCGCCCGAGGCGATGGTCGTCGCACCGGACTCGAGGCGCTGGCGGGTCCGGGTGTTGCCCTTCGAGTCGCGGTAGGTCTCCGTCACCCAGCGCTGCCAGTGCTCGCGGATCGACCACGCGTGATGCACGCACGGCATCTCCGAGAGGTACGTCTGCAGCGGGCCGTCGGTCTCGGCGGTCCCCTGGACCTCGACATCGCCGACGAAGACACCCGCGACCGGCGAGGTGGGCGTGTCGTGCAGGTAGCGCCGCATGCGCGAGGACCGCACCGACATCACCACCGCGACGAGCGCGAGCAGCGCAACCGCGGCAACGAGGAGGAAGAAGAGCGCGGGCGATTCCGACATGGCGTCGTCCGAGGAGGTGCAGCGCGCGGGACCCGGACCCGCGGGCCGCGCCGCGCGGCGGTGCAGGGTAGCGCGACGCAGGAAGGGTCCGCAAAGCAGGCGAGATCGACTTGGTCCACGGATCGGGATGGGGTAGCGTGCGCCGATGCCCTCTCGCATGCGTTCCGTGTTTCACTCCCGCCTTCGGACGGCAGCATGCCTTTCGATCTGCTGCCTGCCCATCGGCTGCGGGAGCGGCGGTGGCGGCACGCGCATGACGAACGGCGTCGCGCCCGCGAGTGCGGCGCTCGACGACCAAAGCCGCCCGCGCGGGGTTTTCGACGAGCGTGACCGTCCGCTCGGGGTTCTCGACGAGCGCGACCGTCCGCTCGAGGTGATCGCCACCGCGAATCCACGCACCCGCACGGGCTTCGGCCCCCCGCCCTACCGCTACTGGCGGATCCGCGGCGACACGGTGACCGCCGAGATGGCGTCGCTCGAATGGAACAACGACACGCCCGCGCCGATGGCGTGGAACTTCATCGGACCGCGGCCGGTGACCAACGAGTACTGGTCGGGCACCGCCAACGCCGGCGGACGCGTGCCCGCGATCGCGTGCCATCCGACCGATGCCGCGACCGCCTACGCCGCGAGCGCGTCGGGCGGCGTGTGGAAGACCACCAACGCGGGAGCCACTTGGTCGCCGATGAGCGACGGCGCCGCGAACCTGAACCACGGCGCGATCGCGCTCGACCGCACCTATCCCGACGCCGTGTACGCCGGCACCGGCGAGTACACGCAGGGTTCGACCGGCGGCGGACTCCTCCGCTCGCTCGATGGCGGGCTCAACTGGTCGGTGCTCGCGGGCAACAGCGTGCTGGGCAACCAGTGCAGCGGCGTGGCGGTCGTCTCGGGCAGCGCCGCGGCGTCGCCCGCGGCGATCCACTGGACGGGGCCGAGCGGCTACAAGCGCAGCGTCAACGGCGGCACGAGCTGGAGCACGCCGATCGCGTCGAACTGCTCCAGCCTCGCGGTCGATCCGGTCAATCCGCAGCGCGTGTTCGTGGCGGTCAGCGGCGGAGGCATCCGCCGCTCGCTCGACGGCGGCGCGACCTTCGCGACGCTCGCCGGAGGTCTGCCGACGACGGGCTTCGACCGCATCGTGCTCGCGCAATGCCGCGGGACGCCCGATGTCCTCTATGCGGCGTTCGCGCTTGGCGGCAACATCGCGGGCTTCTACCGCACCGCCGACGGCGGCACGACCTGGACGCTGCTCACCGCGACGCCGAACTTCGCGGCGCCGCAGGCGTGGTACGACATCTCGGTGGGCGTCGATCCCGCGAATCCAAACCACGTGTACTGCGGCGGCGTGTCGCCGGTCTACGCCACGGCGGGCGTGATCGAGTCGACCAACGGCGGGCAGAGCTGGACCGAGATCTCGGGCAGCGGCGGCCAGATCCACCCCGACCAGCACGCGATCGCCTTCGGCGCCGACGGCACGCCGTGGTTCGGCTGCGATGGCGGCGTCTGGCGCCGCACCGGCGCGACCTGGGTCAACTGCAACGCCACGCTCGCCGCGATCCAGAACTACACGATCCACGAGCACCCGAACGACCCCAACCGCGCCATGGCCGGCACGCAGGACAACGGCATGGCGGGCACCGCGACCGGTTCGCTCAACTGGCCGCAGCTCACCGCGGGCGACGGCGGCTACGGCGTGTATCTGCCCGACGTCTACAACACGCTGTTCACGACGTACGTCTACCTCAGCGTCTACCGCCGCACCGGCTCGAACAACACCAACATCAGCGGACCGTGGTCGTCGGACGCGCGCGAATGGATCGCGCCGCTCGTCGCCGACGCGAACGGCGGACCGGTGATCTACGGCGGAACCAACCGGCTCTGGCGGAACGGCTCGGCGCTCTCGGGCAACACCTGGACCACGCTCAGCGACACCACGGTGGCCGACGGCGGCACGCTCACCGCGATCGCGACCGTCGCGGGCGCGCCCGGCGTGATCTGGCTCGGCAACAGCAACGGCGGCGTCTGGCGCACCGCCGACGGCGGCACGACCTGGACGCGCGCGCGCACCAACGACGGTACGCGGATCGCCACCATCTCGGTCAAGCCGGGCGCGCCGCTCGTCGCCTGCATCGCGCGCAACACCTCGTCGGGAGTGCGCGTGCTGCGCACCGTCGACGCCGCGACCTGGTCGAACCTGACCGGCACGCTGCCGACCGGTGTCACGGCCAAGGCGCTTGCGGTCGATTGGGACCGCGGCGTCCCGACGATCTTCGTGGGTTCGGGCGCGGGCGTGTACGCGAGCTTCAACAGCGGCGCGTCGTGGACCAAGTCCGGCCCCGACCTGCCGAACGTGAACATCGGGCAGCTCGAGATCACCCGCACGCGCCGCACGATCGCGGCGGGCACCTACGGCCGCGGCGCGTGGCGCAGCGCGCTCCCGAAGGCGGCGGATCTCGACATCAACGCCACCGTCGACGGCGCCGACCTCGCCGCCGTGCTCGACGGCTGGGGCGCGTGCGGCGCGCCATTCACCTGCGCGGCCGACATCAACGCGGACGGCATGATCGACGCGTCGGACCTGGCGCTGGTGCTGAGCGCGTGGGGTTCATGAGCTGCGGGCGCGACAGGCCGATCGATTGCACGGTCCGCAGCAGCGCGACCGAACTGAGTGCCCGCAGATGCAGGCGCAGCCGGAATCTGCGGCGCGGATGACGCAGCGACCGCGCGTCAGCAGCCGTAGCGCGCCTTGATCTTCGGCACGATGTACTCGGCGAAGGCGCGGTTGAAGTCGTGCTCGGGCTTCCAGCCCCAGTCGCGGCGGGCGGCGGTGTCGTCGCAGTCCTCGGGCCACGAGTCGACGATGCGCTGGCGCTCGAGGGTCGGCGCGTAGGTGATCTCGGTGCCGGGGAAGAACTCGCGCACCTTGGCGGCGATCTCCTCGGCGCTCGGGGCGAACGCGCTCACGTTGTAGACGAGGCGCGAGAGCTTCTCGCGCGGCGCGTCGGCGAGCTCCATGAGCGAGCGCACGGCGTCGGGCATGGTCATGAACGGGATGCGGGCGTCGGGGCGCACGAAGCACGCGTAGGGCTTGCCCTGCGCGGCGGCGTGCAGCATCTCGGGTCCGTAGTCGCTGGTGCCGCCGGTCGGCACGGTGTCGGCCGAGATGATGCCGGGGAAGCGGATCGAGCGGAAGTCGACCGTGCACTCCGGGCGGTCGGCGGCGAGCAGGCGGTAGTGGCGCGCGTAGTAGCGGCCCATCTCCTCGACGGCGCGCTTGTTGACGCCGTACATCGTGATCGGCTCGAGGCACTGGTCCTCGGTCACGCGGCCCGCGGCGCACTTCTGCGCGAGGGTCGGCACGCCGTAGATCGCGATCGTCGAGGGGAACATGAACTTCACGGCGCTCCCGCGGCGCGCGGCGCTGTCGGCGGCGAGCTTGAGGAGGTTCGCGCTGCCCATGACGTTGACCTTGAGCGCCAGCTCGGGCGTGCGCTCGCCGCGGGTCGAGAGGAGCGCGGCGAGGTGCCAGACCTCGGAGATGTCGTGCTTCACGCAGATCTCGTCGATCGCGGCGGGATCGCTCACGTCGCAGGCGTAGGCCTTGCTCGCGTGGGCGGCGCGGTCCTTGGGGAGCTCGCGCACATCCATCGCCACGATCTCGCGCGTGCCGTGGTAGCGCTGCGCGAACGCCTCGAGCAGGGTGTGGCCCATCTCGCCTCCGGCGCCGGTGACGAGGATGGCTCCCGTGTGGGTGGCGGCGGCGCGGTGCGACTTCGGCTCGGTCATCGTGGCGTGGATCGTGGTCATGGCGGGAAACGGGTGGGTGCGAAACGCAGGCGGCGAGTATAGGTTGTACGGATGCCCGCGAACGCGATCCCCCTGCCTTGGCGCCCCGAATCGGCGGACGAGATCATCCGTCTGCTCGACCTGAAGCCGCACCCCGAGGGCGGGTTCTACCGCGAGACATGGCGCGATCGCCCTGCCGACGGCGCGCGCGGCGCGGGCACCTGCATCTATTTCCTCCTGCCCGGCGGCGTTGTGAACCGCTGGCATCGCGTGGATGCCGCGGAGATCTGGCACTTCTATGCGGGTGCACCGCTCGAGCTCTCGATCGCGGGGCATGGGCGGGCGCCGGAGACGCAGGTTCTCGGCACGGCGCTGTGGGACGGCGAGCGTCCGCAGATCGAGATCCCGCCGAACGCGTGGCAGCGCGCGCGTTGCCTGGGCGCGTGGACGCTCGTCGGCTGCACGGTGAGCCCTGCGTTCGAGTTCTCGCGGTTCGAGATCGCGGGCGACGGATTCACGCCGCCGGCGCGGTGACGGGCGCGCGCACGCACGCGAGCGATCGCGCCCGCGCGCTCACGCCACGCAACCGAGGCGCTCGAGGAGCTTCTTGGTCGCGCGGATGCCTTCGGCCTCGCTCATCTTCTTGCCCTCGAACTCGATGCCGATCGCGCCGGCGTACTTCGCGGCGCGCACCTGCTCCATGATCTTCGGGTAGTCGAGGGTGGTCTCGTTGCCGGCGTCGTCGAAGCCGTAGCTCTTCGCCGAGACGCCCTTGGCGAAGGGCATGACCAGTCCGACGTTGCGGACCGGGTCCTGCAGGACGCCCTTCTCGTCGCGCCAGTTGCCGAAGTCGGGCAGCGTGCCGCAGGCGGGATCGTTCACGCTGCGGATGACGCCCGCGAGCCACGCGCCGTCGGAGGAGAGGCCGCCGTGGTTCTCGACGATCACGCCGAGGCCGAAGGGCTTGGCGGCGGCGACGAGCTTCGACAGCCCGTCGGCGCAGCGCTTGGCCTGCTCGTCCTTCGAGCCCTCACCGATGGCGTTCACGCGGATCGAGTGGCAGCCGAGGGCCTTGGCGAGCTCGAGCCACTTGGCGTGGTTCGACGCGAAGGTCGCGCGCGCCGCCTCGTCGGCCGAGCCGCAGATGCCCTCGCCGTCGCACATGATGAGCAGGCTGGTCACGCCGAGGTCGTCGCAGCGCTTGCGGAGCTCGGTGCCGAGCGTCTTCTCGCCGATGCGCGGGCGGTAGAACGAGTTGACGTACTCGACGCGCGAGAGGCCGAACTCCTCCTTGGTGATGCGCGGGAAGTCCATCGGGTCGGCGATCACCGCGGGGCGCTCCTCCGGCTTGCCGAAGCCAAAGCGGCGGTGCAGCGACCACTGCGCGAGCGAGATCGGGTTCTTCACGGGGTCGAGGTTCTTCACGGGGTCTTCGGGAAGCGCGCCGACGGCGGCGCCGACGAGGTCGGTCGAGGCCAGCGCGGCCAGGGATGCGAGACCGAAGAGTTGGAGCGCGTCGCGGCGGTTCATCACGGGTGGGGTGTCCTCGCGCGGCACGCTATCGGAAAGTGCCGCGCGAGGGAGGTACGATCGAGGTCCATGAACCAGATCGTCTCGTGTTTCGTCGGGTTGGCGCTCGTCTCGCGAATCTGCGCGGCAGAGGGGCCGCATGCGGTCGCGATCGAGCCGCTGCATGCGGTGGCGATCGACGCCGTGCAGGCCGCCCTGCCCACGCTCGCCGCGCCGGTGACGATCGACCTCGATGGCGTCGATGTGCCGACCATCCGCGCCGAGACGCTCGACGACGCCGTGCGCGCGGAGGGCTGGATCCACGCCCGCGAGCGCTTCCTGCAGATGGACCTCGCGCGGCGTCAGGCCGCGGGCGAGCTGGGCGCGCTGTTCCCGCAGGCGGTTGCGATGGACCGCCAATCGCGTCCGCTCGGGCTGCGCGCGGTGGCGCGGCGCGCGCTCGCGGCGCTGCCGGCCGAGCACGCGCGGCTGCTTGCGATCTACGCCGAGGGCGTCAACGCGCAGCTCGCGGCGGGTGCGCCGCTCGAGTACCGGATGATCAAGCTCGCGCCCGAGGCGTGGCTGCCCGAGGACACGCTCCTCGTGCAGCTCGGCATGGCGAAGTACCTCGACAGCTCGGCGGAGTTCGACGAGCGGCGCGCGGCGCTGTACGCGGCGGTCGGGCCCGAGACCGCGCGGTTCTTCGCGAGCAGCGCGGGCGCGCTGTCGATGTCGATCGACGGGTCGGCGCTGCCGCCGGCGCCCCCGCTGCCGCCGGCCGACGCGATCGACCTGCGCACGCGCGCGCCGAAGCCTGCGCCGGCCGCCGCCGAGGACGCGTCGCGCGAGACCGTGCCCGGCTCGAACGCCTTCGCCGTCGCAGGGACGCGCACCAAGGATGGCCGCGCGATCGTCGGCAACGACATGCACCTCGCGCTCACGGCGCCCGGCATCTGGTACCGGGTCGCGATGGAGTGGCGCGGCGGCCGGCTGCTCGGGCTGTCGCTGCCCGGCGTGCCGCTCGTGGTGCAGGGCACGAACGGGCATGTCGCCTGGGCGTTCACCAACCTCACGGCCGACCTCACCGATCTCGTGCTCGTCGACCTCGACCCGAAGGACCCGACGCGGTACCTCGTCGAGGGCGGCAGCGAGCCCTTCGCGGCCGAGGAGGTCACGCTCGGCAAGGCGCCGCGCGACGAGCGGATCACGGTGCGGTCGACGCGCTGGGGGCCGGTCGTCGGCACCGCGCCCGACGGGCGGCCGATCGCGATGCGCTGGGTCTTCCTCGAGCCGGGCGCGCTCGACTGCGGCGTGTTCGGGCTCGCGTTCGCGCGCACGCTCGAGGACGCGCTCGCCGCGGCGCGCGGTTGGCGCGGTCCGCCGCAGAACACGCTGGTCGCCGCGAGCGATGGCCGCATCGGCTGGACCATCGCGGGCTCGCTGCCGGCGCGCGCCGCGCTCACGCCGGTGCCGCTGCCGTGGAAGGCCGCGCCGCGCTGGACGGGCCTGCTCGCGAGCGACGCGAAGCCGATGATCGTCGACCCCGCCTCGGGCGTGCTGACGAGCGGCAACCAGCTCTCGATCGCCCCGCAGGGCGCGCTCGCGTCGGTGCTCGGGGCCGACGAGGCCGCGGGCGACCGCGCCCACCGCCTGCGCGAGCTCATCGCCGCGCGCCGCGACTGGACCGAGCGCGAGCTCCACCAGGTGCAGCTCGACGTGCAGTCCCGTCGGCTCCTGCGCTGGCGCGATGCGCTGCTCGCGGCGCTTCCCGCCGACCTCGCGGCCGCGGGCACGGGCGAACGCGCCATCGCGGCGCGCGCGGTGATCGAGCCGTGGAACGGCATGGTCGACGCAGACGCGTCGGCGCCCGAGATCCTCGACGCCTGCCGCCGCGCGGCGCGCCTCGCGTTCGGCGCGGCGCTCGGTCCGGGCAGCGCCGACGGGCTCGAGGACGAGCCGATGCTCCGCGCCCTCGAGTCGCGCGCGCCCAATCTCGTGCCGGCGGCCGACGGCGACTGGGCGGGCTTCGCCACGCGGATCCTCGCCGCCGCGGCCGAGGACGCCGCGATCCCGGGCAAGGACGGCGCCATCGCCTTCCGCACCCGTGGCGCGTCGAACATCTGCGCGATCCGCCATCCCGCGGCCGATTCGCTCGGCGCGGCCGCGCGCATGGCCGAGATGCCGCGTGCCCAACTGCCCGGACACCCGACCTGCGTGCGCGTGCAGACGCCGACCTTCGGCGCGAGCGAGCGCTCGGTGATCGCACCGGCGCATCTCGAGGACGCGGTGCTCGTCACCCCCTGCGGCCAGGCGGGCATGCCGACCTCGCCGCACTTCCGCAGCCTGCATCTCTTCTGGCAGAAGGGCGAGCCGTATCCGCTGCTGCCCGGCGAGGCGAAGCGCCGCGTGGAGCTGCAGCGCGAGCTCGCGGTGGTGCCGGCGCGCGAGCCTGGGCGGTAATCAGCGGGACGGGCTGGGTGGGCGATCGGGCGCCGACGCCGTCACGCGCGCGTCACTCGCTCCACGCGTTGAGCAGCGCCGCGAGGTCCGACGCACCGACATCGCCGTTGCGGTCGATGTCGCCGAGCGGCCCGGCGGTGCCCCACGCGCCGAGGAGCAGCGCCAGGTCGACGCCGTTGATCGCGCCGCTGTTGTCGAGGTCCGCCGGCGAGTCGACGCCGCCGCGCCAGAGCGCCGCGGCGGGGATCACCGCCTTGGCGACGCCCGGACCCGACCACGAGGCGATCAGCCCCGCGCCGCCGCCGCGCTCGAAGAACTCGATGCGGATCGCGTGCCGACCCGCGGCGAGCGCGATCGTGCCGGTCGCCTCGACCATGCCGTGCAGGCCGTCGTTGTTGACGACGGTGGTGCCGCCGATGCGCAGCCGCGAGCCGTCGTCGGAACTGGTGAAGAAGCTCCACACGCCGCCGGTCGGAATGTCGATCCAGCCGCTGTAGACGGCGCCCACATCGTCGGCGCGGCCGCTGGTCGCGAAGTTGCCGTTGGTCGAGGCGAAGTTCACCTGCGCGGCGGTCGTGGTCGCGATCGGCGCGAGCGGCGCGAAGTCGGGAAGCGCGCTCAGCACCGGCAGCGCGTAGTAGGCCGCGTCGAGCTGCGGGACGGCGCCGACCGGATTCTCCGGGGCGCGCACCGCGGCCACCGTGGGCACGACCGCCGCGATCGAGGTCTGGCCGCTCGCATCGCGCAGCCGGTAGGCGAAGGTGTCGGTGCCGGAGAAGGCCGCGTTCGGCATGCGGTAGAGCACCTGGTCGCGTCCGCCGGGGCCGGTGCCCACGCTCACCGAGAGCTCGCCGCCGTTGGCGGTCGTCGGCTGCGGGAACTCGATCGACACGGCCTCGCAGTTGAACTCGAGCTCGTTCGCGAGCACGTCGACCAGGGTCGGCACCGTCGCCGCCACCGCGACGCGGTCGAGGAAGGCGACCGGCGGCCGCCCGGGACCGGTGTAGTTGCAGCCCACCGAGGCGAGGTGCTGCTCGATGGTCGCGATGTTGCCGGGATGGAACTGCAGCTTGATGTTCTGCACGCCGCCCGCGCAGAGATGGCAGTACGACATGATCGTGCCCGCGTCCTGGTTGGCGGCGGTGCAGTCCTGCGGCGAACTGCCGCAGCCGTCGAGCGGCGGCGCGTAGTTGTGGGTGTGCGGCGCGCCGAAGTTGTGGCCGAGCTCGTGCGCGACGACGTAGATGTCCCAGTTCTGCCCGTTGTTGTCCGCGAGCGGCGTCGGGAAGAAACCGCCGAGGTTCGCCGACACGCCGAAGGGCGATCCGTTGCACAGGCCGGGCAGGTAGGCGATGCCGCCGCCGAGCCCGCGCCCCGAGAGGAAGTGCGCGGTGTCGCGCGCGATCGACGTCATGTTGAACGCCCAGTAGGCCTCGAACTCCGCGAGCTGGTCCGAGGTGTTCGCGGCGGTCCACGGATCGGTCGCGGTCGTCCACAGCCGCGAGTAGACCGAGGCGATGCGCACGTTCACGTCGCGCGTGTAGATCGCGGTGAGCGCCGAGGCCAGCGTCGAGATGTAGCCGGTCGCCGCGGTCGTGCTGCCGCCGAAGAGCTGCAGGAACTCGAAGTCGGTCTCGAACGCCACCCGCACCTGCCGGCACGGCGGGATGCCTGCGATGCCGCCCTCGCCGCCTGCGCCCGGATGCTGCGGGGCGTCCTGCGGTGCTGGGGTGCCGCAGGTCCACGCGGGCGTCTCGATCAGCCCGGGCGGCAGCGCGGTGAGGTCGTAGGACACGGTCGGCAGTCCTGCGCCGAACGGGCCGCTCGAGATGATGTAGGTGCGGTCGGCGGTCTCGACGTAGCCGTAGGTGCCCGCGTCGCTCACGGCGAGGAACGCATGCGTGCCCGGCTCGCCCGCGATGCCGCCGGCGAGGAAGGCGCCGCGCACCTCGACCGGCTCCGCGACCAGCATGCCGTCGGCGCGCGGACGCATCGCCTCGACGCGCGCGTCTCCGGCGAACGACTCGCTCGGACGCAGTTCGAGCGTCGCGATGCGCGCGTTGCCGAGGGGCATGTCGAGGAGGCCGCCGCCGTCGCGCGCGAGCCGCTCGAGGCGCGCGCGGTCGATGGCGATGATCGCGGTGTGGGGCCGCGCCGCGCGCGGCACGCGCAGGATCGCCTCGTCGACACGACGCACGATCGGCACCACCGCCGACCCGGAGTCGCCGCCGACCGGCCGGCCGGCCGACGGAGGCGCCGCGTGCAGCATGCCGCCCTGCGCGGGGACCGCGAACGAGGCGAGCAGCGCGGCGGAGAGGATCGTCGAAGTCTTCATGCGGGGTCGTGCCGGTTCGTCGTGCGCAGCGTCGGGGTCTGCGTCGGGGTGTGGATCGTCGTCGTCGTCGGGATCTGCGCGGGCGTGCCACCACGGGCGGAGACCCGCGCAGACCTCGCATGGTCTACGACGCCGACCGCCCGAGTCAATCGGGACCCCCAGAACCGGCGGCGATTGGCCCACGGCGCATCGCTCTGCGACGGCCACGCGGCATTACGGGTCACTCCGTCCGGTGAACTCCGTCCGGGTCACCCCGTCGAGATCACTCCGTCCAGGCGAACAGGATCGACGCGATGTCGGCGCCGTTGATCAGCCCGTCGCCGGTGAGGTCGTACGGTGAATCGACCTGGCCCCAGTTCGACAGAAGGATCGCCACGTCGAGCGCGTCGACGATGCCGTCGTTGGTGAGGTCCTGCGGGATGTTGTTGCCGCCGCGGAAGAACTGCCCCGACGGGATCACCTGCTTGACGCCGTTCGGCGCCTGCCAGGAGACGACCAGCGCGGCGCTGCCGGTCCGCTCGAAGTAGTCGACGGTGATCGCGTGCAGGCCGGCGCCGAGCGCGATCTCGCCCGAGCGCTCGACGACGCCGTGGATCCCGTCGTTGTCGACCACCACGGTGTCGCCGATCGAGAGGCGCGAGCCCTCGTCGCTCGAGGTGTAGAGCCGCCAGATGCCGTTGCTCGGCACCGAGAGCCATCCACTGAATCGCGCGCCGACGGCGTCGGCCCGCCCACTGGTGGCGAAGGTGTTGAAGGTGAGCGGGAAGTTCAGCTGCCCCACGGTGCCGATCGCGTAGGGCGTGCGCGCGCCGAAGTCAGGCAGCGCCGTCTCGGAGCCCATGATGTAGTAGCGCGCGTCGACCTGCGGCGTGGGACCGGTCGGATTCTCGGGGATGCGCAGGCGCGCGACCCGAAGCGTGACCGTCGCGGTGGCGGTGTCGCCGCTCGCGTCCGTCACGGTGTAGCTGAAGGCGTCGGTGCCCACCGCACCGCCCGTCGGCATCTCGTAGAGGATCTCGTCGCGGCCGCCCGCACCGGTGCCGACGCTGCGCGTCAGCGTCGCGCCGAGCGCGCTCGTCGCGGGAAACGAGGAGATCACGATCGACTCGCAGTTCATGTCGACCTCGTTGGCGAGCACGTCGATCGCCCGCGGCACTCCGGGGAAGGCATCGACCGCGTCGGCCGCCGCGACCGGATCGGTCGAGGCGCCGCTGTAGCTGCACGCGAGGCCCGAGAGGAAGCTCTCCGAGCGCGCGATGCTCGCGGGGTGGAACTCGAGCCGGATGTTGGTGAGCCCGCCCGGGCAGAGGTGGCAGTACGACATGATGGTGCCCGCGTCGGCCTGCGCGACCGTGCAGTCCGAGGGGTCGCTGCCGCAGCCGTCGACGATGGGCGTCATCTCGTGCGTGTGGGGCATGCCGAAGTTGTGGCCGACCTCGTGGGCGACCACGTAGATGTCCCAGTTCTGGCCGCTGTTGTTCACCAGCGGCGTGGGGAAGTAGCCCGCGAGGTTCGCGCTCAGCCCGTAGCCGTTGCTCGAGCAGAGTCCGGGCAGGTACGCGACGCCGCCGCCGAGCCCGCGCCCGGAGAGGATGTGCACGAGGTCGCGGCTCACCGCGCCGCCCTGGGAGAGCCACAGTGAACGGCACTGCAGGAGCTGGCTCACGGTGGTGGTCTGGTCCCACGGATCGTCCGACTCGGGCCAGAGGCGCAGGTAGCTCGACGAGATGCGCGCCGAGAGGTCGCGCGTGTAGATGGTGTTGAGCGCGGCCGTGACCGTCGCGACATAGGCCGTCGCGGTCGACACGCTGCCGCCGAACAGCTGGAAGAACTCGTAGTCGGTGTCGTAGGCGATGCGGATCTGGCGGCAGGTCGCGCCCGCGACGCCGCCCTCGCCCGAGTCGCTGCCGGCGGCGTCGGTCGCTTCACCCGCCGCCCCGCCCACGAGGCGCGCGAGCTCCCCGCTGCCGCAACTCCACGCCGGCGGATCCATCAAGCCCGGCGGCATGGCGGTCAGGTCGACGCAGGCCGTCGGGAGTCCGAGCGACCGCGGTCCGCTCGAGATCACGTACTGCCGCTCCGCCGTCGCGACGAAGCCGAAGGTTCCGGCGTCGCTCACCGAGAGGAACGCGCTCGAGGCCGGATCGCCCGCGACCTGCCCCTGCAGGAAGGCGCCCTGGGCGCGAAGCGGCATCGCCGCGCCAGACCCGAGCGCCAGCGTGGCATCGGCGGAGAACGGCTCCATCGGCGTCAACGCGAGCGTGGCCGACGCGTGCGGTCCGAGCGGGAAGTCGGTCAACAGTCCGCCGCCGGTCGCGGCGAACCGCTCCAGTCCGCCGCGGTCGCAGTGGATGAGCGCCGTGCAGCCGCGCGCCGCGCGCGGGATCGCGCGCACGTCGGCGAGGCGCGTCACCAGGCCGGGCCGCGTGGGTTGCGCCTCGCGGTCACCCGAGACGCTCGACGCCGCCGGCGTGGCGGGGATCGCGGGCATGCTTCCTGCGAACGGCAGGAGCACCGAGACGACGGCGGTGTGCAGGATGAGCTGGGGAAGCATGGCCGTACCGGGAAACGAGGCGAGGTCGCTGGTCCGCACGCGCGCGCGCACAGGCGGACGACCACCGTCCCTCTTCGGCAAGTCAACCCGCGGCACCGCGAAATCTCTCGTCCGCCGGCACAGGCCCTGCATCGATAACCCGTCGGTGCGCCGGCGGATCGGGCTGGTCGGGCTGTGCCGTCTGTGCGGCGGCGCGCCCGATCAAAGGGTGCGCCATCCCCCGTGCGCGGCGACATCCCATGCGGTTTCGTGTATGCTTTGCGCCCCCTGCCACCCTAGCTCAGCGGTAGAGCAGCGCTTTCGTAAAGCGCAGGTCGTGGGTTCAAATCCCATGGGTGGCTTTCG
>JBMOGJ010000033.1:0-27607 GCA_049318425.1 Phycisphaerales bacterium | reverse complement strand
TCTTCGGGTCGCCGCCGAGGCGCTTCATCGCGGCGCGCATCGCGGCGAGGTCGACCACGCACGGCACGCCGGTGAAGTCCTGCAGCACGACGCGGCCGGGCATGAACGGGATCTCGTTCTCGCCGACGTTCTTCGCGTCGTACGACATGAGCGCCCTGAGGTGCTCCTCGGTGACGATGAAGTCGTCGTGGTTGCGGAGGCAGCTCTCGAGGAGCACGCGGATCGAGATCGGCAGCTTGCGGAAGTCGCCGAACTTCGACAGCGCGTCGAGGCGGTAGAAGTGCTTGGTTCCGTAGGCGGTTTCGAGCGCGGTGCGCGCGCCGTAGCGGTCGTTGGTGGTCGTCATGGTCGTCTGTCCTGTACTGGCGTCGTGTACTGGCGAAGCGCCGAGTATAGAGCCGTCGACGCTGCGCGCTCGGGCGGCCGTCAGGCCGCGGTTTCGGCGGCGTTCTCGGGCGATGGACGGGGCATGGCCCACGGCAACGCCAGGAGCGGAGGCACTCCCACCGCGATCGACAGGACGAAGAACCCGCTGTAGCCCAGGTGCTCGACGAGCGCGCCGCTGGTGGCTCCGACCAGCGCGCCGGCGAGGTACATGAGGCCGGAGAGCAGTGCGTATTGGGCGGCCGCGAAGCGCGGCTCGCAGAGGGTCATGAAGTACGCCACGAAGGCCGCGCTCACGAGACCGTTGCAGAGGTTCTCCACCACGACGACACAGGCGAACACGGGGAGCGACTTGCCGGCGGCCGCGAGCACCAGGTAACCGCCGTTCGACGCGACCTGCAGGATGCCGAACACCACCAGCGACCGGAAGAGCCCCCACCGCTTCACGCAGACGCCGCCGACGATCGCGCCGAGGATCGTCATCGCGAATCCGAGCGCCTGGCGGATGGTGCCGATCTGGGCGAGATCGAAGCCGAGTTCCTGCCGCAGGAACGGCATGGTCATGCGGTTGCCGAGGAGATCGGGAAGCCGGAACAGCAGCGCGACGAAGAGCACGGTCGCCAGGCGGGGACCGAACGCGCGGAGGAACGAGCGGAAAGGGTCGACGACCGCGGCCGAGAGCGTCTCGGGTGCGCGTCGACGCGGAGGTTCGGGCGCGAGCAGCGCGGCGCCGACGCCGAGCAGCATGGCGCTGCCGCCGCCCGCGACCGCGCAGCGCCAGGCAAGGGCCTTCGCCGCGGGATCGCCCTCGGGTCCGAAGAGGAGCGCGAGCTTGCCGTGCAGCATCAGGACCGCGGCGCCGATCGAGACGAAGGCGACGCGGTAGCCGAGCACGAAGGCGCTGGCGGCCGGACCTTCCTGTCCCCCGCTCGCGCTGTCGGTGCGGTGGGCATCGACCGACGCGTCGAGCGACGCGGAGAGGATGGCGATGGCGAGGCCCGCGAGCGCCGCCGGAAGCACCGGCGAGGTCGCGGCGGACGGGCCGACCATGGCCAGCGCGGCGAAGCCTGCCACGAGGAGTGTGCAGAAGAGCGCGATCCAGCCGCGGCGGAGCCCGAGCCAACCGAATCCGGGCGCGGCATAGCGGTCGAGCAGCGGCGCCCAGAGGAGCTTCAGCCCGTACGGCAGCGTGAGCAGCGAGAGCAGGCCGATGTCGGAGGGCTTGAAGCCGAGATCGGAGAGCCACGCCGACAGCGTGTCGTTGACCAGGACATTGGGCAGCCCGCTCGCGAAGCCGAGCACGCCGATCGCGACGACGAGGCGCCCGCGCGCGGAGGCCACGCTAGATCGCCCCGCCCATGGAGATCATGCGGAGCTCGAGCTTCGGGCCGGTGACGACATGCCCCGGCGGAACGCTCTTGGTCAGGAACACGCCGCCCGCGACGACCGAGCCCCTGCCGATGACGGTCTCGCCACCGAGGATGGTGGCGCCGGCGTAGACCACGACGTCGTCCTCGAGCGTGGGATGGCGCTTGTAGCCGCGGCGCATGGAGCCATCGGGCTCGCGGTCGAAGTTCTTGGCGCCGAGCGTGACGCCCTGGTAGATGCGGCAGCGGTTGCCGATGGTGGCGGTCTCGCCGATCACGACGCCGGTGCCGTGATCGATGAAGAGCGCGTCGCCGATGGTCGCGCGGGGATGGATGTCGATGCCGGTGTCGCGGTGCGCGTGCTCGGCCATCATGCGGGGCAGCAGCGGCACGCCGAGCGCATCGAGCGCGTGCGCGAACCGATGCACGACGAGCGCGCGGATGCCGGGGTAGCACACGACGATCTCGAGGTCGTTGCGGGCGGCCGGATCGCCGTCGAACGCCGCCTTGACGTCGTCGGCGAGGCGCGCGGCGATGGCCGGCACGCGCGCGAAGAAGGCGGAGGCCGCGCGGTGGTCATCGCGTGCGCCGCCGGCCGCGAAGGCCTCGGCGATGAGCGTCGAGAAGCCGTGCACCACCTGCCGCGCGAGCGCATCGCCGGACACGCTGGCGGCACGGAGCCGCGGAAAGACCAGCGGACGGAGCGCCTCGAGCGTGGCGATCAGCAGCGGCTCCGACGGCGGTGCGACTCCCGAGGCCTGCCCGGCGAGCGAGGCGAGGTGCCGCATGTGCGCGTCCTGCGTGGCGTCGTCCATCGGCGCAGGATAGCGATCGGGCCGAACGCAACGGCGCGCGCGGAAACCGCGCGCGCCGTCGTGATGTCTGTGCTGGGAATGGGTCTCGGGGTGTCCGTACCCGGGTCCGAGCGGAGGCGCGTCACCGGAGGTCCGGCGCTCGGTCCGCTCGATCGGGATCAGGCCTCGTTGTTGCCGCCAGCGTTGTTGCCGCCGCGGTTGCCGCGGCGTCCGCCGCCCTGACCACCACCCTGGCCGCCGCCCTGCGCGCCGCCCTGACCACCGCGCCCGCCGAACTGCTGGCGCATGTAGTCGCGGATGCCGTCGCGCTCGTCCTCATCGATCTTGCCGTTCTTGTTGGTGTCGACGGCGTCCATGAACTGCTTGCGCTGCTCCTCGGGGATGCGGTCGAGGATCTGCTGAGGATCGAAGTTGCCGCCGAACGCGCCGCCCGGTCCACCGTTGCCACGGCCGCCGCGACCGCGCGGGAGCTTCTCGAACTGCTCGGGGGTGAGCAGCGCCTTGAGGCGCTCCTCGTAGCGGGTGCCGAGTTCGTTGCGCTCGTCGAAGACCTTGCGCATCGGGTCCTCGCGCCCCTGGTCGGCGCCGCCGGGACCGAAGTTGCGGGCCATGCCGGCGATGCCCTGGCTGATCATGCTCACGAAGCGCTCGCCGTCGCGGACGATCTGGTCGGGCTCCTCGGTGCGGGCGAGGTTCTTGAGGCGCTCGTTCATCGGGGTGACCTCGTTGCGGTAGCCCGCGTAGAGGTCCTTCACGGCCTGGAGGACGGCGGGATCGAGGGCTTCGATCTTCATCGCCTCCTCGAACATGCGGTCGGTGCCGGTCGGGTTGAAGAAGCGGCCCCAGCCGCCCTCGTGGATCGCCTTGTCGAGGGTCTTGGCCCACTCGGACTCGCCGAGCGCGACGACCATCGACTTGCGGAACTCCTCGTTCACGTCGCGCACGGCGGCGCGGAGCTCGGCCTGGCGCTTGAAGATGCGGCCGGCGTCGTTGGCGTCGGAGCCCTGCATCGCCTTCATGACCTTGGGCATCGACTCCTCGATGTAGGTGTTGCGGGCGCGCAGCGCGGAGTCGAGGCGCATCTCGTAGTCGTTGAAGAGCGGCTCGACCTTGGCGAACTGGTCCTGCGGCATGCGCAGCTCGTCGACCACGAAGAAGAGGTTGAGGTTCTCGCCGGAGATGCGGCCGCGGGGCAGCGTCTTCTCACGGATGAGGAAGCGCTCGAACGCCGGCCACTGCGAGAGCTGGTCGTCGTCGAGGACGGCCTTGAGGCCGCCGGTGAAGTTGTCGCGGAGCTGGGCCTTGCGGGTCTGCCAGGCCTCGACCTTCTCGAGCAGCTCGCCCATGGCGGCCTTGACCTCGGCGTCGAGGCCGGAGGTCTGCGCCTGGGCGGCGAACTCCTCGCTCGCCTTCTGCATGCGCTCGCGGAAGAAGGCGCGGCGGGCGTCGTCGTCCATCGGCCCGTTGGCGGCCTCGGCCTCCTGCATCTCCTTCTGCATCTTCTCCCAGGTGTCGCGCATCTGCTGCTGGCGCTCCGGGGTCATGAACGACTGCATCATGTTGCGGCCGATCTCGGTCATCGAGGTCATGATGGCCTCGGCCTCGGGCTGGAAGGTGGTCTCGTAGTCGACGAAGAGGGTCTCGAGGACCACGCTCTGGTCCTCGGTCAGCGAGAGCTGGCGCACGAAGATCGGAACGTCGCGGCGCTGGAAGTCGGCCTCAAGGGCTTCGCGCATGTCCTGCATGCCGCGGCCCATGCCGCCCATGCCGCCGCGACCGCCGCCGAACATGCGGCCCATGCCGCCACCCATGCCGCCACCCATGCCGCCACCACCCATGCCGCCGCCGCCACGCTGGCCACCGCCACCGCGCTGACCGCCTGCGCCGCCGTTCTGCTGTCCGCCGGCCGGGGGTTCGGCCTGCGCGAGGACGAGGGTCTCGCTGGCGAGCAGGGTCGCCGCGGCGAGCACGGCGGAGCGAAGGGACACGGTGGCGAAGCGACTGAGCATTGGTGCAGACTCCGATTTCGCGGGTTCACGGTCAGCGCGTCGGGACGGCGCGATGCCGCCAACCAGCAGGGACGAATCTCCGACGCGGGGCGATGAACGCCGCAGGGTGCGGAGTATGACGGCGTCCCGCATCGATTTCACGCAACTTCCCAACCGATCGGCAAGAGATTGGGCGCCCCGAGGCCGCAGGGGATGGTCTGTCCGAGTCCTGATAACGGGTTCGCAGGCCGATTCGGGAGGTGCGGCTTCGCCCTCCTCGCTGGGCAACCGATGGAGGAGCAGGACCTTGGGAGCGCGCACTCCGTGAACGACATGCACACATCCATGCCTGCGGCGTTGGCATTCGCCCCGTCTGGTGGCGCGAAGGCCGGCTCGGTCTTCGTGCTCGATGGCGATCCCTATGCCGCGGCGGCGCTGCGGAGCTCGGTGGCGGCGCTCGGATATGCCTGCGCGGTCTTCTCCAGCGTCGATGACCTGCTCGCGACCGTCCGGTCTGCGGGCGGCGGCGTGCTGGTGGCCGACCTCGGCGGACGCGATCGGGACCTGGTGGCGCTGCTGCAGTCGGTGCAGGCGGCGGCGCCCGGGGTCGCGGTGATCGCGAGCGGTGCGGACATCAACGCGGCGCGCGCGATCGAGTGGATCCGGGCCGGCGCGGCCGATGTGCTGGTGAAGCCGTTCAGCGGAGCCGAACTCTCCCAGGCGATCGAGCGGGCGGTGAGCCGGACGGCGCTTTCGCGGCCGACGGCCGTGCCCGAAGCCGGGTCGAACTCACGAGGTCCGCTTGAGGAGGTCGTCGGCAGCGATCCGAGGCTTGCGCGCGCGCTCGAACTGGCGCGTGCCGCGAGCCGGGTGCGGTCGACGGTGCTGATCCACGGAGAGTCGGGTACCGGCAAGAGCCTGCTGGCCCGCGCGATCCACCGCGCCTCGCCGCGCGCGGAGATGCCGTTCGTCGAGCTCGCCTGCGGCTCGATCCCGGAGACCCTGCTCGAGAGCGAGCTCTTCGGGCACGTGAAGGGCGCGTTCACGGGGGCGATCGCCGACAAGAAGGGCCGATTCCTGGCCGCCGATGGAGGAACGCTGTTCCTCGACGAGATCAACTCCGCGTCGCCGACGATGCAGCTCAAGCTGCTGCGCGTGCTGCAGGAGCGCAAGTTCGAGGCGGTGGGAAGCGACCAGACCATCGAGGTCGACGTGCGCGTGATCGTGGCGTCGAACCAACCGCTCGAGCGGTTGGTCGAGGAAGGCCGGTTCCGCCAGGACCTCTTCTACCGCGTGCATGTGCTGCCGATCGAGCTGCCGCCGTTGCGCGAGCGCCCGAACGACGTGGTCACGCTCGCGGAGCACTTCCTGCGGGCGAAGTCGGCCGAGCTCGGCAGGACGATCCTGGGATTCACGGCGGCGGCCGGCGATGCGATGCGCCGCTACCGCTGGCCGGGCAACGTGCGTGAGCTGGAGAATGCGATCGAGCGCGCGGCGATCATGTGCGATGCGGCGTGGCTCGACGATGTCCACCTGCCGGAACGGGTCCGCAGCGCGGAGGCGGCATTCCAATCGCCGATGCAGCCGGCGATGCCGCCAGCCGCGGGAGCGAGCCCTGCCCCCGCCGCACAGCCGTGGACGCCGATGCGCGAGGACCGTCCGGGCGGCGAGCCTCGCGTGATTCCGATCGCAGGCGGCTCCGGAAGGGAACCTCAGTCGAGCAAGACGCTCGCGGACACCATGCGTGATCCTGAGCGCAGCGCGCTGCTGGCGGCGCTGGCCGCGCACAACTGGAACCGCTCGAAGGCCGCGGCGAGCCTCGGCATCAACCGAACCACGCTTTATCGGAAGATGCGCGACCTCGGCCTCAACCACCTCGGCGAAGCCGGCTGAGCGGAACGGCGAGCGCACGGTCGCGACGGACGACCGTCTGTAGGGTCTATGCCTTCCATGACGCTTGTGGCGACTCTTCGGTCGAACGATTGGAGATTCACACCACGGTGGAGTGGACAGGCGCAAACGCCGTGTCACAGTGTTCTTAGCGATTGATTCCCTGCGCGGACCTCGGGTTTCGCGTAGCATCTCGCGCAGAGGGATCTCTTGCGTCGAGGTCAGGGAAGACTTCGCGCTGCAACCGGTGGGAGCCGGTCGCGGCGGGATGTTTGTGGCCGCGCCTCCGCGGAGGGAGCGCGCGCCGGAACGTGCCGGGAACAGGGATACGGAAGAGGAGTACAAAGATGAAGATTCGAAATCAGTGCGGCGTTCGCGCCATGGCTCCTTCAATGGGCATCGCCATGGTGGGTCTCGTGACCTCTCTGGCCAGCTCGGCCGCCCTCGCGGGTGGCGCCAGCTGGAGCCAGGTGCCGGGGTACCGCGGGCTCAACAACAGCGTCTTTCCCAATGCCATCCTGCTGGTCGACGACTTCGAGTCGCAGCGTCCCGTCGGACTGACGGTGCTGCCGGAGAACATCGTCGCGGGCAACTCGGTCGACGCGGATGACGCGGCGGTCGATGGCAGCGGCGCCGGCGGCAAGAGCCTGTTCCTCGGCTCGTGGGAGCCGGAGTTCAGCCCCGCCTTCGTGTCGCTCTCGTTCAACTCGAAGCAGCTCGGCGGCGCGCCGACGCGCGTGGGCTTCGTCGTGACCGACTCGAGCGGCATCGGCTTCGCGGTGCCCGTGACCGTGACCGTCTTCCATGAGGACGGCACGAGCGAGTCGAACGTGATCGATGTCCTCAGCCAGCCGAACGACGCGACCGACGACCTGTTCATCGGGTTCGAGTCGACCATGGGCGTCGCGTCGATCGCGATCAGCTCGATCATCCCGATCTCCATCGACCATGTGCAGTACGACTCGCCGCTGGCTTCGGCCGCGAGCTTCGTGCGCGACGACTTCAACCTCGACGGCAAGTCGGATGTGGCGTGGTTCAACGCCTCGACCCGCAAGTCGACGCTGTGGAACATGGACGGCCTCGTCCGCGCCGGCGGCGGCTTCACCAACGCCGATCCGGGCACCGGCTACGCGCCGCGCGGCATGGGCGACCTCAACGCCGACCGCCGCGCCGACCTGATCTGGCGCGAGGAGTCGACGGGTCGCTTCACGGCCTGGATCATGAACAACCTCTCGGTGGCCCAGCAGGGCTACATCTCGGGTCCGCTCGAGGCGGCCTGGGACATCATCGCGATGGGTGACCTCGACGGCGACCGCCGCGCGGACTGCATCCTCCGCAACAGCGCGACCGGCGAGGTCCGCGCGTGGATGATGGACGGCCTGACCAAGCGCGCCGGCGGCTTCGTCGGCAGCTCGCAGGGGCTGCGCTTCCTCGGCGTGGGCGACTTCAACGCCGACGGCAAGGACGACCTCCTCTGGCAGGAGCCGGGCTCGACCACCGTGTACGGCTGGCTCATGGACGGCTTCTCGATCACCCAGCAGGCCGCGATCACCAACGCCTGCGCCCCGGGCGCCGGCTGGCGCGTGGCGGGTGTGGCCGACCTCGACGGCGACGGCCGCTCGGACGTGCTCTGGAACCACGAGTCCCTCGGCTTCGTGTCGGGCTGGCTCATGGACGGTCTCAACCGCCGCAGCGGTGGCTACATCTCGACCACCGTCGGTGGCGGATGGAGCATCGCCGGCACCCCCGACCTGAACGGCGACGGCAAGCGCGACGTGCTCTGGCGCAACGTGCTGAACGGCGACGTGAACGGTTGGATCATGAACGGTCTGGTCAAGCAGTCGGGCGCCTTCATCCGCTCGGTGCCGACGACCTGGTCGAACGTCCGCTGACAGCTCCTCTGCATCTGCTCTTCCGATCCAGCCGCCCCTCGTCTCCGCGACGAGGGGCGGCTTCCTTTTTGGCGAACCGATGCGCGAGATCTGCGTCTGTTTGACTCGCCGCCGGGCGCAAACGGCTGATTCGGCGTCGAATCGGTCGAGATCCCCCGCTCGGGTAAGGCGAATCCTGCTGTCAGGCCGATAGATCAACCCACGCCCCACGCCCCGCTTGCGCGGGTGGTGGCGGCATGAACGCCCCCGCGAGGCGCGGATCGGCCACCCGGCCCCTGCCGCTCCGCGCGCTCGCCTGGAAGACACCATGACGAACCCATCGAAGCTCTGCAGTCTGATCCTCGCCCATGCAACCGCCGGCGCCGCGCTGATCGCGGGAGGCGGCCTCGCGTCGACCGCCGCTGCGGACGACATCTCGCCGATCCTGACCTGGGGCTTCAGCGGCGATGGCGCGCTGACCGCGCCCGATCCGGGCTACCGCGAGGCGTACGTGAGCTTCGCGCTCGGCGAGCATCACGGCGTCGCGATCGTGGCGCCGGGCTTCACGGTGTCGGGCTGGGGACGCAGCGGCTCCGGCCAGACGACCGCGCCGGCGCTCTCGGGCGGCACGACCTACACCTTCGTGGCCGCGGGCGAGAACCACACTGCGCTGCTGCGGTCGGACGGCGTGGTGGTGTGCGTCGGATCGAACACGCTCGGCCAGTGCGATGTGCCGGTCGGCGCGCCCGCGTTCGACGCGGTGCGCTGCGGATCGAACTTCACGGTCGCGCGCAACGCCGACTTCGACCTGGTGGCGTGGGGTGACAACGCGGCGGGACAGACCACGCTCCCGGTGTGGGGCGCGGCCGCCGACGACGACGTGACCGACTTCGCGGCCGGTCTCGACCACGGTGTGGCCATCCTGCGCGACGGCCGCACGGTGTTCTGGGGCGACAACTCGGAGGGCGAGCAGACCGCGCCGACGCTCGGCGGCGGCGTGACCGTGGCCGACGTCGCGTGCGCGTGGAACGTGACGGCCTACCTGCTGTCCGACGGCACGGTGCAGGTCGTGGGCGACAACACGCTGCTGCAGCAGAACATCCCGGCGCTCGGCGTCGACGAGACCTACACGGCGCTGCGCGCGGGCGGCTACACGCTGGGCGCGCGGCGGTCGGACGGCGAGACGGTCCTGTGGGGCAACACCTCGAACGACCTCGATGTGCCGCCCGCGACACCGGCCGGCACGGTGTTCATCGACTTCCAGGTGGGCGTCGGCTTCGCGGCGGCGCTCTTCTCGCTCGACTGCGACGACAACGACGTCGCGGATCGCCGTCAGATCGGCGACGACCCGACCCTCGACTGCAACGCCGACCTGCGGCTCGACTCGTGCGAGGACGGCCTGTTCTCGTACACGAGCGGCACCACCGCGCCGTTCAACGGCACGACGACGGTGACCGCCACCGGCACCGACCTCCCCGATGCGCTCGACATGGTCACGATCGAGGTCGAGGTGAAGGCCGATCTCGGCTCGCCCGGCGAGTACCTGCAGCTCGCCTTCAACGGCCAGGTCATCGACTACATCTTCCTGCAGGGCGGCAGCAACTGCCCGAGCAGCTTCCAGAAGGAGACGATCTTCGTCCCCGCGGCGATGTTCAACGAGATGCTCGACGACGGCGACGCGGTGTTCACGCTGAACGCGAGCCCGCTGGTGTCGCAGGACGAGTGCCCGACCTCGGCGGCGAAGGTGCGGTTCAGCTATGTGTCGGACTCGGTCGACTGCAACGGCAACGGCGAGCCGGACGTGTGCGAGCTCGACGCGGGCGAGATCGCCGATGTGAACGGCGACGGAGTTCCCGACAGCTGCCAGCTCACGCCGACGGGTGACCTCGACGGCGACCGCAAGGGCGACATCCTGTGGTTCAACCCGGGCTCGCGTCAGTTCGCGGCGTGGTTCATGTCGGGCCTGACCCGCACGGCGGGCGGCGTGTTCACCGTCACGGCGCCGAGCGGCTTCAGCTTCGGCGGCACGGGCGACCTCGACGGCGACGGCCGCGCGGACTTCGTGCTCCGCAACACCACGACGGGCGCGGTGCGCGGACTCCTCTGCGCCGGCACGACCGTGGTCGAGGAGGGCAACATCACCGGCGTCGTGCCCGAGGACTACCGGCTGCTCGCGGTCGTGGACACCGACGGCGACGGCAACGACGACATCCTGTGGAAGAGCGCGACGACCGGCAAGGTGTACGGCTGGCGCATGCACGGACTGACCAAGCTCTCGAGCGGCGAGATCGGCAGCACCACGGGGCTGACCTACCTCGGTGCCGGCGACCTCGATTCCGACGGCGACGCCGACCTGCTCTGGCGCAACACCTCGTTCACGGTGAGCGGTTGGCTCATGGACGGGCTGACGATCGAGTCGCAGGCGGATGTTGCGAACGCGGGACCCGTGTTCGCCGACTGGTCGCCGAGCGGCATGGCGGACCTCAGCGGCGACGGCAAGGCCGACCTGCTGTGGCGCAACACGAACACCGGCCAGCTCAACTGCTGGCTGATGGACGGCCTGACCAAGGGCGCCGGCAGCGGCACGGTGACGACGGCGGTGAGCCTCGTCTACACCGTGGCGGCGGTGGTCGATCTCGACGGCGACAGCAAGGCCGATATCGTCTGGCGAAACACCAATAACGGTGATGTGAACGCCTGGCTGATGGATGGCCTGACCAAGCGGTCGGGTGGCTTCGTGCGGTCGGTGACGCTCGACTGGCGCATGGTCAACCCCTGAGCCAGCCTGGCTGGGAGCGGGTGGCAAGGCCCGCCGCGCCCGCAACTTCGGCAATTCATGCGCGACTCGCCCCGACCCCGGGGCGAGTCGTCTTTTTGGGGGGTCGGGCTGTATCTGAGGCCGATGGAGGGGCTCCCTTGAGGAGCGCAGTTCTCGACCGCCCCCGTGGTAGCCCGAGGTCGGCCTGCGTATGGGACCCCCCTATGAGCAATCGAAACCGTCTTGAGTGCGTGCGTGCGTTGTCGTTCGTCTTCCCGTTCACTGATCGCCATGCCCGCGGTGCGGTGGGTGTCGGCTCGCTTGCGGCGGTGACGCTGCTGGCGGCGGTGCCTGCGTTCGCGCAGGAGGCGACCACCCGCAACGAGCGGCTGGGGCTGAGCCCGCAGTCGTCGTCGTCGGGCCAGCTGTTCGGCTCGGCGGTCGCGGCGGACAGCGGCCTGGCCGCGTTCGGCGCGCCGGGTGCGCTTTCGGGCGAGGGCACGGTCACGGTGTTCGAGCGCGGCTCGAGCAACACCTGGCCGCTCGCCGCGACGCTCGAGGGCAGCGACACCGCGGCGTCGGACGCCTTCGGCAGCGCGGTGGCGCTCGATGGCAGCGTGATCGTGGTCGGCGCGCCCCTCGCGGGCGGCGCTGCGCACGGTGACCAGGGCGCGGTGTACGTCTTCCGCAAGAGCGGTTCGAGCTGGTCGCAGGTCGCGAAGCTGGTGGCCTCGGATGGCGCCGGCGGCGACGGCTTCGGCTCGGCGGTCGCGATGAAGGGCGACATCGTCGTGATCGGCGCGCCCGGCGCGGACGTCTCGGGCGCCGCGGACCGCGGTGCGGCGTATGTGTTCCGCAACACCTCCGGCAACACCTGGACGCAGCAGGCGAAGGTCACGGCGTCGAACGGCGCGGCGGGCGATCGCTTCGGCGCGTCGGTCGCGGCGCAGTCGTCGCGGGCCCTGATCGGCGCTCCGGCGCGGTCGGGCGGCGCGGGTGGCGCGTACATCTTCCGCAGCACGGGCGGATCGTGGGTCGAGGCGACCGCGCTGAGCGCGGGCGAGTCGGGCGCGATCGGCTTCGGCAGCGCGGTGGCGCTCTCGGGCACCCTGCTCGGAGACTGGGCGTTCGTCGGCGCGCCGGACGCGGTGAACGCGGGCTCGGCCTCGGGCGCGGCGTTCGTGTACCAGCGGGCCACCGACACCAGCTGGCCGTCGGCGGCGCGGCTCGCGTCGAGCGATGGCGGCGCGGGTGACGACTTCGGCGCATCGATCGCCGCGGCGGATGACCGCGCGGTGGTCGGCTCGCCGCTCGACACGGTGCGCGCGATCTCGGGCGCGGGCAGCGCGCGGATGTTCCGCCGCATGGCGAACGGCACCTGGCAGGAAGGCTCGAAGCTTGCGGCGGCCAGCGGCTCGATCGGCGGCGCGTTCGCCGACGCGGTCGCGATCGCGGGCGAGCGCGTCATGGTCGGCGCGCCCACCACGGGCGGACGCGGCCAGGGCTTCCACTACAAGCTCGACTACGTGCGGGCGGGCATCGACGACAACGGCCGCAGCGACGTGCTGTGGTTCGCGCCCGGCTCGGGCAACATCGCGGCGTGGGGCATGAACGGCCTCGTCCGCGAGACGGGCGGCATCGTGAGCAACACGCTGAGCGGCTCGCACGAGTACGACGGCGCGGGCGACTTCTTCGGCGACGGACGCAGCGCGCTGCTGTTCCGCAACCGGACGAACGGCGCGTTCCGCATGTGGCGGCTGAGCGGGCTCAGCGTGGTCGACGACCGCGCGGTATCGGGCGGCATCGGCTTCGAGTGGCAGTACCTCGCGACGGGCGACCTCTCGGGCGACGGCAAGGCCGACGTGCTGCTCCGCAACTCGCTGAGCGGCCAGGTCAACGGCTGGATCATGAGCGGCTCGTCGAAGACGGCGGGCGGCGCGATCGGCAATGCGCTCGGCCTCGAGTACATGGGCCTGGCGGATGTCGATGGCGACGGACGGTCGGACATGCTGTGGCGCACGGAGCTCGGCGCGATGCGCGTGTGGCTGATGAACGGCCTCACGCTGGTGTCGGACACGGCGTTCAGTGGCGCGGGCACGGTGACCACCGAGTGGCGCGTGGCGGCGACCGGCGACTTCGACGGCGACGGCGACGACGACCTGATGTGGCGCAACTCCGCCACCGGCGCGGTGTCGGGCTGGCTGGTCGCGGGCGCGACGGTGCAGTCGACCTCGGTCGTGCACCCGGGCATCGCGCTCAACTGGCGCATCGAGTCGTCGGGCGACCTGAACGCCGACGGCAAGGACGACATCCTGTGGCGCAACATGTCGAACGGCGACGTGAACGGCTGGCTCATGGACGGACTGTCCAAGTCGAGCGGCTCGTTCGTGAAGAACGTGGGCCTCGCGTGGTCGATGCTCAACGACGACGACTACAACGACGACCACGGCGGCGACGGCAACGGCAACGACGACAACCGCGACGACTCGTACGAGGGCGACGATGACCACGGCGGCAACGGCGGCGGCGGCGGCGGTGGCGGCGGTGGCAACAACGTCGAGACCACGTCCGGCGCGGCGTTCAATGCGGCGATCAACGCGGCCCTTGCGGCGAGTGCGCTGCCGATCCTCGAGGCCGAGGTCGAGTACGAGGCGGGCACGACCTTCGTGGCCGTGCTGCAGTGGCGCGCGTCGGACAGCAGCTTCGTGCGCGTCGCGGTGAACGCGGCGACGGGCGCGGTGATCGGCAACACGGCGTGGACGCCGACGACGGTGCAGCTCGAGAAGTACGCCGACGCGCTGGCGGTCTACACGCTGGTGACGGTGCCGGCGGCGACCGCGGTCTCGCAGGTGCTCGGCGCCAACCCGGGCGCGCTTCCGCACTCGGTCGAGCTCGACTCGCAGGCGGGCAGCCCGAAGTGGGAGGTCGAGATCGTGACCTCCGCGGGCTCGGTGCTGAAGGTGCAGGTGGCGGCGCGCTGAGCCTGCGCGACCGAGCCGCCGCCTTTGCGCGGCTGGGCCACCATCGATGAGACAAGGACGGGCGCCGCGCGAGCGGCGCCTGTCGTTTTTCCACCGGCGTCGGACGGGCGCGGCCATATCGGTCCCGCCTGCACAAACCGCGCAGATGCGCGAGAGCGAAGCCCCGTGTTGGGACGGTGCCGAGCGGCGCGGCGTGGGTCAATCGACGCCCTCCACGGGTCGATTCCACGCGAACCGGCTGTCCGCCGGCTCCTGGATCGAACCATGCATCGACGCAGCCGCTCTGTCGCCACCGTCCTTTCGTTCGCCTGCTGCACCGCCAGCGCCGTCGCCGACTTCACCGGCTTCGGGGGTACAAGCTACGTGGTCGCGGGCGACCTGCACACCTACCACGTGATGGAGGTGTACGCGACCTTCGATGATCCCGAGGACCGGCTCTTCAACGCGTTCAACGTGTCGGCGGTGCTTGCGAACAACGTCGATCCCGGCGCGACACCGGTGTTCTTCCAGGCCGAGGATGCGGACAACGAGATCCCGCAGAGCTTCCTGCCGCTCGGGTTCCTGCCGCCGGGCGAGGCGTGGCGGTACGACAGCTACGTCACCGTCGGCGCCGAGCAGGGCAACATGTTCAACGGCACGGTGGCGGATCCCTCGTTCCTCGACGCGAAGTTCGTGCAGCAGAGCGCGATCACCGACGATGCGGGCTGGTACAACCTGCCGCCGACGAACGGATTCGGACAGGCCGGCTCGGACCTCAAGGTGCTGCTCGGCGTGTTCGTGGTGACGGCGGAGAACTACTCCGCGGGCCTGTTCCTCGACTTCGATGCGACCATCGGCTACGCGAGCGGCGGCGGACTCGAGTTCGCGACCGCCTCGCGGAACCTCTACTACCCGTCGGGGCTCAAGGTGCCGTACGTCGCCGACCAGCTCGATGCGGACGGCATCTCCGACATCGTGTTCTACAACAGCGCCTCGCGGCAGGTCGCGGGCTGGCTCATGCAGGACCTCACGCGCAAGGCGGGTGCGGTGCTGCCCGACGCCGTTCCGGTGGGCTACCAGGTCCAGGGCATGGGCGATCTCGACGCCAACGGCTCGACCGACATCGTCTGGCGCGACGCGACGGGACGGTTCCACGCGTGGCTGACCGACGGGCTGTCGGTGATGCTGAAGGCGCCGATCTCGGTGCCGATGTCGGCGACGGTGCAGTGCATCGGCGTGGGCGACGTGTCGGGCGATGGCCGTGGCGACATCGTGCTGCGCAATGCGTCGACCGGCGACGTCACCGTGTGGCTGATGGATGGCTTCGTGCGCATCGACGAGGGCACCGTGGGCAACGCCGCCGGCAAGGCGTGCGAGGCGATCGCGGACTTCGACGCCGACGGCATGCAGGACATCCTCTGGCGCACCAACGCCGGCGTGGTGAGCGTGTGGCGCATGAACGGCATCGCGACGCTCGCGCAGGCGAACGTCTCCAACGTGGCCGGTCCGGTCGCGCAGGCGTGGCAGGTGGCCGGCGCCGCGGATCTCTCGGGCGACGGCAAGGCCGACGTGATCTGGCGGCACCAGACGACCGGCATGGTCACCGGGTGGCTGATGGACGGGACCGCGCGCGCGTCGGGCGGCGTGCTGCACCAGGGCATCGCGCTGCAGTGGCGCATCGATGCGCTGCGCGACCTCAACGCCGACGGCAAGTACGACATCGTGTGGCGCAACGCGCTGAACGGCGATGTGAACGGCTGGCGCATGGACGGGCTGACGAAGTCGAGCGGCGGGTTCGTGCGCAACGCGCATCCGCAGTGGACGATCGTGGTGCCCTGAACAGCGCGGCGCGGCGCGGCACGGCGGAGCGTGCGCGGCTCAGAGGCGCGCGTCGGGCCTGCGCCAGAAGTGGTGGCGGCCGATGTGGACGCGCCAGCCGAGCATGTGCTGCAGTCTTGAGCGGAGATTCTGCGCCTGGGCCGCTTCGGCGGTGAGGTTGGACACCTCGTGGCCGAGTTCGGCGATGCGCGCGCCCGCGGTGGCGAGGTCGCCGTGCGCGCGCTCGTAGCGGCCGCGGAAATGCGCGAGCACGAGCTCGGCGTGCAGCGACTGGGTGCGGGCGTTCTCGATGGCGCGGGCGTGGGCGGCGGTGAGCGGCGCGAGCGACGCGGGGACGCGCGCGGCGGCCGCGGAGCCGCGGCGGACGGCGACCACGGTGTTGGCGAGGAAGGTCGTCGCACGCGGGAGGACGCAGTGTCCGCCGAGCGCGTAGGAGAACGGCTCGAGGAAGGGATGGATCGCGTCGTAGGCGTCGTAGCCGAGCGCGTCGAGCTCGCGCACGCGCGCGGCGAGCGGGCGCGAGTGCGGGCCCGCGGCGTGGAGCTCGCCGGGCGGCGTGAAGCCGAGGATGAGGAGATCGGGCGCCGGGTGCTGCGCGGGCGCGGCGAGGGTGGCGAGGGTGACGGGGGTCGAGGGCGTGGCGGAGTCGGAGCCGGGGGTGAAACCCACGCCCGCCGCGAACCCGTCGTCGGGCGCGGAGAGCGCGACGCGCGCGGAGAGCGGCGCGGCGGTGGATGCGCCGGCCGCTGCGGTGGACGGTTCGGAGGCGGCGAACGCCGCGGCGCATGCGCGGGAGAACTCGTCGGCGGCCTCGGCGCGCACGGCGCCGAACTGGGTCGTGACCGCACGCGCGATGTGGTCGGCGAGGAGCGGCGCCGAGGCGCCGAAGCAGCGCGCGAGGCGCGCGGCGGCGGGTTCGGCGCGGGGCGGGTCGGCCGTCAGGCGCGCGATGCTGCGGTCGAGCGCCGCGAAGGGCGCGTGCAGCAGCGTGTGGCCGGGCGCGTCCTCGAGGAAGCGGACGAGCGCGCGGCGCACGCAGGATCCCCAGTAGCCGACGGCGTCGTGGAAGAGGATCGGCGCGCCGGGCTTCACGCTGGCCGCCGCGAGGCGGGCGTCGGCGAGCACGGCGTCCTCGAAGTGGAGGCCGTCGATGAACGCGGCGTCGAACGGGCCGTGCTCGGCGGCGAGGCGGGCGCCGATGGCGGGGACGGTCGCGCTGCGGCCGGCGAAGGTCGCGTCGGTGGCGAAGCCGCCGCGGTGCAGGACGAGCCGGTCGCGCACGCCGAGGCGCTCCGCGGCGGCGGCGGCGATCTCGTGGGTGGTGCGCGCGAGGTTGGCGCCGCGGAAGCCGCAGTGCATCGCGTCGAACTCGATCTCGAGCGGGAAGTCCGGGTCGACGGTGTGGACGGTGGCGTGCGGGAGGGCGAGCAGCATCACGAGGGCGCTGGTGCCGACGAAGGTGCCGACCTCGAGGATGCGCGGCGCGGCGGCGCCGGCGAGCGCGGCGCGGAGCTGGGCGACGAGATCGGCGGCGTCGGACGCGGGGATCGACCACTGCGTGACGACCTCGCGCGGATACCCGAGCGACTCGAAGGACGCGAGCACGGCGTCGAGCGCGCGGTGGGCGTCGCGCGCCGCGTCGGCTTCGCTCGCGTGGGTATCTGCTAGCATCGCGCGGAGTCTATCGCATGGGCGGCTACGCACGGATTTTCGACGCGACCTGCAAGGACGCGCGGCTTCTCGGAAGTGCGCGGCTGGCGCGCGTGCTCGGGCTCGCGGCGCGGCGTGCGTCGATCTCGCAGCAGCGGTACGAGCGGCGGTACGAACCGATCTGGAACGAGGGCGGCACGGCGGCGGCGCTGGTGGCGTTCGACGGGGCATACGCGCATGCCTGGCGGGCGGGCGCGGGGACGCCGCGCGTGATGCACGTGATCGGCTCGCTGGCGGCGGGCGGCGCCGAGCGGCAGCTGGTCTACCTCGCGCGCGAGTCGGTGCGGCGCGGACTGGCCGAGGCGTCGATCGTGACCACGCATCCGACCACCGGAGCGGGCGGACACTACCTGCCGCTCGCGCTCGAGGGCGGCGTGCGGGTGCTGCATTCGGGGGCGACGGTGGATCCAGAGGCGGCCAACCTGCTGCATCGCGTGCGGCGGACGCGGCACCTCCTGTCGCTGATCCCGCTGAGCTACCGAGACTGGTGCGTCGACCTCGCGGGCGAGTTCCTGCGCGCGCGGCCCGATGTGGTGCATGCGTGGCTCGACCACGCGAACATGTGGGCCGGCATCGCGGCGCTCGCCGTGGGTGTCCCGCGGATCGTGCTTTCGACGCGCAACGTGAGCCCGTCCCACTTCCCCACCATCGACCATCCCGATTTCCTGCCGTGGTACCGCCGGCTTGCGCGGCAGCCGCATGTGCGGCTGATCGCGAACTCGCGCGCGGGCGCGGAGGACTACGCGGCGTGGATGGGCATCGATCCCGCGCGCTTCGCGGTGGTGCTGAACGGATTCGACCCGGCGGCGTGCGCGGCGCCGGGCGAGGCGGAGCTCGCGGCGCTGCGGCGTGCGCTGGGGGTCGAGGGTCGGCGCGTGGTGCTCGGCGTGTTCCGGCTCGCGGATGAGAAGCAGCCGCTCGTGTTCGCGGAGGTGGCGGCGCGGGTGCTGCGGGCGGTGCCCGACGCGGTGGTGCTCGTGGCGGGCGATGGGCCGATGGCGGGTGAGATGGCGCGGTTCGTGAGGGAGCTGGATGGCGCTGAGCCGAACCCGACCGGCGCGGCGGGTGGCGATGCGGCGGTGACGGGGCGGCTACGGCTGCTCGGTCGCCGCGAGGATGTGCCCGCGCTGCTCGCGATCGCGGATGTGGTGCTGCACGCGTCGCGCCAGGAGGGCACGCCGAATGCGCTGCTCGAGGCGCAGGCGCTCGGATGCCCGGTGGTCGCGACCCGCGGCGGCGGCACGGTCGACGCCATCGAGGATGGCGGCAGCGGAGTGCTGTGCGAGGTCGGCGATGTCGCGGCGCTCGAGGCGGGCGTGCGCGCGCTGCTCGGCGATGCGGCGCTGCGCGCGCGGATGTCGGCGCGCGCGCGGGCGTTCGTGCGCGAGCGCTTCGGACTCGATCGGATGGTCGACGACTCGGTCGCGGTGTACCGCGACGACGGCGGTGCGAGGGGACGGCGCTGATGGGAGCCTACGAGGCATGCCTGTCCCCTGCCCTGCATGTGCGCGCGGCGATGCTCGGCGTGCGCGTGGCGAAAGCGGGCGCGCGACGCGTGGCGCGCGTGCTCGGCGCGCAGCGTGCGGCGCAGATGCGTGCGGCGGCGGCGGGCGCGATGGCGCAGTCGGCCGAGGAGACGGTGGCGCGCGCGGCGTGGATCATCGAGGGCGCGGAGACGGTGCGTGGCGTGGACGCGCGCGCGGCGGGCGCGCGTGCGCGTGCGCAGCGCGCGGATGGGCGCGACGCGGGGCAGCACTGCGCCGTCGGCGACGTCGGCGGAGAATCCGAGCGGCCGCGCGTGGCGCAGGTCATCGGCAGCCTCGCGGCCGGTGGCGCGGAGCGCCAGCTCGCGCTGTTCGCGGAGTGCTCGCAGGGGCTCGGGCTGGCGCGGCAGTCGGTGGTCACGCTGAATCCCTGCGAGGGTGCGCACGCGCACTACGCATCGATCGTGGAACGTGCGGGTGTCGCGGTGCGGCACGCGGGAGCGGCGGCCGATCCGGCGGCGCGGGCGTGGATCGCGCGCGACACGGATGTGCGCGCGCGCCTGCGCGCGATGCCGATGTCGCTGCGGCCGTACGCGACCGATCTCGCGGGCGAGTTCATCGCGATGCGTCCCGACGCGGTGCATGCGTGGCTCGACCACGCGAACATCTGCGCGGGCGTCGCGGCGCTCGCGGTCGGCGTGCCGCGGGTGGTGCTCACCTTCCGGTCGCTGAATCCCACGCATTTCCCGGCGTGGTGCCAGCCGTGGATGCTGCCGTGGTACCGCGTGCTCGCCGCCGACGCGCGCGTGCGGCTGTGCGCGAACTCGGAGGCCGGCGCGCGCGACTACGCCGCGTGGATCGGGATCGACGCGGCGCGCATCGCGGTGGTGCGCAACGGGCTCGATCCCGCGGTGCGCGAGGCGATGCCGGACGCGGAGGCGCGCCTGCGGCTGCGGCGCGCGCTGGGCGCCCAAGCGGCGCCGCTGGTCGTGGGCGTGTTTCGGATCGGCGACGAGAAGCAGCCGCTGCTGTTCGCGGAGGTCGCGCGGCGCGTGCTCGAGGTGGTGCCCGGGGCGCGCTTCTGCGTGGCGGGCGATGGACCGATGCGCGCGGAGCTCGAGCATGCCGCGCGCGGCATGGGCGGCTCGTTCACGCTGCTCGGTCGGCGCGACGATGCGCCGGCGCTGCTGGCCGCGGCGGATGTGGCGCTGCTCACCTCGCGCGTCGAGGGCACGCCCAACGTGCTCATGGAGGCGCAGGCCGCGGGCACGCCGGTGGTGGCGACGCGCGTGGGCGGGATTCCCGACGCGGTGCGCGATGGCGCGACCGGGCTGCTCGCGGCGTCGGGTGATGCGCCGGCGCTCGCGCAGGCGGTGGTGTCGCTGCTCGTCGACCGCGCGATGCACGCGCGGATGTCGGCCGCCGCCGCGGAGTTCGCGCGCGCGGAGTTCTCGCTCGAGCGCGCGGCGCGGGCAATGTGCGGCCTCTACCGGTGACGGGTGCGGGCGCCGGTGATGGCGGCCCCGCGCTCAGGCGCGCGTGCCCACGACGTGCAGCCCGCAGGCGTTCGGCTCCGCGCGGTTCAGCAGCGTGATGTCGCGGAAGCCGTTGGCGCGGAACCACTCGACGCAGACATCCTCGGGAATCACCCAGTTGTAGAAGGTGTTGAGCATGTCGAGGAGGTTGATCGCGTTCTCGGGGCTGTCGGCGACCGAGTAGGCGAAGGCGAGCTTCTCCTCGAACGTGCGGCACTCGCGGTGGTAGCGCGCGCGCCATTCAAGCACCTGCGCCGAGGAGTGGTAGGTCGGCGCGTAGACCATGAGGTACAGCGAGCCGCCGGGGCGCACCGTCGAGGCGACCGCGTCGAAGGCCGCGCGGGGATCGTGCGTGCACATGACCACGCCCCAGCAGAGCGTGAAGTCGAACGCGCGGTGCAGCGCGGGGTGCGCGGGGATGTCGAACAGGCTGCACTTCTCGACGTCGTCGTTGAAGCGGCGGGTCGACGCGAGGCCGTGGCGCGAGACGTCGATCGACTTCACGTGCGCGCCGAGCGACTTCATGGTCTTGGTCCAGCGGCCGGCGCCGCAGCCCGCGTCGAGGCAGCGCTTGCCGGCGAGGAAGTCGATGGGGAACTTCGGCTCGAGCCAGAGGCGGCCGCCCACGCCGCGGCGCGCGGCGCGCGCGGTGCGTCCGGTGATGCGCGCCATGATCGGCGCGAACACGCCCCACTCCTTGCGCCAGAGGTGGTCGCGCACGCCGGTGAGCTCTGCGATGCGGTCGTCGATGTACTCGTCGCTGGTCTCGACGCCGGTGTGGTCGCGGAAGCCTTCCTTGCCCTCGAGGAACAGCCGCCACTGGTCGTCGAACTGCTGGTCGTAGGCGACGGGCGCGTACTGGCCCGCGTAGGCGTCGCTCCAGACGACGCGGTGGTCGTCGAAGTGCGGGTTGCGCGGGAGCGTGGTGGTGCGATCGCTGGTGGTGGGAACGCTGGTGGTGCGATCGCTCGTGACGCGATCGGTGACGGCGCGGTGGTTGGCGGCGGTGCTCACGGGGATGGGAGCCTATCAGGCGATGCCGTCGCCGCGCGCGGAGAGGTCGTATCCCAGCGCGGCGAGGCGCAGATCGGGGATCCGTTCGGCCAGGCGGCGGTTTCCGGCGGCGAAGCGTGCGCGGAGGTCGTCGGCGATCGCGGGATCGAGGGCGGGGTCGGCGCTCGGGCCGCCGGCGAGCCAGCGGCGCAGCGCGCTCCGCCCGCGGTGCTCGAGGAAGTCGGTGCGCAGGCCCACGCGGCCGAGGAGGCGCGCGGCGGCGACCTCGCGCGCGGAGAGGCCGCGGTTCTCGTGCGCGTCGGCGAGGAGCGGCGCGCAGGCGGAGGCCGGCACCTCGAGCGCGCCCGCGAGCCGCGCGGCGTAGGCGGCGCGGTCGGCCGCGAGGAGCTCGAGCGGCAGCACGGTCACGCGGCCGCCGAAGCGGCGCTCGTAGCAGCCGACGAGCGCGTCGAAGTCGAGCGCCGCGAGCAGGCCGCCGCGCGGCTCGCGCGCGACGAGCCGCCACCAGTCGCGCTGCGCGAGCTGCGCGGGAATGCGCTCGGCCTCGGTCTTGTGGGTGAAGAGGTACTGCGCGAAGCGCCCGTGCGAGCGGTACCAGCTGAGGGCGAGCGCGGGCTGCGCGCGGAGCGTGATCAGGATGCGCGCGTCGGGCACCGCGCGCGCGAGGCGGTCGGCGACCAGGCCGAGGTCGCGCGCGGCGGGATGGGCGAGCGATTCGGTCGAGAGCACGAGCGTGCCCGCGCCGCACTGTGCGCGCAGCTCCGCGACGGCTGCGGCGAGCGCGGGCGCGGGATCGGCGAGCGCGCTGTCGGCGGAGATGGTGGCGGCGACCGCCTCGCCGAGCGACTGGGTCGCGAAGCCGTAGCCGGGGATGCGCTTGCCCGCGTACGCGACGCCGGGAAGGTGCGGGAACACGGCCTTCTGCAGCGTGGTGGTGCCGGTCTTCGGCAGCCCGATGTGGAGCACGACGCCGCTCATCGCGCGGGCTCCGCGGCGGGGACGAAGCGGTACTCGGCGTCGAGGTCGACGAGCGACTGGGTGAGCGCGCCGATGTCGCCGGCGACGCGCAGCTGCAGCACGTCGACGCGGCGGTCGTGGTGCGCGTCCTCGCCGAGGCCCCATGCGCCGACGGTGAGGAAGTAGTCGCCGGGCGCGAGGTGATTGGTGAACGCGACCTCGGCGGCGACCGCCTCGCCGGGCGCGAGCGCGATGGGCGCGACGCGCTGCGGACGCGGGTTGATCGAGAAGACCTCGACGCCGCGGACGGTGCGGATCGCGAAGCCGACGTGCAGGTCGTCGAGCGGACGGACCGCGCGCACCGTCGCGCGCAGGCGGTAGGCCGCGCGCGGCCGCAGCAGGTCGGCGGGCGCGCCGTCGTCGCCGAGCAGCTCGACGCGCTCGATCACCGCGGCGCCCGAGCCGTAGCGCATCTCGGGGGTGAGGTCGCCGCCCAATGCGCCAGCCGGGGCGGATCGCGCGCCGTCCGAGGCGGGGCGCGCGGCGGCCGACTGCGCGGCGTCGCCGGCGAGCATCGCGCGGAGGTAGTCCTCGGTGACCTGTTTCGCGGTGCCGGTGGCGACGACGCGTCCGCGCTCGAGCCAGACGGCGCGGTCGCAGATCTGCGCGACCGCGTTCATGTCGTGCGAGACGAGCAGGATCGTCGTGCCGCGTGCGCGCAGCTGCTCGAAGTGCGCGAAGCACTTGCGCTGGAAGCGCACGTCGCCGACCGAGAGCGCCTCGTCGACGACGAGGATCGCCGGCTCGCACGCCAGCGCCGTCGAGAAGCAGAGCCGCGCCTGCATGCCGCTCGAGTAGGTGCGGAACGGCCGGTCGAGGAACTCGCCGAGCTCGCTGAACGCGGCGACCTCGTCCTGCTTGGCGAGGATCTCGCGGCGCGACATGCCGAGGCAGAGGCCGCCCATGACGATGTTCTCACGGCCGGTGTAGTCGGGATGGAAGCCGGTGCCGAGCTCGAGGATCGCCGAAAGCCGTCCGTCGATGGCGACGGTGCCCGCGTCGGCGGCGAGCGTGCCGGCGACGATCTTGAGCAGCGTCGACTTGCCGGCGCCGTTGCGGCCGACGATCGCGACCACCTCGCCGCGCGCGATCTCGAGCGAGACGCGGTCGAGCGCGGTGAAGCGCTCGGGCGTTCCGCCGAGTCCGATGAGGTTCAGCAGCATGCGCGCGGGCGATGCGTGGATCTCGAACGCCTTCGACACGCCGTCGATGCGCAGCGCGGGCGCGGCGCCGCGTGCCGTCGGCCGCGCGCCTTCGCGCGGGAGATCCCGTGCAGGAACACCATCATCGCCACCGCCGGTCACAGCGCCTCCCCCATCGCGGGCTTGAGCCGCGTGAAGAGGCGCGCGCCGAGCGCGAGCGCGGCGAGCGCGGTGCACGGGAACACGAGCCACGACCACGGATGCGCGAAGCGCTGGTGCACGACCGCGTCGTGGAAGCACCACACCATGTGGCTGAACGGGTTCGCCGCGATGAGCAGCTGCGCGGCGCGCGGCAGACCGTCGATCACCTGCGGCAGCAGCAGGATCGGCGCGACGTAGAGGCCGACGTTGCAGAGGAAACCGACGACCTCGCGCAGGTCGCGCAGCCAGACGCCGAGCGACGAGAGGAGCAGCATCAGCCCGAGCATGAGCGCCACCTGCACCAGCCACAGCGCCGGAAGCAGCGCGAGCATCGGCGATGGACCCGCGGTCGCGAGCGCGATCGCGAGGCCGACGACGGTGCCCACCACCTGCGGCGCGAGGCTCGCGAGCGCCGCCTTCGCGGGGAGCACCTCGACGGGGAACACCACCTGACGCACCAGCGCGCGGTGGGCGAGCAGCGTGCCGGGCGCGCGCGAGGCGCAGTCGGCGACCGCGATCCAGGGCACGAGGCCCGAGAGGATGAGCGCCGCGCCGAGCCACGGCGACGCGTCGCCGCCGAAGCGCGTCGGGAAGACGAAGCCGAACAGCGCGACGTAGATCGCCATCGTGAGCAGCGGCGTCAGGAGCGCCCACACGCTGCCGAGCGCGGTGCCGGCGTAGCGGTCGAGCACCTCGCGCCGCGCGAGCTCGAGCACGAGCTCGCGGTTCCGCCCCGCGATGGACGCGAGGACCGTCGCGACGGCGGAGGTGGAGTTGGGCCTGGGGCTCGCGTGCATGCGTCTCGGGGGCGTGCGTCGGGGGCGTGCGTTCAGTACTCGGCGCAGATCGACCAGCGGCCGGGGTCGGCGTTGGGATCGCTTCCGTCGGGGGTCGAGAAGAGGAGGTGCTCGTTCCAGTGCGAGAAGCGCCCGCCGCCGTGGCGCGCGATGTGCGCGTGCATGAAGTGCGGCAGTCCGACCGGATCGGCGCGGTCGTAGAGCATCACCCGCGACGCGCGCGGATCGGCGCCCGCGTCGGAGACGCCCGCGAGGGCGGGCAGGTGCGCGGTCCACATCAGTCCGTCGCCGCGCACGAAGGGCCCGGGCAGCGGCTGCAGCGAGGCGCGGCGGCGCGACTCCTCGGCGCCCCACTGCGGGTTGCGCGCGGGATCGGCGAGCACGTACTCGGTGCAGCCCTCGCCGACGATGGCGTTCACGATCCGCATCCCGTGGCGCGCGCCCCACTGCGCGACCTCGCGGTAGGACGCGAACTCGATGGGCCAGCCGCCGAGCCAGTCGCGGACATCGGTCCAGAAGTCCATGCCGCGCACGCCGTAGTTGCGCATCACCGTCCACGGCATCGTGCCCTTGCGGAGCTCGGGCGCGCAGATGCCCCACGCGTGCCGCCACTCCATCAGCCGCTTGCCGAGCGGCCCGGCCTGGTTGTAGCGCTTCTTGATGCGCACCCACTCGGCGGCCGGCGGCTCGACGTACTGGTCGCTCGAGTAGAGCGCGAGGTAGACGACGCCGTCGGGCGTGCGGGGGATGACCGCGTTGTCCATCGCGGTCCACAGGTCGCCGGTGTGGTGGAGCACGCCCCACGAGTACACGATGTCGAAGCGCGGCAGCGCGCGCATGCGGGCGGCCTCGAGGACGCTCCCCTGCTCGGCGGTCCAGCGCGGATCGTCGCCCGCGGCGGAGGCGCGCACGCGCAGGCTGGTCGCGACCGACGCCGGGTCGTAGTCGAAGCCCGTCACGCGGTCGGCGCCGGCGCGCAGCGCGGCGAGCGAGTGGAGCCCGCTTCCGCAGCCGATGTCGAGGAAGCTGCGGCCGGCGAGGCTGTCGACGCGGAGCGCGCGCAGGAGGTGCACGCGGCTCGCCTCGACGCGCTCCTCGGAGAAGTGCCGCGCGATGAAGTCGGCCCAGTTCCGGCCAAAGCCGAAGCGGAGGGACTCGTCGGTTCCCTTGGCGTGCTCGGCGGCGCCGGCGTGCTGCGTTCCCACGGTCGCGGACATGGGGCGGAGCGTACGCCATTTCACGCGCGCCCGCCGCGAGTGGATCATGCGGGAATCCTGCTATTCTCGCCGCTTCGGCGCTGCGCGGGGCGGGATGCCGCGGCGGATCGGCGAGGGTTCGGACATGTGCGGAATCGCAGGCATCATCGACACCGGGCGCGGCCTTGGCCGCGAGGAGATCGCGCGGCTGGCGACCGCCATGCGCGACGCGATGGTGCACCGCGGACCCGACGACGGAGCGACCTGGGTCTCCGACGACGGGCGGGTCGCGCTCGCCCACCGGCGCCTCTCGATCATCGACCTGCGCCCCGAGGGCCGGCAGCCGATGTCGAACGAGGACGGCTCGGTGCAGGTCGTCTTCAACGGCGAGATCTACAACCACCACGAGCTGCGGCGCGAGCTCGAGGCGAAGGGGCACGCGTTCCGCTCGCGGAGCGACACCGAGGTCCTCTGCCACATGTTCGAGGAGATCGACCTCGCGCAGGTCGCGCGGCTCGACGGCATGTTCGCGTTCGCCGCGTGGAACGCGCGCGAGCGGCGGCTGGTGCTGGCGCGCGACGCCTTCGGCAAGAAGCCGCTGTACATCGCGGAGGGCGAGGGCTTCTTCGCGTTCGCGAGCGAGATGCGCGCGCTCGAGCAGCTGCCCTTCCTCGACCGGACGGTGTCGCGCGACGCGATCGCGTCGTACCTGCTCGTGCAGTACATCCCGACGGAGCTCGCGATCTACGACGGGCTGTGCAAGCTGAATCCCGGCGACGCGGTGGCCGTCGACTTCGACGGCGGCGCGTGGGAGACGCGCCGGCACTTCGAGTTCGCCCCGCGGATCGCGGCCGAGACGCGCCTCACGCCCGCGGAGGCGAAGGACGAGCTGCGCCGATTGGTCCGCCGCGCGGTCGAGAAGCGCCTGGAGAGCGACGTGCCGCTGGGCGCGTTCCTCTCGGGCGGCGTCGACAGCTCGCTCGTGGTCGCGGTGATGGCGCGCGACTTCGGCCGGAAGGTGGAGACCTTCTCGATCGGCTTCGACGATCCCGACGCGACCGAGCACCTGTTCGCGCGCGAGACCGCGCGCATGCTCGGCACCAACCACCACGACGAGGTGCTGTCGCCCGACGCGATGACGATGCTGCCCGAGATCGCGGCGCGGCTCGACGAGCCCAACGGCGACTCGTCGTGCCTGCCGACGCTCCTGCTCTCGCGCTTCACGCGGCGCCATGTGACGGTCGCGCTGTCCGGCGACGGCGGCGACGAGCTCTTCGGCGGCTACGGCCGCTACCGCGACACGCTCAACGAGACGGCGGCCGATGCGCGCGGTTTCCTCGAGCGGCTCCGCCTGCGGCTGCGCGGACAGCGCGCGTCGACGGTGGCGGACCGCTACCTCTCGCCGCGGTGGCTGATGTTCCAGCCGGAGCGCGTGGCCGAGTTCATGGGCGGGCCGATCCCGCCGCGCGCCGCGCACGAGCTCGGGCAGTGGCGCGCCCTGCTCTCCGACCGCGCGTGCACGCCGCTGCAGCGGATGCGCTCGCTCGACGCGTGGACCTACATGCCGGGCGCGGTGCTCCCGAAGGTCGACCGCATGAGCATGCAGTGCTCGCTCGAGGTGCGCTGCCCGCTGCTCGAC
>JBMOGJ010000032.1:0-29968 GCA_049318425.1 Phycisphaerales bacterium | reverse complement strand
AGGTCGCCGACGAGGGGTTCATGTACATCGTGTTCTTCCTCGCGCTCATCAGCGTGAACCTCGCGGTGGTGAACCTGCTGCCGATCCCGATCGCCGACGGAGGACTGTTCGTCTTCCTGATGTACGAGAAGTTCGCGGGCCGGCCGCCGTCGATCGGCTTCCAGAACGCGGCGGCGCTCGCCGGCATCGCGCTGGTGGTCGGGCTGTTCCTCTTCACCTTCTACAACGACCTCACGAGACTGTTCGGCGGCTGAATCGCGGGACGCACCGTCCGCGAAGGGCGACCCCATGCGAGGAATCCCATGAGCAGCACCACCCCCGTCTCGATCGTGACTGGCGCCGGCAGCGGCATCGGAGCCGCCTGCGCCCGCCTGCTCGCGGCGCGCGGGCATGCGGTCGTGCTCGTCGGGCGCGGATTCGAGCGTCTCGAGGCGGTGCGCGCCTCGATGGACGAGCCGACGCGGCACCTCTCGATGGCGGCGGATGTCGCCGACAGCGGGCTCGCCCACGACGTGGTCGATCGCACGCTGGAGGCGTACGGACGCATCGACGCGCTCGTGCTCAACGCGGGCGTGGCGCCCAAGGCCCCGATCGACCAGACCACCGAGGAGGTGCTCGAGCAGGCGTTCTTCGTGAACGCGTTCGGGCCGGCATTCATGGTCACGCGCGCGTGGCCCGCGTTCAAGCGGCAGCGGTCGGGGCGCGTGGTGTTCGTCTCGACCCTCGGCACGATCGATCCGTTCCCGGGGTTCTTCGCCTACGCGGCGAGCAAGTCGGCGGTCGACAGCTTCGCGCGGTCGATCCGCGCCGAGGGCAAGGCGATCGGCGTGAAGGCGTTCGCCGTGAATCCGGGGTGCGTGGAAACCGAGATCCTGCGGCGGAACTTCCCCGAGAAGGTGATCCCGCGCGAGCGGGCTCTGCCGCCCGAGGCGGTGGCCGAGGTGATCGTGGCCTGCGCCTGCGGGGAGCGGGACGCGGAGAATGGCAACGCGATCGTGGTTCCGTCGCCGTGAATGGCGCGGCGTGAATGGCGCGGCGTGAGTGGTGCGAGGTGGACGCGCGATTGAACGCGCGGCGCCTGTGCGTCAGTGCCTGTGCGTTAGCGCTCGCGGCGCCGGCTCAGCGCGCGGTCCATGTCGCGGCGATCCTCGCGCTTGGCGATCGATTCGCGCTTGTCGTGCTGCTTCTTGCCGAGACCGATGCCGATCAGGAGCTTGGCGCGGCCGTTGACCCAGTAGATCTTGAGCGGCACCAGCGTCGCGCCCTTGGCCTTGGCCTCGGTGGCGAACTTGAGGATCTCCTTGCGGTGGGCGAGCAGGCGGCGCTGCCGCGTCGGCTCGTGCTGCCGGTGGGCGCCCGCGGGCGGGTACTCGGCGATCGTCGCGTTGAGCAGGGTCAGTTCGGGGGGCTCGATCGACGGAAGGACCCAGCCCTCGGCGAGGCTTGCCTGTCCCTTCCGGAGACTCTTGACCTCGGTGCCGACGAGCTTGAGGCCGCATTCGAGCGTGTCGGTGATGGCGTAGTCGAACCGCGCCTTCCGGTTCTCGATGACCGGCTCGCGGGCCTCGTGGCCGTCTCCGGAGGATTTCTTCTTGCGGTCGCTCATAACTGCTGCTGCAGGCGCGTCGGGTAGGGTCGCAGAATCGGGACGAGGTCGGTCTATTCGGGGTGCGGCGCTCCGAATATTGCGGCTTTTCTTGGATCAGCCGCCGCCCTTCCGCGAAAGGGAGGCAAGATAACGACTGCGCCATGGATGGTGGCGCACGAGGTTGTCCCTCTCACCATGCATCGTCCGATGCGCAGCCCCACATCCGGTCCGTCCTCATGGACCTCCGGATGGTCAGTCTAAGGAGTCTCGATGTCTTTCTTCGGTCTGAGCCGCATGTCGATCGCCGCCGCGCTTCTCGCCTCGGCGGGCGTCGCCACCACTCTCTCCGCGCAGGTCGCCCCGTCCGCCGCGGATCTCTCCCTGTCCCGTGCGAACTTCCTCGAGGCGAACCCCGAAGTCGGCTTCTTCGAGCTGAACGGTGAGATCACCCGCATCTACGGCAAGGCGTTCTCGCAGGGCGCGAGCGCGGTGGAGAGCGCCGACGCGTTCCTCCGCCAGCACGCGGGCATCCTGAAGTCCGACTTCAACCAGCTCATGGCGATCGGTCCGAACGGCGACGGCACCCACGTGCTCCCGCTCGGCTACGACGCGAACGACGGGAGCTACCGCTTCTCGCTCGTCGGCTACACCCAGCATGTCAATGGCGTGCCGGTCTTCCGCGGCGACGTCCGCTGCCTCGTGCGCAACGAGCCGGGTTACCCGCTCGTGCTCGTCTCGAACGCGCTGAAGGACGTCCGCGCGTTCGCGGCCGGCTTCAACGGCGGTCCGATCGCGCCGTCGCAGCTCGACCTCCGCAAGGCCTCGCGCGCGGCGTTCAACCAGTTCGGCCCCGGCGCCGTGATCTCCGATCAGGAGCAGGTCATCTGGGCCGGCTATGACGACGCCCCCGCCGCCGAGGCGCGCCTCGCCTACAAGTTCATCGTGACCGGCACGGGCGTCTTCGACCGCACCGCCCGCCAGCGCATGCTCTACGTCGTCGATGCGCAGACGAACAAGATCCTCTTCCAGGAGGACCAGATCGTTCACGCCGACATCAACCTGAACATCTCGGGCCAGGCCACCCAGGGCACCGCCGCCGATGCGTGCAACCCCGAGGCGATCACCGGGCTTCCCTACGCGGGCGTCGTCGCCGGCGCGACCACCTACTACGCCGACGTGAACGGCAACGTGGTGATCCCGAACGCGGCCAACGCGAACCTCACCCTGACCGCGACCATCGGTGGCCGCTGGTTCTCGGTGAATGACTCGGCGACCGGCACGGAGAGCGTCGTCAGCACCACCAGCACCGGCGGCGTCGTCCAGCTCGTGCACAACGCGCCCAACACGCTCGCCGACGAGCGCGCCGAGGTCAATGCGTACCTCCAGGCCAACATGGTGCGCGACTACACCCTCGCGTACAACCCGTCGTTCCCGACGATCGGCACCCAGGTCAACTGGCCGATCAACGTCCAGGTCGCCGGCACCTGCAACGCCTTCTACGACGGCGTGTCGATCAACTTCTACCCCGCGGGCGGCGGCTGCAACAACACGGCGTTCAGCGTCGTCGTGCACCACGAGTACGGCCACCACCTCGTCAACCGCGCCGGCTCCGGCCAGGGCGCGTACGGCGAAGGCTACGGCGACGTGATCGGCGTGCTCGTCACCGACGAGTCGCGCCTCGCGGTCGGCTTCCAGACCTGCACCACGGGCATCCGTGATGCGAACAACAACTGCCAGTACAGCGCGACCGGCTGCTCGAGCTGCGGCACCGAGATCCACGCCTGCGGCATGCTGCTCTCGGGCTGCGTCTGGAGCGTGCGCAACAACCTCGTGGCCACCAACCCGTCGACCTACCGCCAGATCCTCTCGAACCTCGCGGTCGACTCGGTGCTGCTGCACACGGGCACGGGCATCGCCGGCGACATCACCATCGACTTCCTCACGCTGAACGACAACGACGCGAACATCGGCAACGGCACGCCGAACTACAACGAGATCAACAACGGCTTCACCGCCCACGGCCTCCCCGGCCCGGCGCTGCAGCTGATCAGCATCGCGTTCCCCGATGGCCAGCCGGCCCTCTCGAACCCCGCGGGCGGCACGACCTTCCGCGTGAACGTGAACGCCGCCGCCGGTCAGCCGGTCGCCGGCTCGGGCCGCCTCTTCTACCGCCTCGGCACCACGGGCGCGTTCACCAACGTCGCCATGTCGGAGACGACCGCCAACCAGTACGTGGCCACGCTGCCGCCGGCGACCTGCGGGTCGTCGATCCAGTACTACGTGCAGGCGACTGCGGTCGGCGGCTCGACGGCCGTCAGCCCGACGGGCGCGCCGGCCTCGTTCTACAGCTCGGTCGTGGCCAATGGCCTCGCCACTCCGTTCGTCGACACCGTCGAGACGGTCACCGGGTGGACCACCACCACCGCGGGTGACACCGCGACCGCCGGTCTCTGGACCCGCGGCGACCCGCTCGGCACCGTCAACGGCACCGTCGAGGTCCAGCCGGATCTCGACGTCTCGAACCCGGGCGTGAACTGCTTCTTCACCGGCCAGGGTGCGGCGGGCGCCGCGCTCGGCGCGGCCGACGTCGACGGTGGCCTCACCACCCTGACCTCGCCGACCATGGATGCCTCGGCTGGCGACGCGTTCATCTCCTACTCTCGCTGGTACTCGAACTCGCAGGGTGGCGCGCCGAACGCCGACACCTTCCGTGTGCAGATCTCGAACAACAACGGCGCGAGCTGGGTTGCCCTCGAGACCGTCGGCCCGGCCGGCGCCGAGGTCAACGGCGGCTGGATCGCCAAGGAGTTCCGCATCGCGGACTTCGTGACCCCGACCAACCAGATGAAGATCCGCTTCCTCGCCGACGACGTCGGCACGGGCTCGCTCATCGAGGCCGCGGTCGACGAGGTGCGCATCCGCGTCGTGGAGTGCACGCCGGTCAACCCGGCCGACCTCAACGACGACGGCTTCGTCGATGCGGCCGACCTCGCAATCATGCTCAACAACTGGAACGGCATCGGCATCGGCGACATCAATCAGGACGGCGGCGTCGACGCCACCGACCTGGCGCTGATCCTCAACGCGTGGGGCAGCTGATCCACGCGGCCGGGATTCCGAGGAGCGCGGTCCCCTTCGCTGGGGGCCGATGAACCGAGGCCCGGCGATCTGAGGACGGCCGGCGCGCGAACCGCGACCGACCGTGACAATTCCACCCATCCCCCGCTGCGGAGGTCCATCGACGATGGATCTCCGCAGCGGTGCTTTTGGGGGTCGCGCCGACCATCCCGGAGCATCGCGTTGGTCTCAGGTGGCGGTGCTGCGTCCGCGCTTATGGGCGCGGGACGCTGCGTCGAGCCACTTGCTCGACTGCGAGGCTTCGGCTATTCTCTCCGTCCCCCGATGACGCGTCATGTGGGGCCACCTGCCCAGGTGGCGGAATTGGCAGACGCGCCAGCTTGAGGTGCTGGTGGTGTAACAACCTTGGAGGTTCGAGTCCTCTCCTGGGCATTCAGACGACGAGACCCGCGCATGCGCGGGTCTTGTTGCTTTTTGCCGTCTTGTCGCTGCTCGCCGACGTGCAGCGACGGACGAAGTGCAGCGACGGACGACGTGCAGCGACGGACCACGTGTGCTCCGGCGCATCACACGCCGCGCTGGCCGGGATCCCAGATGAGCTTGTGGAGCTGCGTCTGCTGGCGCACGGGGAGACGGTCCTCGAGGATCCACTCCGCGAGCGATCGCGGCGACAGTCCGGGGCAGCCGAGGATCTCGAGCCCCTTCCGCTGCGGGAACGCCGGGCTCATGAGCACCGCGTGGCAGCGCTCGGCGAGCCGCAGCTCGCGGATGCGCTCGCGCGCCCACTCGTAGTCGGCGCGGTCGACGATCACGAACTTGACCTCGTCGTGCGGGCGGAGGTCGTCGAGATTCGACCAGAGGTTGCGCGCGCACTCGCCCGAACCCGGCGTCTTGATGTCGAGCACGCGGATCGCGCGGGGATGGCACGGGCGGATGTCGATCGAGCCCGAGGTCTCGATGAGGACGGTGAACCCGCGCTCGCAGAGCAGCGCGATCAGGTCGAAGGCGCGCTTCTGCGCCAGCGGCTCGCCCCCGGTGAGCTCGACGATGCGCGCGCCCGAGCGCTCGATCTCGTCGAGGATGGCGCCGATGGTGCGCGGCGCGCCCTCGCGGAACGCGTACTCGGTGTCGCAGTAGTGGCAGCGCAGCGGGCAGCCCGTGAGGCGCACGAAGAAGCACGGCGCGCCCGCCCAGGTCGACTCGCCCTGGATCGAGAAGAACGTCTCGTTGATCCGCAGGGTCTGCGCGAGGATGTCGGCGGTGCCGGCTTCCACGGTCATCGTGCCTCAGTAGACCCAGGCCTCGACCGCGGCGGTCGCGGCGAGCTCGGCGGGGATCGCCACGCCCAGCGGTTCGGTGACGAGGATCATCGCGTCGAGGAGGTCGCCCTCCTCGTCGTGGATCGCCTCGACGGCGTTCTGCGACGGGATCTCGAGGCCGTCCTTGCGGAGCAGGCGGATGAGCTCCTCACGCAGGACGCGCGGCGGCTCGCCGCCACCCTTGTAGCCCTTGGTGGGCCAGCCGCGCCGGTGGAGGATGCTGGCCGGGCAGCCCTCGGCGACGCGCACGCGCGCGTAGCCGTTCGCGGGCATGCACACGGGCTCGATCGCGATGCCGGCGTCGGCGAGCGGCAGCAGGATCTCGGTGATCGCGGTGTAGGTCTGCTTGAAGACGCGGAGGTTCATCGGCGCCAGCGGCGTGCGGAACTCGCGGTCGCAGGCGCGCTTCGGCTCGCGGCGCGACATCTCGCGCATCGCGCCGCGCCAGTCGCGCGCGGTGGTGAAGCTCGCCATCCACTCGGCGATGCTGCGCCAGGTGACGGCGGCGTCGCCGCTGCCGTTGCGGGGGAAGCCCTCGGGCAGGCCGGCCGCGAAGCACTCGAGCGGAAGTCCGAACGGGGCGTCGATGCGCCAGAGGTGCTCGCGTCCGTCGGACTCGCTCTCGATGATCGCGCGGCGCAGGCCGTTGCGGTCGAGGCGGCCGCGCACATGCACGGGGCTGCGCGGGGCGAGCTCGCGCTCGGCGATGCGGATCTTGGCCGCGCCGCCGCCGTCCGCGCCGCTGAAGTCGACGCCGTGGAGGATCAATCGCTGCATCAGAGGCCGCAGCTTCCGTGGGGGCGGCCGCAGCCACAGCCGGAGGAATGGACATGGGCGGGAGCCGACGGCGCCGACGCCGCGGCCGCGCCGCTCACGCCGAACACCGAGAACTTGCGGCGGAAGGTGCGACCCTTGCCCTTCGGGTCGTCGATGGGCGCATCGGCGTCCTTCATGGAGCGCATGATCTCGATGACCTCGCCGTCCTCGACCGCTTCGTACTCATAGATGGGCATTCCGACAGGATAGCGAGCCATCGCGTTTGCCGACGGGCGCGCGATTCTTCTCCCCGTACACTGCGGGAATGCCAAGTTCTCGGAAGCCCCGCTCGTCCGCCGCCAGGGAAGTCCATCCGTCGCTCGCGCAGTACCGCCAGAAGGAGCGCGGCGAGCGGCTCCAGAAGGTGCTCGCCGACGCGGGCGTGGCCGCCCGCCGCGAGTGCGAGAAGCTCATCATCGAGGGCGCCGTGACGGTGAACGGCAAGACCATCGACACCCTGCCGGCGTGGGCCGATCCCAAGGCGGACCGCATCGAGGTGTTCGGCAAGCCGCTGCGTCCGGCGGAGGAGCATGTGTACGTCATGCTCTTCAAGCCGCGCGGCACGGTCTGCACCAACAGCGACCCCGAGGGGCGGCCGCGGGCGATCGACCTCGTGAACCACCCTGCGCGCGCGCGGCTGTACTGCGTGGGACGGCTCGATCTCGATGCGTCGGGCCTGCTGATCCTGACCAACGACGGCGAGTTCGCCAACCGCCTCACCCATCCGCGCTACGAGGTCACCAAGGGCTACGAGGTGACGCTCGACGGGCGCCTCGATCCCGAGGCGATCGCGCAGATCGAGCGCCGCATCTTCGCCGCGAGCGCGGGCAGCCGCGGGAAGGATGCGACGGACGCCGACCATCGCAGTTCGCTGCAGCTGGTGAAGACCGACGCCGAGAAGTCGGTCGTGCACCTCGAGCTGTGCGAGCACCGCAACCTGCAGATCAAGGACCTGATGCTCTCGCTCGGTCATCCCGTGAAGAAGATGCGCCGCACCTCGTTCGGACCGCTGAAGCTGAAGGGCCTCGCGGTCGGCGAGTGGCGTGAACTGACCGGCCGCGAGATCGAGATGCTGCGACGCGCCTCGCGCGGCCTGCCGACCAGCGGCGCGGACGGCGCGCCCACGCCGGCGCGACGCGCGGGGCGTGAGCGTCCGCGCGCGGATCTGCTGCGGACGCCGAAGGTCGCGGGAGCCGGTGTGCCGGCAAAGAAGGGCGATCGGACGAACGCCCGCGATGTGAAGACGCGCGGTGCGACGACGGCGGCGACGCGCGCTCCTGGAGCGAAGGGTCGGGCGGGCGCGGACGCGCGCGGCTTCGAGCAGCGCGGATTTGAGGCGCGTGGATCCGAGGCGCGTGGGTCCGAGACGAGAGGGTTCGAGGCGCGAGGTGCTGAACCGCGTGGGCCGCACGCGCGCGGGTCTCAATCGCGTGGATCCGAAGCGCGGAACTCCGCGCCTCGCGGATCCGACCGCGCGCGAGTTGGGACGGGCAAGCACGCGCCCGTAAAGCCGGCCGCGGAGGCGCGCCCGATCATGCACCCTGCTGCGAAGGCTGCGGCGGCTGCTGCTGCGGCGGCGGCTGCGACCGCGAAGCCCACGCGTGCCTCGGCAGGTGCGCCGGCAGTCAGGAAGTCCGCGGGCGGTGCGCCGGCAGGCGCGCGGCCAGGCGGCAAGGCGGGTGGATTCAAGTCGGGCGCCCCCAAGGCCGGTGGATTCACCGGCGGCTCTTCGAGGGACGGCTCGCCTAGGTCGAGCGCACCCTCGGCCGGGTCCTTCAAGGGTGGCTCGTCGAGGCCGGGGTCGTTCAAGCCCAGCGGCGGGAAGCCCTCCGGCGGAAGGCCAACCGGCGGGAAGCCGGGCGCCTTCAAGTCCGGCGGCGGCAAGCCGGGCTCCTTCAAGTCGGGCTCCTTCAAGACTGGTCCCGCGAAGTCGGGCTCGCGTGGCGGTGGACCGCGTCGGGAGCGACGGCCGTGAACCGACGGTCCCTGCGGATGCAGTTCGTCGCGGCGGCGCTCTTCGCCGCGGGCACGCTGCCGACGCTCGCCGCCGACGCGGCGTCGTCCGACCCGCAGCGCGGCTACGTCGGAGTGGATGTGGTCGAGCGCGGCGAAGGACTGATGGTGTGGCGCGTGATGCCCGGCCCGCTCGATGGCGGCTTGGTCGCGTCGGACTCGCTCGCACGCGGCGATCTGGTCGTATCGATCGACGGCGCGCCCGCGTCGCTCGCGTCGTGGAACGCGATCGCCGGGCGGGCGCCCGGCAGCGAGATCCGGATCGGCTACCGCGAGGGAAAGGTGCGGGGCGTGAACGGGGCGCCCGATCCCGCAGGCGCGCTGCGCGAGGTCGCGATCACCGTCGACGAAGCGGCGCTGTGGCGCGGCTGGCATCGCTCGGGCGAGCTGCCTCCGCTGACGATGCCGCCCTGCGCGCACGACGAGGTCGCGCGCGACGCGGCGCGCGCGCTTGCCGAACTCAAGCCCGGCGCGCGCGCGCGTGCCGACGCGCTCGTCAAGAGCCTCGACGGCATCGCGGCGCAGCACGGCGATCCCGCGACGCCTCCGATGCTGCGCGCCGCGCTGCGCGAACCCGTGCGCGCCGAAGGCTTCGTCCGCACCGCGGTCGGCGCAGCGGATGGTTTCCGCGCGTCGCCGTTCCGCGCGGCGGCGACACTGGTCACTCGGCTCGCGGGCGAAGCCACCGCCCCGCTCATCGAACCCCACGGCGTGTTCCGGATCGAGCATGCCGAGGCGGGCGTGTGGTACCTCGACTTCCTGCTGAACGGCGCGCGATCGAAGTTCGACGAACTGGTCGCGCGCGAGGCGGCGACGATGCCCGGGCTTCGCCCGCTGGTGGTGGAGCGGCTCGACGACCTCCTGGTGCGCGGCGCGAACGCGCGCGAGGCGATGCTCGCGCTGCGGGCGATTCCGACGCTGCCCGCCGTGAAGGCGGCGGCGATCCTCGCGCACTTCGATGTCGTCGAGGAGATCGCGCCCGGCGTCGCGTCGGGCGAGGCGGCGCAACTGCCGGAGGCGCTCGCGGGCGCCGTCGACGGGAGCATCGTGGCGGTCAGCGAGATCCCCGAGCTCGGATGGGTTGTGGTCGGCGGCACTGGTCCGAACCGCTACGACCTCGGACGCGTCGCGGCGGTGCTCGACCTCGGCGGCGACGACCGCTACGCGTGGCTGCACGGCCGCGGGCAGCACCGCCTGGTCGTCGACCTCGCAGGCAACGACCGGCACACCGGCGGCACCGAGCTCGGCCCGGCGGGCAGCCTCGGCGGCATCGCGGTGATCGACGACCGTGCGGGCGACGATCGCTACGAAGGCGGCGCGCTCACCGCGGGCACCGCGCTCGGCGTGGTGGCGCTGGTGGACCGCGCGGGCGACGATGTCTACTCCGCGGGCGCATGGAGCCTCGGCGCGGCGGCGGGCGGCGCGGGCATCGTGGTCGATCTCGCGGGTTCCGACCGGATCGATGCGGAGGGCATGGCGATCGGCGTCGGCGGACCGTCGGCGGTGGGCGCGTTCATCGACGTCGCGGGCGACGACCTCGCGGCGCTGGGCACGCGGCCGAGCGTCTACGGCGTCGCGGGCGAGCACGCGGGGTTCGGCATGGGCCTCGGCCTGGGGTTCCGCCTCGCCGCGGCCGGCGGCGTCGGCGCCTACATCGACTTCGAGGGGCGCGACCAGCGCCGTTCGGGCGAGTTCAGCCAGGGCTGCGGCTACTACCTCGGCCTCGGCATCCTGTTCGACGGCGCGGGCGACGATGTCTCGACCTGCGACCGCTACGGCATCGGGTCGGCCGCGCACCAGGCCGCGGGCGTGGCGATCGACCTCGGCGGCAACGACAGCTACGCGGCTCGGACGGCGGCGCACCTCGGCGCGGCGTGGGACGAGTCGCTCGGGGTCTTCCACGACGCCGCGGGCGACGACAGCTACCGCGTCGATGGACTCTCGATCGGCGCCGCGGCGCAGCAGGCCTTCGGCCTCGCGATCGACCGGGCCGGGCGGGACCAGTACCGCGCCCTCGGCGGCGTCGTGCTCGGCGCGAGCTCCGACAACGAGTACCACTTCGACGCCACCGGCCTCGGGTCGGTCGCGCTCTTCCTCGACCTCGAGGGGCTCGACCTCTACCCCGCGGTCCGTTCGAACGATGCGGTGCAGAGCAGCGCCGAGGCCGCGACTCCGCGTCTGTCGGGGCAGGACTCGGTGTTCCTCGACGAGCGCTCCGCCCCCGCGACCCCGGCGGGGTGAGCGCGGCGCCGCGGCGCGGCGCGACGCGCGTGACGGGACATCGCGATGCGCGCGACGTGTCGCGGCGACGCGCGCGGACCGACGCGGTCACGCGCGTGACACGACGCGCGCGAGGCCGGTCGCGTGAGTCCGCCGTCCACCGATATCTAAGCCGAAGATTGCACGTTCTCGGTCCAAAGCACCGAAACAGCGTTACGATGTGCCCCGCCTCGCGTCCGTCGCGGTGGCGCAACGTCAAGGCAGGATGCCCTTTGCGAGCGTAGGACATGCTCGAACAGACGACCCCCATCACCGGTTCCCTCCACTCGCTCCTCGAGATCGACGCCACCGGCCCGATCTCGGTTTCCGCGCCGCGTGCCGCCGCGGTGACCATGAACAGCCCGAGCCGCAGCGCCGACCGTCTCTCCGAGATGGTGGCGCGCGCCGAGATGCTCCTGCTTCACCTCGAGTCGCGACTCAACGATGAACGGTCCGCCAGCGAGCGCGCCGCGCGCACGACCGCCGAGATGGAGGACCGCCTCCGCCTCGGCGTCCGCATGCTGCAGGCGTTCGATGTGCAGGTCGCGCGCAGCGAGCAGTCGTCCACCGACGCCCGCACGCTGATCGAGCAGGCCGACGCGCGCATGCGCTCGACCACGCAGGGCGCCGAGGACGCCGTCCGCGCCTGCGTCGACGGCGTCGTGCGCGAGAAGTTCGAGTGGATCGAGCGCGAGCTCGCGTGGCGGTTCGACCGCGTCAAGGAGGTCGAGGAGCGCATCGAGCAGGCCGCCAACGGCAAGCTGGCGTGGCTCGACGCGGAGCTCGGTCAGCGGCTCGGCCGCATGAACGAGGCCTGCGCGCAGGCCGAGCAGTCGCTCGCGCGCGCCGAGGGGCTCATCGCCCAGCTGTCGGGCGCGACCGAGATGCTCGACCGCGCCGAGCGCGTGGCCGCGAACCTGAACCAGGCCAACGCCGAGAGCTCCCGCCAGATCGAGACGCTCTCGCAGCGGACCGGCGAGGCGACCGCCATGCGCGAGGCGATCGGGACCATGGTCCACGAGGTCGCCGCGTCGCGCGAGGTGGTCGCGGGCGAACTCCGTCGCATGCGCGACGATCTCTTCTGGCTCACCGACCGCGGCGAGCGCATCTCGGCCGATCTGGTCGAACGCGCCGACTCGGCCGCCGTCTGCTCGCAGGCGCTGCGCGACCAGGCCGACGCCGCGGCGCCGGTCCTCAAGGAACTCGCGGCGTGGATCCCGCTCATCAACGGCGATGCCCGCGAGAAGATCGGCCCGATCGCAGAGGCGATCGCGGGACGCGTGCGCGACACGCTCTCGGCCGACATGCGCGGCTTCTCGCTCGCCATGCGCCACTTTGCCGACCGTGCGGACCACGCGTTCCTCAACGTGCGGCTGGATGCGGCGCTGCTCGATCCGTCGGCGCCGGCGCAGGCGATCGCGGGCGATGCAGCCTCGGCGTCGGCCGCCATGGTCGACGCGAAGGCGCTCGCGACCGAGCTCTCGCGGCTCACCCAGCGTGCGGCGGCGCAGGCGGCGACCCCCGCCAGCCGCCCCGTGTCGCAGCCGCCCATCGTCTCCGCCCGCCTGACGGCGGTGGTGGCGGCGAACAAGCCGCTCGAGATCTGAGGCCGGGATTTGAGGCCGGGATTTGAGGCCGGGATCTGAGGTCGGGAACACCCCCGCACCCCCGCCCGCGGCCCGCCGAACGCCTCCGTCGTCCAACCCCGACGCCCATCCACACCGCCCCGCGACCTGCCCTGCAGGGTTTCGGGGCGGTTTTTGCGTCAATGCGGAGATGTCCCGAAGTCGCGTCCGCGAACGCCCGATGGTCACGGCATGACCCCGTATTCGCTCACCACCAACAACCGCGAGACCGCACTCTCCCAGTTTGTCGCGATCGAGCGATACCCGCGGGGCATCTATGCGCGCATCACCTGTCCGTCGATCGGGCAGCGCGAGGCGCCGATCATCGCCGCCGAGATCGGCGAGGCGATCGCGAACTCCCACCTCCCACGGGGTGGCGCGCTCGTGGTCGACATGTCGCCGGTGGTCATGCTCACCAGCATGGGATTGGGCATGTGCATCGACCTCCGCCGCCAGGCCGAGGGCGCGAAGCTCAAGCCGTACCTGTTCGGCACCAGCCGGCAGCTGCTCGACGTGCTGCGCATGATGAAGATCGACCGCCAGTACACCGTCGTGCACGGCAAGGACGAGCTCGGCGCGATCCTCGGCTGAGCGCCCGCCCGGGATCGGGCCGCACCCCGCCGCGCAGCCGCAAAACCGCAGCAATTTGCACGGGCACGGACTCGGTCCGACCCGCTACGATGCCTTTCCTATGGGTCTCGAGGCAGCACTTCCCACCGACAGCGTCGTCACCACGCAGCTCAACCGCGTCGTCAACTGGGCGCGCCGTTCGAGCGTGTGGCCGCTTCCGTTCGCCACCGCCTGCTGCGGCATCGAGCTCATGGCCACCGCCTGCTCGCGCTTCGACCTCGCGCGCTTCGGCGCTGAGGTCATGCGCTTCTCGCCGCGCCAGGCCGACCTGCTCATCGTCGCGGGTCGCGTGAGCGTCAAGACGCTCCCCGTGCTCCAGCGCATCTACATGCAGATGGCCGAGCCGAAGTGGGTCATCTCGATGGGCGCCTGCGCCTCGACCGGCGGCGTGTTCGACACCTACGCGGTCGTGCAGGGCGTCGACCAGTACATCCCGGTCGATGTCTACGTCCCGGGCTGCCCGCCGCGTCCCGAGATGCTCATCGAGGGCATCATGGCGATCCAGCGGATCATCGACGAGGACAACATCCCGCGCGATCCGACGGGCAAGCGCCTGCCGCTCAACATCGCGCTGACGCCGAACTACGAGGTCCGTCCGCAGCCGGTGCCGCTCGGCATCCAGCCGCTGAATCGCTCGGCATCCGGCGGACTGGGCGCCCCGCTGCGCGGCTGACCCGCGCTACGCTCCGCGCATGGCATCCTCCATCGCACTCCTCGCCGCCTGCGCCCTCTGCGCGGGCGGCGTTCGTTTGGGCCCGCAGAGCGCGCCGAGCACACCGCCCGCCGCGCAGACCACTCCCAGCGCAGCCACGCCTCCCGCCACCGCAACGCCCCCGCAGTGGGACGCGATCGCCTCGGGCTCGACCGAGGTCGCCGATCCGTCCAGCCAAGGCGGCGGCAGCTCTTCCAAGGGCGGCGCCACCTACCGCTACCGGCTCGTGCTGCCGCCCGCGAACGCGATCGCCGATCCGGGCGCGCGCGTGCCGCTCGTGGTCTTCCTGCATGGGTCCGGCGAGCGCGGTGATGACAACACGGCGCAGCTCAAGCACTTCGCGGGCTGGTGCGCGGGCGACGAGCTGCAGTCGAAGCACCCCTGCTACGTCCTCGCCATGCAGTGCCCCGCCGGCGAGACCTGGGCGGCGATCGACCTGAAGTCGTTCCGCGAGAACGGCACGCTGCCGACGCGGTCGCCCGAGCCCACGCGCGCGATGCGCGCGCTCATGCAGGCGATCGACGAGGTGGTCGCCGCGCGCGCGGTCGACCCGACGCGCATCTACCTCACCGGACTGTCGATGGGCGGGTTCGGCGCGTTCGACCTCGCCGCGCGCCGACCCGCGCAGTTCGCCGCGGTGGTGCCGATCTGCGGCGGCGGCGACCCGGCGACGGCCGCGACGGTCGCACGGATCCCGTTCTACATCGTGCACGGGACCGACGACGCCGTGGTGCCCGTCGGACTCTCGCGCGCGATGAACGAGGCGATCGCCGCGGCGAGCAGCGCTGCGTGGCGCGAGGACCTCGCGAAGGCGCGCGGCACGGGCGACGCGCCGCGACCGATGCCGAAGCGCGCGCCCAACCCGATGTACCGCGAGTACGACAAGGTCGGCCACGACTCGTGGACGCCGGCGTACCGCTTCGGCGACGAGGGCGTGCTCGACTGGATGTTCGCGCAGCGGAAGGCGCCTGTCAGCGGCTGACGCTCAGGCAAGCGTCTCGACCCACGCGCGGATGCGCGCGATGCCCTTGACGATGTTCTCGTCGCTGCACGCGAACGAGAAGCGGATCATCCCCCGCGCGCAGTCGCCGAAGTCCTCACCGGGGACGACCGCGACGTGCGCCTCGTCGAGCAGCGCGTCGGCGAACGACTGGGCGCCGGTGATCCGCGCGCCGGCCGGCGAGGTCTTGCCGAAGTGCGCCGAGACATCGGGGAACGCGTAGAACGCCGCGTTCGGAGCAACCGTCACGAATCCCGGCACCGCATCGAGCTCGCGCTTGATCAGCGCGGCGCGCGACGCGAACTTCACGCGCATCGCCTCGACGCCGGCGGCGCTGTTGGTGAGCGCCTCGACGATCGCCGGATAGAAGAAGCTCGGGATCGAGTTGGTCATCTGCCCCTGCAGCTTGATGAGTTCCTTCGCCATCGCCCTGGGCGCGGCCATGTAGCCGATGCGCCAGCCGGTCATGGCGTACGACTTGCTCATGCCGTTGATGGTGATGGTGCGGTCCCGCAGCGCCGCGAGCGATCCGGGGGAGAAGTGCGTCAGCCCCGGCGCGACCTCGGGGTAGATCAGCTTCTCGTAGATCTCGTCGGAGATGATGGCGACCTTCTCGTGCTTCGCGAGGACGTCGCAGAGCGCGCGCACTTCGGCGGCGGGATACGCGGTGCCGCACGGGTTGGACGGCGAGTTCCACACGATGCCCACGGTGCGCGGAGTGATCGCGGCGGCGAGCTGCGCGGGCGTGATGCGGAAGCCGTTCGCGACGGTGCCCGCGACCTCGACGCACTTCGCGCCCGCGAGCTCGATGAGCGCCTTGTAGGAGACCCACGCGGGCGTGGGCAGGAGCACCTCGTCGCCGCGCCCCGGCTCGACGATCGCCTGCAGCGCCATGTAGATCGCGTGCTTGGCGCCGGCGGTGACGGTGACCTGCTCGAAGGAGGTCTCCACGCCGTTCTCGACGGTGAGCTTGCGCGCGATCGCCTCGCGCGCGGCCTTGTCGCCCGGGGTGGGCGCGTACTTGGTCATGCCCTTCTCGAGCGCGGCGATGGCGACGCGCTTGATGTTGTCGGGCGTGTCGAAGTCGGGCTCGCCCATCGCGAAGGCGATCACATCGTGGCCCTTCGCGCGCGCTGCGGCGGCCTTGGCACCGACGGCGAGGGTGGCGGACTCGGACATGGACGCGATGCGGCTCGAGACGAACATGGCGGGAAATGTAGTGACTCGCGCGCGGCGCGTCGGCCGCATCCCCGCTACACTCCGCGCCCCATGCACTACGACGCTCACCAGCCGGTGATCAACCAACTTGAGGCGCGGATTTTGACGCTCCGCGACTCTCTTTAACTACGATCAGAAGATGCAGGAGCGCGCGGCCTACGCCGACCGCATGAACGCTCCCGAGTTCTGGAACGACGCCAAGGCGGCGCAGAAGGTCATCCAGGAGAGCAAGGTCGTCCGCGCCCAGGTCGAACCCCTGGAGGATGCGATCCGCCTGCTCGAGGACTCGAAGGTCGGCTACGAGCTCGCCAAGGAGGCGGGCGACCGCGACATGCTCGCGGAGGTCGACGAGACCCTCTTCGGCCTGCAGGCCAAGATGGACAAGATCGAGCAGCAGTCGCTGCTCTCGGGCAAGCACGACCACCGCAACTGCTTCGTCGCGATCCAGGCCGGCGCCGGCGGCACCGAGGCCGAGGACTGGGCGGGCATGCTCGAGCGCATGTACCTCTACTACTTCCAGGAGATGGGCTGGAAGATCGAGGAGATCAGCCGCTCGCTCGGGCCCGAGGCCGGCGTGAGCGAGGTCTCGTTCCGAGTGATCGGTCCGTTCTCGTACGGCTACATGAACTGCGAGCGCGGCACGCACCGGCTCGCGCGCGTGTCGCCGTTCAACGCCGAAGGCAAGCGGCAGACCAGCTTCGCCACCGTCGACGTGACGCCCGAGTTCGAGCACACCGACCTCGTCATCCCCGCGAACGACCTCGAGATCGTGGCGTTCGTGCGCGCGTCGGGTCCCGGCGGGCAGAACGTGAACAAGGTCGCCTCGGCGATCCGCGTGACCCACCTTCCGACCGGACTGCAGGTGGTCGCGAGCACCTACCGCGACCAGCCGCAGAACAAGGCGCAGGCGCTCGCCGTGCTCCAGGCCAAGCTCGAGCTCATCGAGGAGGAGCGCCGCGCGAACGAGCTCAACGCCGCGACCGGCGGCAAGGTCTCGCGCGACTGGGGCAACCAGATCCGCTCCTACGTCTTCTACGACAACCGCGTGAAGGACCACCGTACCGGGCACGAGGTCGGCAACCCGCAGCACGTGCTCGACGGGCATGTCTCGGACTTCATCGACGCCGAACTCAAGCGGCGGCGCGCGGAGCGCGGCTGATGTCGGGCGGCGCGCCGCTCCATCGCGACGGTGCGGTCGGAGGCGCGCGCGGCGCCGCGGGGCTGGTGGTGGAGCATCTCTGCTTCGAACGGCGCGGACGCAGGGTCGTCGACGACGTGTCGTTCACGCTCGGGCCCGGGCGGATGCTCGCGGTCGTCGGACTGTCGGGCGCGGGCAAGAGCACGCTGCTGTCGCTGATCGCGGGGTTCGAGCAGCCGTCCGCGGGCGCGATCGCGCTCGGCGGCGAGTCGTGGGCGCACGCGCTGCCCGCCGCGGAGCGTTCGATCGGCATGTCGTTCGACGACGCCGCGCTGCATGAGCACCTCACGGTCTGGGAGAACCTCGATTCGGCGGCGATCCCGCGCGGCGAGCCCCGCGATCGCCGCGCCTCGCGCGTGAAAAGCCTCGCCGAGTCGCTCGGCCTCGGCGCCCTGCTCACCCGGCTGCCCGCGACGCTCTCCGCGGGCGAGCGCCGCCGCGTGGCGGTCGGGCGCGCCTTCATCCGATCGCCGGAGCTCGTCCTGCTCGACGAGCCGTTCGCGAACCTCGACCGCGGCAACCGCTTCACCATCCGCCAGATGGTGCGCGAGCTGCAGCGCTCGACGGGCGCGATGGCGATCGTGGTGACGCACGATCCGACCGACGCGCTGGCGATCGCCGACGACATGCTGGTCCTGATCGACGGCCGCGTGCGCGCGCACGGACCGGCGGTCGAGGTCGCGATGCGGCCGCCCGACCTCGAGGTCGCGCAGCTCGTCGACGACCTGGGGATGCATGCGATCGAGATTCCACCGGTGGACGCCGCGGGCGGAGCCCCTCACGCGGATTCCGCCGAGCGGTCGGGATGCAGCCTTTCGCCCGCATTCGGCGGCCGCGTGCGCGCGCTCGGGTCCGGCGCCTCGGTGCTGCTCGGGGTCCGGCCGTGGCATGTGCGCCCGATGGCGGGCGAGTCCCGTGACGCGGAGGATCCGCCGGCATTGCAGTTGCGCGCGCGCGTGATCGCGCACGAGTCCGCGGGGCTCTTCACCGATGTGATCGCGGTGCGCGCGGATGGCCGCGCGCTGCGCGCCCGCGTCGCCGCGCGAGACGCGCAGGAATTGCCGATCGGCGCGGTCGGTTGCTTCGCGGTGCATGAGGAAGATGTCCACCTCTTCCGCGGACCGTGGCCTGGGGCGCGACTGGCCTGAGTGACGGGTCGACGCGAGAGGGTCGACGCACGCGCCGCGTCGGCGCGCACGAACACGCGACCCGTTCCGCCAAGTCCCCGCATGCACCCCAGCGATGAGGGGTGATCGATTCAAGTATCGTCCGCGCTCCGACGTACGCGCGCCATCGGCGCGTCGCGCGCCGCACCGACGCTGTGAACTCCATGAACGGCCCCGCCACGCAACACCCGCTCTCGACGCTCCGCGACCCGATCGTACGCATCGCGCTGGAGCGGCGGCTTGCGGCCGACCTCATGGAGGGCTCGCGGCGCGAGTGGGTGGCGTCGACGGGCTGGGGTGACTACGCGCTCGGCACCGCCTGCGGCGTCGCGACGCGGCGCTACCACGGACTGCTCGTGGGCGCGTGCCAGGCGCCCATCGGCCGCCGCATGCTGGTGCCCTTCATCGACGAGGAGATCGTCGTGGACGGCGCGCGCATGCCGCTCGCCTCGCGGCGCTGGGCCGACGGCACGGTCGATCCAGACGGCTACCGGCGCATCGCGTCGTTCGCGCTCGAGGACGGCGTGCCGACCTGGACCTTCGAGGTCGGGACCGCGCGCCTCGAGCGGCGCGTCGTCATGCTGCGCGACGAGCGCGCGGTCGCGGTGCTGTGGACGCTCGTCGATGCGCCGGCGCCGGTGCGGCTCGAAGCGCGCGTGTTCGTCGAGCATCGCGGCCACCATCAGGTCGATCCCGACGCCGACTGGTCGCCCGACGTCGCGATCGCGACCGGTGGGCAGGCCACCATCGTCCTTCCCGCGAACCGCCTCGCGGCCACCGAGACCACGCTGTTCGTCACCGCGCCCGGCGCCGACCTCGCGCGCGCCTCGACCTGGTGGCGCCGCCACGCGTTGATCGAGGAGCGTGCGCGCGGCTACGACTCGATCGACTCCGCGTGCCACGCGCTCAGCGCGACAGTCACGCTCGCGCCCGGCGAGACGCGCGTCGTCGCGATCGGCCTCGATCCGTCGCTCGCCGCGCGCCGCATCGACGGCACGACGCTGCTCGCCGCCGAGCGCAAGCGCCGGCATGCGCTGCTCGCGCAGGCCGAGGCGCTCGACGCCGCGCCCGAGCTGCAGTCGCTCGTCCTCTCGGCCGACGACTTCATCGTCCACCGCGCCCGCGCCGACGGCACCGACGGACGCTCCATCCTCGCGGGATTCCCGTGGTTCGAGGACTGGGGCCGCGACGCGATGATCGCGCTGCCCGGCCTGCTGCTCGCCACGCGACGCGCCGACGAGGCGAAGCTCGTGGTCGAGACCTTCCTCGATCACCTGTCGGGCGGGCTGCTCCCGAACCGCTTCCCCGACGAGACGAGCGAACCCGAGTACCACAGCGCCGACGCGCCGCTGCTCGCGATCCTCGCCGCCAAGGCGACCGCGGAGGCCTCGCGCGACTGGCCGTGGATGCGCGCGCGGCTTCCCGCGCTGCTCTCGATCGTCGACGCGTACATCGGCGGCACGCGCCACGGCATCCACATCGACGGCGACGGACTCGTGTGCGCGGCCGACCGCGGCCTGCAGCTGACCTGGATGGACGCCAAGATCGGCGACCTCGTGGTCACCCCGCGCATGGGCAAGCCCATCGAGCTCACCGGCCTCTGGATCGCCGCGCTGGACGCGCTCGCGATGATGGTCGCCGACGACCCGCGCCACGCCGCGCGCGAGGACGAGCTGCGCCGCTTCGCCGACCTCGCCGTCCGTTCGCTCGGGCGGTTCTGGAACCCGGCGAGGCAGTGCTTCCGCGATGTGCTCGACGGGCCGACGAGCGACGTCGCGACGACGGCGCCCTCGGCGGCGACGGCGGCGCCCGACGCACGCGGCGACGACGACGCCGTGCGGCCGAACCAGCTCTTCCTGCTCGCCCACTGCGCCTCCGTGCCCGCGGAGTGGCGCGAGAAGGCGCTCGCGACCATCCAGCGCGACCTCGCGGTGCCGCTCGCGGTGCGCACGCTCGCGCCCCGCATCGCGCCGTACCGCGGCCGCTACGAGGGCGACCAGCGCTCGCGCGACCTCGCGTACCACAACGGAACCGCGTGGCCGTGCCTCGCGGGCCTGCTGCTGAAGGCCGACGCGCGGCGCGCGACCGGACCGTCGCCGCGGCTCATCCGCGACATCCGCACCGCGCTCGCCGACCACCTGCGCGACGGCGGCCTCGGCTCGGTCAGCGAGATCGTCGACGGCGACGCGCCCTTCGAGCCGCGCGGCTGTCCCATGCAGGCCTGGAGCGTCGGCACGCTGCTCGAGGCGCTGCGCTCGCCGCAGGCGCGGAGCGTCGACGCGTGAGCGCGCATGAGTCCGAGCACGCGGCGCGCGGGTCCGAGCACGCGGCGCGCGGGTCCGAGCACTCCGCGCATGAATCCACCCACGCGGTGCACGGGCACGCCCACGCGGCGCACGACCACGCCACCGCCGAGCACGCGCGCCTGCGCGACGAGCGCGAGGGCCGCACCCACTGGCGCCGCTGGGGTCCGTATGTGTCGGCGCGCCAATGGGGCACGGTGCGCGAGGACTACTCCGCCGACGGCTCGGCGTGGGACTCGTTCCCGCACGACCACGCGCGCAGCCGCGCCTACCGCTGGGGCGAGGACGGCCTCTTCGGCTGGAGCGACAAGAACCAGCACCTCTGCCTCACGCTCGCGCTGTGGAACGGCCGCGACGCGATCCTCAAGGAGCGCCTGTTCGGCCTCACCAACTCCGAGGGCAACCACGGCGAGGACGCGAAGGAACTCTGGTGGCACGTCGACGCGCTGCCGAGCCATGCGTGGAACCGCATGCTCTACGCGTATCCGCAGCGCGCGTTCCCCTACGCCGACCTGGTGCGGACCAACGCGGCGCGCAGCCGCAGCGACAGCGAGTACGAGCTGCTCGACACCGGCATCCTCGACGAGGACCGCTTCTTCGAGGCCTGGGTCACCTACGCGAAGCGCTCGCACGACGAGACCGCGCTGCGCATCGAGGTCGTGAACCGCGGGCCCGAGCGGGCGGAGATCCATGTGATCCCGCAGCTCTTCTTCCGCAACACCTGGTCGTGGCGCGAGGACGCGGAGCGGCCGGTGATCGAGGGCGTCGGCTCGCGCCACGCGCTGGTCGCGACCTGCCCGGCGCTGGGCGCGATGGAGCTCCGCGTCGGCCGCGACGCCGAGTGCCTCTTCTGCGAGAACGAGACCAACTTCGACCGCCTCTACCACGTCGCGCGGCACGCGCCCGCGACCGACGGCGCGCCCAAGGACGCGTTCCACGAGCGCATCGTCGGCGGCCGCCTCGACGCGGTGAACCCGCACCCGCGCGGCACCAAGGCGGCGGCCTGGCACCGCCTCGCGCTCGAGCCGGGCGCGCGCGCGACGGTCGACCTCGTGCTCTGCCCCGCCGACAGTGACTTCGCGCCGAAGGATGTGCCCGCGCTCCTCGCGCAGCGCGCACGCGAGGCCGACGAGTTCTACGAGTCCGTCCACCGCGACCTGCCCTCGCGCGAGGCGCGGCGCGTGCAGCGCCAGGCCTACGCGGGCCTGCTGCTCTCGAAGCAGTACTACGAGTTCGATGTCCGGCGCTGGCACGACGGCGACCCGACGCAGCCGCCTCCGCCCGAGCAGCGGCGCACCGCGCGCAACGCGGCGTGGCGCCACCTCGCGGCCTCGAGCGTGCTCTCCATGCCCGACACCTGGGAGTACCCGTGGTTCGCCGCGTGGGACCACGCGTTCCACTGCGTCGCCATCGCGAACATCGACGCCGAGTTCGCCAAGGGCCAGCTCTCGAAGCTGCTCACCGACCACTACATGCACCCGTCGGGCGAGCTCCCGGCGTACGAGTGGAACTTCAGCGACGTGAACCCGCCGATCCACGCGTGGGCGTGCTGGCGCGTGTTCCAGATGGACCGCGCGCGCGGCGGCGTCGCCGACCACGACTTCCTCGCCGCGGCGTTCAGCCGGCTGCTCCTCAACTTCACCTGGTGGGTGAACCGCAAGGACGCCTTCGGCCGCAACATCTTCGAGGGCGGCTTCCTCGGGCTCGACAACGTCGGCGTGTTCGACCGCTCGCAGCCGCTGCCCGGCGGCGGACGGCTGCAGCAGGCCGACGGCACCAGCTGGATGGCGATGTTCGCGCTCACCATGATGCGGATCGCCATCGAGCTCGCGCACGAGCGGCCGTTCTATCAGGACATGGCGGCGAAGTTCTTCGAGCACTTCCTGCAGATCGCCGAGGCGATGACCAAGATGGGCGGCAAGGGCGTCGGCCTCTGGAACGAGGAGGACGGCTTCTACTACGACATGATGCACCTCCCCGACGGCCGCATCGAGCCGATCAAGGTGCTGTCGGTGGTCGGGCTCATCCCGCTCTTCGCGGTCGAGACCATCGAGCCCGAGGTGCTGCGCCGGCTGCCGGTGTTCCGCGAGCGCATGGAGTGGTTCCTGCGCGAGCGGCCCGAGATGGCGGCGCTGGTGTCGCGCTGGGACGAGCCGGGCCGCGGCGAGCGCCGGCTGCTCTCGCTCCTGCGCGGGCACCGCATGAAGTGCCTGCTGCGGAAGGCGCTCGACGAGCGGCACTTCCTCTCGCCGCACGGGGTGCGCAGCCTCTCGCGCGCGCTCGCCGACCGGCCGTACTCGATCTGGATCGACGGCAAGCCCTACACCGTGAAGTACGAGCCCGCCGAGAGCCAGACGGGCCTCTTCGGCGGCAACTCCAACTGGCGCGGCCCCATCTGGATGCCGATGAACTTCCTGCTCGTCGAGAGCCTGCAGAAGTTCCACCACTACTACGGCGACGACTTCAAGGTCGAGTGTCCCGTGGGCAGCGGGCGCAAGGGCACGCTGCTCGAGGCGTCGGAGGAGCTGGTTCGGCGCAACGCGCGGCTGTTCCTGCCCGACGAGACCGGCGCGCGCCCGAGCCTCGCGATGCATGCGAAGTACGCGCAGGACCCCACCTTCCGCGAGCTCATCAACTTCTACGAGTACTTCGACGGCGACACCGGCCGCGGCTGCGGCGCGTCGCACCAGACCGGCTGGACCGCGTGCATCGCGAAGATGCTCACGCCGCGCAACGGCCGCCACGCCGATCGGCCGTGATGGGAGGGGCGCCCGCGAGGCGCACCCGCCGCGCCGCACGCCCCCCGATCGCGATGCGCTAGACTCCCGCTCCCGCAGGTGGGGTGGCCGAGCGGTTGAAGGTACCGGTCTTGAAAACCGGCAGACCCGTCAGGGTCTCGAGGGTTCGAATCCCTCCCCCACCGTTCCGTTCGTCGGACGAGGCGTCGATGGCGCTCGGACCCGGCCTGTCGCGCGAACCCTCGCGCAACAACCCCGCCCGCAGCAACCCCTCGCGCGAAACCCTCGCGCAGAAACCCTCTCGTGCCCCCCTCGCGGGCACGCCCCCGACGGGCTCGGTACCCTTCGCGCACTCCGGAGGCCTCCCATGCGCGCACTCGTCGTCGTCCTTCCCCTGCTTGCGATCGTTCCCGCCTGCAACCTCGCGCCGTACACGAAGGCCGATGTCGCCGCGGTCGACATGAACGGCGCCACCGCGAGCCTCGAGGCGCTCCGCGCGACCGCCCGCCAGGTGCTCGCCGAGTACGACGCGCTCCTCGCGCCCGACGCGGACCTGCGCCTCGGCTACAAGGCGTTCGCCGCCACCGTCGATGGATTCGACGGCAAGGTCGACGCGGTGAAGCGCGCGATCGACGCGGTCGAGTCGTCGACCGCCGTCTACCTCGAGACCTACGCCACCACCCGCGAGTCGATCCGCAACCAGGATCTCCGCGCGGCGATGTTCGTCCGCAAGGAGTCGATCGAGCGGCAGATCGCCGACACCAAGGTCGAGCTCAGCGGACTGCTCGCCGCCACCGACTCGATGGCGCGCGAGATCAAGGACCTGCGGCTGTTCTTCGGCGCGAACCTCAACGCGCAGGCGGTCGGGCAGGCTTCGACGGTCGGCGAGACCATCCGGGGCTGCCTCGCCAACATCGAGGCGTCGGTCGACCGCGTCACCCTCGAGCTGAAGGACCTCTCCGTGAGCCTCGCGAGCGAGCGGAAGGACTGAGCGCCGCCGCGCGCGGGCAAATCTTCCGATTCGCGCGGTGATTCCGCTACACTCGCGACCCAGCCGAAATCCCCGCGTGCAGAACGAACCGTCCATCCTCGAGCGCGTCGCAGCCGGCGACCCCGCCGCCCCCAACGAGTGCATCGAGCGCTTCAGCGGTCTCGTGTGGAGCCTCGCGCGGCGCCTGTGCTCGAGCCCGTCCGACGCCGAGGACGCGGTGCAGGAGATCTTCATCGACCTGTGGAAGAGCGCGGGGCGGTTCGACGCGTCGATCGCGAGCGAGACCACCTTCGTCGCGATGATCGCGCGCCGGCGCCTGATCGACCGCGGCCGGCGCAAGATGCGGCGGCCCGAGGTCCCGCAGATCGCGGAGACGGTCGCCGACCGGCGCGAGCAGCGCGACGGCACCGAGCGCAACGAGCAGCAGCGGATCGCGCAGCGCGCCTTCGAGCAGCTGCGGCCCGAGCAGCAGCAGGTCCTCCAGCTCGCGATCCACCACGGCTGCTCGCACGAGCAGATCGCGACCGCGACCGGCATGCCGCTCGGCACCGTGAAGACGCACGCCCGCCGCGGACTCATCAAGATCCGGCAGATCCTCGCCGAGCAGGGCGTGATGTCGCCCGAGGAGCTCGAGCGCGCGACCTACGAGCGGCCCGTTGGTGATCGCGCGGCGCAGGACCGCGTGCCACCTGGTTCTTCCGCCGGTTCCGATGGAGGCGCGCCGTGAACGACGACCGCCCCCCCGTTGAGCGCCTGCGCGAACGCGCCGCCGATGTGGCGCTGCACGGCGATGCGTTCTCGCTCGAGGAGATCGAGCTCGCGCTCGAGCTCGGCCTCGACCTCGAGCGCGAGACCGAGGCGCTCGAACTCGCCGCCGCCGCGCTCGCGGTCGCGGAGATCGAGCGCGACCGCGCCGCGGCGTCGGCCAACGTGCCCGCCGCGCTCAAGGCGCGCCTCGCCGCCACCGCAGCCGCGGTGGTCGCACCCGCGCCGATCCCGCTCGATGCGACGCGCGCCGCCGCGCCCGCGCGCGCGACCTCGCCCAAGACCTCCCCCAAGACCTCGCACGCACGCGAGTGGATGATCGCCGCGGCGAGCATCGCGCTCGGCGCCGCGGTCACGGCGATCGTGCTCAACGGCGATCCAAACGGCGACGGTGCCACCCGCGATCCCGCGCAGTTCGTGCGCACCCACCCGCGCGCGGTGCACTGGCCGTGGCAGGGCACGGGCGATGCGCACGTCGTCGGCGAGGTGCGCGGCGAGGCGTACTTCGACCCCGACTCCGAAGACGGGCTCCTCGAGATCGAGGGACTCGCCGCGAACGACCCGCGCATCGAGCAGTACCAGCTGTGGATCTTCGATGCCGAGCGCGACCAGCGCTATCCCGTCGATGGCGGGGTGTTCGACATCCGCGAGCCCGGCCGCGTGGTCATCCCGGTCAAGGCGCGGCTCGATGTGACGAAGCCGGTGCAGTTCGCGATCACGGTCGAGAAGCCGGGCGGCGCGGTGGTGAGTGAGCGCCGTATTGCGTTGGTGGCAAGGCCGTGATTTGAGCGGCTGCCGCTGCGGCGGCAGGCGTTGGTTGAGCGGCCGCCGCTGCGGCGGCGGCCTTTCTTGGAGATCGCGTCCGGTGTGATCGTGGCCGCCGATGCGGCGGCGGGCGTTGGTTGAGCGGCCGCCGCTGCGGCGGCGGCCTTTCTTGGCGGTGGCGTCGAGTGTGATCGCGGCCGCCGCTGCGGCGGCGTGCGCTGTTGCCGATCCTCAGAAAACCGCAACAGAGGCGGCGGCGCGGCGAAACCCCGCGCGGGGCATTCCCTACCATCCCGCCCTATGCCAATTGCGATCCTTGGATGTGCGTGCGCGCCCGCCCTGTCGGCCGCGCTTCTCTCGGTTGCTCCCGCCGCGGACGCGACCAGCGGACTCTGCCGCTACCCCGACATCTCGAAGACCGACATCGTCTTCGTCTACGGCAACGACCTCTGGCTCGTGCCGAAGCAGGGCGGCGTCGCGACCCCGCTCGCGAGCCCGCCGGGATTCGAGGGTTCCCCCCGCTTCTCGCCGGACGGCAAGACCATCGCCTTCCGCGCCAACTACGACCAGTCGCTCGACCTCTACACGCTGTCGGTCGCCGGCGGCATCCCGCAGCGCGTCACGCATCACCCGACGCCCGAGGTGCTCTGCGACTGGACGCCCGACGGCAAGGGCCTGATCTTCATGACCGCCGCGCTCGAGGGCCTCGCCCGCGCGCAGAAGCTCTACTCCGTGCCGGTCGCCGGCGGCCTTCCCGCGAAGCTGCCCGTCCCCTACGGCGCCAACGGCGCGCTCGACCTGAGCGGCGAGTGGCTCGCCTACACCCCGCACTCGACCGACACCCGCACCTGGAAGCGCTACCGCGGCGGCATGGCCACCGACGTGTGGATCTTCAACGTGAAGTCGGGCGAGGCCAAGCGCATCACCGACTGGGAAGGCACCGACACGCTGCCGATGTGGCACGGACGCAAGGTCTACTACCTGTCCGACAACTGCCCCGAGCAGGGCAACGTGCTGAACGTGTTCAGCTACGACGTCGACTCGGGCAAGACCGCGCAGGTGTCGAAGTTCACCACCCACGACGTGAAGTGGCCGGCGATCGGCCCCGATGACGGCGGCGCGGGCGAGATGGTCCTCCAGCACGGCGACCGCATCATGCGCCTCAACCTCGACTCGGGCGTGGCGGTGCCGGTCGACATCACCGTGCCCGGCGACCGCGACACCCTGCGCGTCGCGACCGTCGACGCCGCGGAGAACATCCAGGGCGTCTCGATCTCGCCCACCGGCAAGCGCGTGGCGGTCGTCGCCCGCGGCGACATCTGGTCGGCGCCCGCCGAGAACGGCACGCCGCGCAACATGACCCGCACCGACGGCGTGTTCGAGCGCAGCGCCACCTGGAGCCCCGACGGCAAGACGATCGCGTTCTTCAGCGACGCGAGCGGCGAGTACGAGCTCTACACCATGCCTGCCGACGGCAAGGCTGTCGATGGCAAGGGCAGCGAACCCAAGCGCATCACCACCGACGCGAAGGGCTTCCGCACCGACATCGTCTGGTCGCCCGACTCGAAGTCGGTCGTGATCCAGGACAAGGCCGGCAACATCGAGCTCGTGAAGCTCGAGGACGGCAGCGTCACCGCCATCGACCGCAACCCCGAGGCGCCGCAGGCGGTCGCGGTCTCGTGGTCCCACGACTCGCGCTGGATCGCGTGGTCGCGCTCCTGCGACGGCACCGAGCTCGAGGCCGTCTTCGTCTACGACACCAAGGCCACCGATCCGGCGGCCGCGAAGTCGCAGCTCACCAGCGGCTTCTTCAGCGACTCGGAGCCGACCTTCGACCGCAAGGGCGAATGGCTCGCCTACAAGAGCGCGCGCAACTTCAACCCATCGTACAGCGAGTACGACACCACCTGGATCTACAACAACTCGACGGTGCTCATCGCGGTGCCGCTCAAGAAGGACATGAAGCTCGCTTGGCTCCCCACCAGCGACGAGGAAGGCCAGAAGGACGACGGTCGCCCCTCCTCGGGCGGCGGCGCCCCGGCGGCCGGTCCCGGCGCGGGCGCGGCCCCGGGCGCCGGCGGACCTCCGGCCGGTGGCGGCGGACGCCGTCGCCGCGGCGCGGAGCTCGAGGCCTCGTTCGCCGACGCGTTCCTCGCGCAGGACGAAAAGAAGGACGCACCCGCCGCAGCCGCCCCGAGCGGCCCGTCGGGTTCGTGGAAGTGCCGCGCCTCGCTGCCCGGCCGCAATGAACCGATGGACTTCGTGCTCGACATCACCGTCGAGGGCACCGTCGTCAAGGGCACCCTCACCTCCGACGGCGGCCGCGGCGATGTGAGCGGCACCTACGACGGCGCCACCGGCGAGCTGCGCCTGACCGGCATGGTCGGCCAGCTCAGCCTCGACCTCGTGCTCAAGATCGACGGCGACAGCCTCAGCGGCAGCGGCACGGGCAACCCCGCCAACGGCGGCGAGCCGGCCACCGCGACCGTCACCGGCAGCCGCGCCGCGCAGGACGACGCGTCCGATGCGAAGAAGGGCGACGGCAAGCAGGGCGAGGCGAAGAAGGACGAGAAGAAGGCCGTCGAGATCGATCTCGACGGCTTCGAGTCGCGCGGCATCCAGCTCCCCTCGCCCGCCGGCAGCTACGGCTCGCTCGGGTTCAACGACCGCAACGAGCTCGTCTTCGGACGCGACGGCACGGTCAAGATCTTCGACCTCACCGAGCGCACGCTCACCGAGAAGACCGGTGCCACCGGCATGCGCTTCGAGGTCAGCGGCGACGGCAAGAGGCTGCTCATGGGCGGACGCGGCGGCGCGTCGATCGCGGGTTCGGGCGCGGGCGGTTCGCCCAAGCCGATCGTCGCGAGCCCGATGCTCACCGAGGTCCATCCGCGCCACGAGCGCCAGCAGATCCTCGTCGACGCGTGGCGCGTGATGCGCGACTACTTCTACGACGAGGGCATGCACGGCGTCGACTGGAACGCCATCCGCGCCAAGTACGAGGCGATGCTGCCGGCGGTCGTCACCCGCGAGGACCTCAACTTCCTCATCAGCGAGATGATCTCCGAGCTCAACGTCGGCCACGCGTACCTGCAGGGCACGGGTGACGTCGAGAGCGTGCCGACCCGCTCGGTCGGCCTGCTCGGCTGCGACTTCGCCGCCGCCACCAACGAGGACGGCACCCCGGCGAAGGCGTGGAAGATCCTGCGCTTCGTCGGCGGCGGCGCCTGGGACACCGACGCGCGCTCGCCGCTCTCGGCGCAGGGCCTCGGCGTGAGCGAGGGCGACTACCTCCTCGCGGTGAACGGCGTTCCCGTCGATCCGTCGAGCGACCCGTGGGCGCCGTTCGTCGGCCTCGCGGGCAAGTCGACCGTGCTCACCGTCTCGAAGAAGCCGGTGATGGACAAGGACGCGAAGGACATCGTCGTCACCCCGATCGCGAGCGAGGACAGCCTCCGCTACCGCGACTGGGTCGAGTCGAAGCGCCGGCGCGTCGAGGAGCTCTCGGGCGGCAAGGTCGGCTACATCTACGTGCCGAACACCGGCGTCGACGGACAGACCGAGCTCGTGCGCCAGTTCTACGGACAGCGCACCAAGGCGGCGCTGCTCATCGACGACCGCTGGAACGGCGGCGGACAGATCCCGACGCGCTTCATCGAGCTCCTGAACCGTCCGGTCACCAACTACTGGGCGCGGCGCGACGCGCGCGACGGCGCGTGGCCGCCGGACGGCCACCGCGGACCGATGGCGATGCTGATCAACGGCCTCGCCGGCTCGGGCGGCG
>JBMOGJ010000031.1:0-30208 GCA_049318425.1 Phycisphaerales bacterium | reverse complement strand
CGGCAACGGCGAAGGCACGCGCGTCGGAAAGTCCAGCGACCACTCGCGCACCGCGCGCATCGCGCGGCGCTATGCCGCGCTCGTCGGTCGCGTGCGTCGGCTGGTCGCGCCACTCGCGGGGCGTCGCGAGGCGCGCGCGTGGGCGCGTCCGCTGCGCGACACGCTGCGCGCGATCGTCGGTGGCGACATGCGCGGCGCGTTCGCGACCGAGCGCGCCGCGACCATCCGGCTGCTCGACCGCACGCTGCGCGATCTCGACGAGGTTCCCGCGGGTTTCCGCGCGCCGCTCGCGTGCCGCGAGGCGATCGCGCTCGTGCTGGCGGAGCTCGGGGGGAAGTCGATCCGCGAGTCCGCCCGCGATGCTGCCGGCGAGCGTCGCCCCGATTCCGGCCAGGGAGATTCCCGCGACGACGGCGTGACCATCTTCGGCTGGCTCGACGCGGGCATGGCCGATGAGCGGCACCTCGTGCTCGCGGGATTCGCCGATGGACGCGTGCCCGAGGGCGCGGTGGTCGACCCGATCCTGCCCGACGAACTGCGCCGCCGCCTCGGAATGCCGTCGAGCCTGCGCCGCGCCGCGCGCGACGCGTGGATCCTCGACGGGATCCTCGAGCGGGCGCGTGCGCGCGCCGCGTCGGGGGACGGCGTTGGTGCGAGCGTCTCCTTCGTCGTGCCGCGCCGCACCGCCGAGGGCGATCCGCTGCGGCCGTCGCGGTTCCTGCTGCGGGTAGGTCGCGAGGATCTCGCGGCGCGGGTGATGCACCTCTTCCCGACCGCGCACGCGGAGCCGATCGTCGCGGCCGCGGACGCCGCTCCGCGCGCGGGCGACGCGGTGTTCCCCCGCACGCCGGCGATCGCGGGCACGCGCATCCGCGCGGTGAGCGTGACCGCGTTCAAGACCTACCTCCAGTGTCCGTACCTCTTCCAGCTGCGGACCGATCCGCGGCTGCGCCTCGAGGCGGCCGACGAGCGCGCGGTCGAGCTCGATGCGCGCGGCTTCGGCGTGCTCGTGCACGCGGCCGTCGAGCGGTGGGGCCGCGAGGAGCTCGACGCCAGCACGCCGACCACCGACGCCACCGCGATCGAGCGCGCGCTCGTCCGCCATCTCGAGCGGTACGCGTCCGAGCGGTTCCCGCCCGGGCGCATCGCCTCGGTCGATGTGCAGATCGCGCTCGCGCGCCGGCGGCTCGAGCGCTTCGCGCGGCTGCAGGCCGAGCAGGCCGCGGGGGGATGGCGTCTCCACGCGGTCGAGACCTCGTTCGAGGTCGAGCCGGGTGCGGGCGCGATGCAGGCGCCGATGCTGGCGGCGGCGGGCGCTTCGGATGGTGCTGCGGTCGGGAAGGGCCTCCTCCTCACCGGGCGCATCGACCGCGTCGACGTGCATCCGGACCGCGGGATCTTCCGCGCGCTCGACTACAAGACCTCGTCCAACGCCGAGTCGCCCACCAAGACGCACCGCGTCGTGCGCGGGCCGAACAAGGGGCAGTGGAAGGACCTGCAGCTGCCGCTCTACCGCGTGCTGCTGCGCTCGATGCCTGAGCCGATCGCGGTCGACGCGGGCGCGCTCGGCTACATCAACCTCGCGCCGAGCATGGAGAAGAGCGGGTTCGAGTTCCTCGAGGCGAGCGACCTCGACCTCGATGCCGCCGAGGCGCAGGCGTCGGAGATCGTCGCGCGGATCCTCGCCGGCGACTTCACGCCGAGCGCGCGCATTCCCGTGCGGCCCGACGACCCGCTCGGCCCGGTCTGGGGGCTTGGGTTCCGGGTGCTCGACGATGAAGAAACGCGCGGCGGGGACGAGTCGCGCGGCGGGGACGAAACGCGCGGCGGGGACGACTCGCGCAGCGGCGGAGGTGAGGCATGAGCGCCGACTCCGCGCCGCAGGCTGATCCCCACGCGGATCTCCACGCCGATCTCCACGCCGATCCCCACGCGACGCCGCGCTCGGTGGTGATCGCGAACGCGGGCTCGGGCAAGACCTTCACGCTCGCGAACCGCATCCTGCGCTGGTCGATCGACGCGCTGCGCGCCGGGCGCGAGCCGGAGCCGGCGCGCATCCTCGCGGTGACCTTCACCCGCAAGGCGGCGGGCGAGATCCTCGCGCGCATCCTCGCGCATGCGGCGCAGGGTGCGACCGAGGGCGCCGCCGGCGACGCGGCGCGGCGCGCGTTCCGCGACGTGGTCGGCGACGCCACGCGCGACGAGTACCTGCGCGTGCTCGAGGCGCTGTGCGCCGAGCTGCACCGGCTGCAGGTGGGCACCATCGACGGGTTCTTCCACCGGGTGGCGAGCGCGCTGCCCGACGAGGTCGGCCTGCCCCCCGAGTGGACCGTCGGCGACGAACGCGAGATCGAGGAGCTGCGCGCGACGGTCGCGGCGCGGATCCTCGCGGCGGAGGGCGCCGAGGAACTCCTCGACCTCCTCGAGGAGGGCGCGCCGAAGCCGTCGGTCACGCGCGCGATCACCACGCTGCTCGGCGGCACGTCGGTCTCGCCGCTCGACATCTACCGCGCGACGGCGGTCCGCCCCGATGGGGTCGAGCAGGCGTGGGGCTGGGCCGAGCGCCTCGAGCGCCCGGGCGACCTCGGGAAGGACCGCTACGACGCGCTGGTCGAGCGCTTCGCCGCGCTTCCGCTGCCGACCAAGAGGGACGGCACTCCGCATAAGAGCTGGGTGAAGGGCTTCGGCGCCTGCGTGCCGATGCTCCGGCAGCGCGACTTCCGCGCGCTCGCGGCGCACAAGTTTTTCCGGTCGATGGTCGAAGGTGGGTCGTACTCGCGCTGCGCGGTGCCGGACGAGTTCACCGAGGTGGCGACGCAGCTCGCCGCGTATCTGCGCGACGCGCTGGTCGAGTCGCTGATCGACCGGCTGCGCGGCGCGATGCGCGTGCTGCCCGCGGCCGACGCCGCGCTCGCGGCGGCGCAGGCGGAGTCCGGCCTCTACAGCTTCGGCGACATCGGCCGCGGCGTCGCGCGCGCGGCGCAGGCCGCCGATTCGCGGGTCGCGCGCGCGGAGGCGCTGCGCGAGGCGCTCGGCGCCGACATCCGCGACCTCGCGATCGACGAGGCGCAGGACACGTCGGTCGAGCAGTTCCTCGCGATGCGTCCGCTGCTCGCCGAGGTGCTGTCGGGTGCGCGCGACGGGCGCTTCCTGCTCGTCGGCGATCCGAAGCAGTCGATCTACGGCTGGCGCGGCGGCACGCCCGGCCTCGTCGCGCACATCGAGCGGACCTACGCGGACCAGCTCGGCGCGGGCGTGGCGCTCACGCGCAGCTACCGCTCGTCGCCGCTGGTGATGGACTTCGTGAACCGCGTGTTCGGCAACCTCGAGCGCGACCTGCTCGGGCTCGTGCCGGCGGAGCAGCGCATCGAGCTCATCGGGCTCCACGACTGGGCGCGCGCGCAGGGGCTGCCCGACGACGCGACGGCGGGGGCGTTCCAGCGCGCGGTCTCGTCATGGCGCTTCGCGCGGCACGAGGCGGCGCGGCCCGACATCGGCGGGCGCATCGCGTTCTACGCCTGCGGCGAACTCGACGACGCGTCGGGCGGCGATGCGGACGGGGACGCGGCGGCCGACGCGGGCGATGGCGCGGCGGATGCCGCGGGAGGCGGCGCCGGGGAGGACGCCGGCGATGAAGCCGGGGTTGTAGCTGGGGTTGTCGCCGGGGATGCCGCCGAGGCGGCGGCCGCACCCGACGATTCGCCGGCCGAGCGCTTCACCGCCACCGACTGCGCCGCGGCGATCGCGGCGCGCATCCGGCGCGAGGCGCCCGACCGCACGGTCGGCATCCTCGTGCGCACCAACCGCGAGATCGCCGACACCATCGCCGCGCTGCGCGCGCTCGGCGTCGCGGCGAGCGACGAGGGCCGCGCGACGCTGCTCGACTCGCCCGCGGTGGCGGGGGTGGTGGCGATGCTGCGCCTCATCGACAACCCGGGCGACCGGATCTCGCATTTCCTGGTGTCGCGCGGGCCGATGGCGGCGGTCACGGGACTGCGGCCGATCGAGGAGCACGCGCATGCGGGCGACGCGCTGCGTTCCGCCGAGGCGTTCGCCGCGCGGCAGCGCGCGCGCATCGCCGACGAAGGCGTGGCGGCGGTCGTGCGCGCGGCGTTCGACACGCTCGTCGCCGGATCCGCCGACGACACGCACGGCGCGCACGGCGCGCTCTCGCCGCGCGACGCGGGTCGGCTCGCGCGCGTCGTCGCCATCGCCGAGGATCTCTCGGGCGCGGGCAACGGCGCGGCGGCGGGCGCGCCGCCCGCGCGCACGCTCGAGCTCATCGAGGCGATCGAGGCCGACAAGGCCGACGCGAGCAGCTCCGACAAGGTGCGCGTGATGACCGTGCACAAGTCGAAGGGCCTCGAGTTCGACGAGGTCATCCTCCCGTCGCTCGAGAAGGGCTGGGGCGCCGCGCCGACCGGCTGGGGCATGCTCGTCACCAGCCCGACCGAGCCGCCGAGGCTGGTCGCGCCGCTCCTCAACGACGAGGTGCGCCAGTGGCTTCCCGAGCTGTCGCTCTTCGAGCGCGACGAGCGGCGGCGGCGCATCCTCGACGACCTCTCGGCGCTGTATGTCGCGCTCACACGCGCGAAGAGCGGCCTGCATCTCGTCGTGGTGAAGCCGAAGGCGAAGGCGTCGGCGGCGAAGCCGTCGTCGAAGCCGGCGGCGGGCAAGCGTGCGTCGCGCGCCAAGTCCAGCGGCTCCACCAGCCTCCCGACCTCGGCGCGGCTGATCATGTCGGCCGTCGACGGCCTCGCGGGCGCCGACGACACGCTCGGCGCCGCCGGCGCGATCACGAAGGCCTTCCAGGACGCGACGCCCAACGGCGACGAACCCTTCTGGAAGGTCGAGTACGGCGTGATGAAGTCGAAGGGTGTCGCGGCGGCGGTGGAGTCCCGCGGTGCGGAAGGCGATTCACGCCGCGCGGAAGACGAGTTGTCCCGCGCGGGAGGCGACGCCGATCCGCTCATCGTCGTCGTCCCGCGCGCCTCGGGCAACGCGGCGCCGCCGTCGATGCACGAGGCGCGCGATCCGTGGCAGTTCGACCCCTTCGGCGACGACGATGTCGCGGTGCGCGGCGTGCTCGTCCACGAGTGCTTCCGCGAGGTGCGCTCGGTGGAGGCGATCGCGACCGACGCACAGCGTGCCGCGCTGCTCGAGCGCGCGCGGCGACGCGCGGCGGTCGAGAAGGGGCGTCCAATCGGCGGCGATGCGGACGGCCTGGCGATGCTCACGGGCGTGCGCGCCGTGCTCGAGCGCTGTGCGACGGGCCCGGTGGCCGACGCGCTGCGGCCGGCGGAGGACACGCGCGTCCTGACCGAACTGCCCTTCGTGCGCGAGACCGCCGACGGACTGGTGCACGGGCGCATCGACCGTCTGGAGCTCCTCGCGGCCTCGCGCGGCGGGTCCGAGGCCCCGCCGACCGGTGCCGTCATCGTGGACTTCAAGACCGGCGCGGTCGGCTCGTCGGGCGAGCGGTTCGCCGCGACCTTGCGCGACTACTTCGAGCAACTCGAGGGCTACGCGGCGGCCGTCGGCGAGATGTACGGCCTGGCCCGGTCGGCGATTCGGCTTCGGCTGGTGTTCGTGGACCGGGGCGAGGTCATGGACGACGCGTGAGCGTTGGGCGGGCGCCTCGGTCGGCTTCCTTCTTCGCGCGCAAAACGACATCGACCGACGAAGGAGTGACTCCTCGTCGGTCGATTGGCTCGAATCTGCAAATCGTTAGTTCCAGTTTCACGCAGCGGTTCCGCCTCCGCGCTCACTGGCCCAGGCAGGTCCTAGGTCCCTTTTCCATAGCCTCCGCCCGAGCAATCTTCGAGCCTGTCGGGCGGCTGTCTTTCGCCACAGGTGAATAGACGGGAGGGGCGCCGCCTCTGCGCAAGAAACTCGAGAATCGCGACGTCCCCTCCGGCGCGTCCCGTCCGCGGCAAAGATCCCGATCGGCATCCGAGAGGGGTTGGACAGGGTCGGGGCGGCGTTACACTCCGTTTCGTGACTTTCACGAGAACCCCGTTCGTCCTTGCAGGGATCGTGGCGGCCGCGGCCGCTGGAGCGCTCTTTGTGCCCCCGGGGGGCGCCAGCCGGGGTTTGGGCGCCGGAGCGCGGCCCGCGCCGGGCGCCACCGCGACGACCGTGAGCCTCGCCGAGACGGGTCCCATCCGCTACGGGCGCGACATCCGCCCCATCCTGTCGGACCGCTGCTTCCTCTGCCACGGACCGGACCGCGCCAACCAGCAGGCGGGGCTGCGCCTCGACATCCGCGAGCTCGCCGTCGCGCCGCGCAAGAACGGCCCCGCGATCGTCCCGGGCGACGCCGACGCGAGCGATCTCTGGAAGCGCATCAACGACCACGACCCGAACCGCGTCATGCCCACGCCGGAGAGCGGCAAGCGGCCGCTGGGCGACGGCGAGAAGGCGCTCCTGCGCCGCTGGATCGAGGAGGGCGCGCCCTACGAGTCGCACTGGGCGTTCAACGCGCCGGTCGCGGCCGCGGCGCCCGCCGTCCGCGACACCGCCTGGCCGCGCAACGACGTCGACCGCTTCGTGCTCGCGCGGCTCGAGCGCGCCGGCGCGCACCCGAGCGCCGAGGCCGACGGTGAGGACCTCGTCCGCCGCCTCTACCTCGACCTGACCGGCCTGCCGCCCACGCCCGAGGAGACCGACGCGTACCTCGCCGACCCGCGCGTCGACCGCTACGAGCGCCTCTTCGACCGACTGACCACCGAGGAGCCGTACCGCACCCGCTACGCCGAGCGCATGTCGGTGCCGTGGCTCGACATCGCGCGCTACGCCGACACCTGCGGCATCCACATGGACGCGGGACGGCAGATGTGGCTCTGGCGCGACTGGGTCATCGAGGCCTTCCGCACCAACAAGCCGTACGACCAGTTCATCGTCGAGCAGCTGGCGGGCGACCTGATCCCCGGCGCGAGCGTCGACCAGGTGGTCGCGTCGGGCTTCAACCGCGCCCATGTCACCACCGACGAGGGTGGCGCGATCAACGAGGAGTACCTGCTCGAGTACGCCGTCGACCGCGTGAACACGACGGGCGCGGCGTTCCTCGGCCTCTCGGTCGGCTGCGCGCGCTGCCACGACCACAAGTTCGACCCGGTCACGCAGGAGGACTTCTACTCGCTGATCGCGTTCTTCAACTCGAACGAGGAGCCGGGGCTCTACTCGCAGCTGCCCGACCCGAACCGCGCGTTCGAGCCGTTCATCGAGGTGCCGCGCAAGGAGGACGAGGGCGCGCTCTCGATCCTCGCCGAGGCCGAGCGCAAGGCGAAGGAGCAGCAGGCGAGCGCGGGCGAGGCCGAGCGGGCCGAACTCGAGGCGTTCGTCGCGGGCGTGCGCACCGGCTTCGCGCCGGCGGCCGTCGCGGTGACGGGCGCGACCAGCGGCGGCGGCGCGATGATGACCGTGCAGGGCGACGGCTCGGTGCTCGCGGGCGGGGCGAATCCCGACGCCGACGAGCACATCATCGTGCTGCGCACGGCGGCGGGCGATCCCGGCGACGGGCTGCGGCTCCTGCTGCTCGAGGCGATGACCGATCCGTCGCTCGCGGGCGGACGGGTCGGACGCGCTCCCAACGGCAACGCCGTGCTCGACCACATCGCCGTCGAGGCGGTGTCGGTGGCCGATCCCTCGCGGCGCGAGGCGGTCGAGCTCACCTGGGCCTGGGGCGACTACGAGCAGGAGAACGGCGACTACCGCGCCGTGAACGCGCTCACCAAGGGCGAGGGACGCCAGTGGGCCGTCCGCGGCCACGAGGTCGGAGGCATGCGCACCGCGATGTTCGCCGCGCGGAAGCCGTTCGGCTTCGCGGGCGGCACCGAGCTCCGCATCACCCTCGACTACCGGTCGCCCTACGCGCAGCATGTGTTCGGGCGCGTGCGGCTCACGCCGATGCGCGCGACCGACGACGCGATCGCGCGGCTCCCGCAGGCGGTGAGCGGCTGGTACATCGCCGGTCCGTTCGTCGGCAAGGCCGGCGAGGCCTACGGCGTGGAGTACGGCCCCGAGAAGGCGCCGGCCTTCGTGCGCGGGCAGCGCTTCAAGTACGGATCGCAGGACGACGCGTGGCGCTACGCGCCCGGCGTGGTCGACGGGCAGGTCGCGCGTCTCGCCGAGTCGGTGGGCGCGGAGTTCGTCGCGCGGCAGATCTACTCGCCCGACGCGCGCAAGGTCGAGCTCTCGATGGGCTCCGACGACGGCCTCGTCATGTACCTCAACGGCCGCAAGGTCCTCGAGAACCAGGCGCAGCGCGGCGCGGCGCCCGACCAGGACCGCGTCTCGCTCGACCTCGTGCCGGGCGAGAACTTCCTCGTGTGCAAGGTGGTCAACACCGGCGGCGCCGCGGGCTTCTACAGCCGCGCGATCCCGCGCGACGGCGTGTTCGACCGCGACATGGTCGCGCTCGCCGCGGGCGACGGACGGGTGCGTCCCGAGGCCGCCGAGGCCGCCCGCAACGGCTGGCGCGTGCGCTTTTCGCCGACCTTCATCGCGGCGCAGCGCGAGATCGAGCGCGTCGCCGCCGAGCGTGCGAAGCTCCTCGCGTCGACCCCGAAGACGATGGTGATGAAGGAGTCCGCCATGCCGCGTGAGACCTTCGTGCACATGCGCGGCGCCTACGACCACCCCGACCGGAACCGCCGCGTCGAGCGCGCCGTGCCCGCGGCGCTCGGCACGCTTCCCGCCGACGCCCCGCGCAACCGCCTCGGCCTCGCGCAGTGGATCGTCTCGCGCGAGAACCCGATCACCGCGCGCGTGGTGGTCAACCGCGTGTGGGAGCAGTTCTTCGGCAACGGCATCGTCCGCACCAGCGACGACTTCGGACTGCAGGGCGAGTGGCCCACCAACCCCGAGCTCCTCGACACGCTCGCGGTGCGCTTCCGCGACGGCGGCTGGGACCTGCGCGCGCTCGTGCGCGACATCGTCACCAGCGCCACCTACCGCCAGACCTCGCGCGTGCGGCCGGAGGTCGTCGCCGCCGACCCGGGCAACCGGCTGCTCTCGTACTTCCCGCGCCAGCGCCTGAGCGCCGAGCAGATCCGCGACCAGGCGCTCTACGTGGCCGGGCTCCTCGTCGAGCGTCCGGGCGGGCCGAGCGTGAAGCCGTACCAGCCCGAGGGCCTGTGGCAGGAGGTCGCGATGCTGCAGTCGAACACGCGCATCTACCAGCAGGGCATGGGCGACGAGCTCCACCGGCGCAGCATGTACACGTACTGGAAGCGCGCCGCGCCGCCGCCGACGATGCTCACGCTCGACGCGCCGACGCGCGAGTTCTGCACCACCAAGCGGCTCGTGACCAACACGCCGCTGCAGGCGCTCGTCCTCTGGAACGACCCGCAGTTCGTCGAGGCCGCCCGCATGGCCGCCGAGCGCGCCATCCGCGCGCGCGCCGACGACCGCGCCCGGCTCGCCGAGCTCTACCGCCGCGCGACCGGCACCACGCCGTCCGAGGCGATGTTCGAGCGCATGTCGCGCGCGCTCGCCGAGAACCGCGCGCGCTACGCCGCGAAGCCCGAGGACGCCGAGAAGCTGCTCGACGTCGGCGAGGTGAAGAGCTCCGCCGACATCGACGCCGCCGAGCTCGCCGCATGGACCATGCTTGCCAACGCGGTGCTCTCGAGCGACGCGACGATCGTGAAGGACTGACCGGAGAGCGAGAGACGGGAGATCCACGATGCCCACCCAGAAACCCAGCGCCACGCCCGCCGACGGACTCGAGGAGTACCTCCTCAACCTCACGCGCCGCCGCTTCTTCGGATCGGTCGCGTCCACGCTCGGCGCCGGCCTCGGCGGCATCGCGCTCTCGCAGCTGCTCGGCGAGCAGCTCGGCGGACGGGCCTCGGCGAGCCCGATCCTCGGCGCCGACGGCATTCCCGCGGCGTTCGCGCCCGGTCCGCACTTCGCGCCCAAGGCGAAGCGCGTCATCTACATGCACATGGAGGGCGCGCCCAGCCAGCTCGACCTCTACGACTACAAGCCGCAGCTCCAGGCGCGCTACAACGAGGACCTGCCCGACTCGGTGCGCAACGGCCAGCGCATCACCGGCATGACGAGCGGCCAGGCGCGCTTCCCGGTCGCGCCCACCAAGTTCCGCTTCGACCGCTTCGAGAACAACGAGGACGGCCTGTGGCTCTCCGAGGTGCTGCCCCACACGGGCGGCATCGCGAAGGAGATCTGCATGATCAACTCGATGCACACGCAGGCGATCAACCACGAGCCCGGCATCACCTTCTTCCAGACCGGCACCGAGCAGCCGGGCCGCCCGAGCTTCGGCTCGTGGCTGAGCTACGGCCTCGGCAGCATGAACTCGAACCTGCCCGCGTTCGTGGTCATGATCACGCAGGGCGTCGGCAACATGCAGGCGCTCAGCGCGCGCTTCTGGGGCAGCGGGTTCCTGCCGAGCGAGCACCAGGGATGCCGCCTGCGCTCTGGGCGCGATCCGGTGCTCTACCTGCGCGACCCGGACGGCGTCTCGCGCGAGGACCGTCGGCGCATGCTCGACCTCGTCGGCGAGCTCAACGAGGAGGAGTTCAAGGAGAGCCTCGACCCCGAGGTGCGCGCGCGCATCGCGCAGCACGAGATGGCGTACCGCATGCAGATGTCGGTGCCCGACCTCACCGACTTCTCCGACGAGGATCCGAAGACGCTCGAGATGTACGGGCCCGACGTCCACAAGCCCGGCTCGTTCGCGGCGAACTGCCTGCTCGCGCGCCGCCTGGCGGAGCGGGACGTGCGCTTCATCCAGCTCTACATGCGCGGGTGGGACCAGCACGGCAACCTGCCCGGCGAGCTCGGCGCGCAGGCGAAGGCGGTCGACCAGGCGCAGGCGGCGCTCGTGAGCGACCTCAAGCGCCGCGGGCTGCTCGACGACACGCTGGTGCTGTGGGCAGGCGAGTTCGGCCGCACGGTCTACTCGCAGGGCACGCTCGCGCGCGACAACTACGGCCGCGACCACCATCCGCGCTGCTTCAGCGTGTGGGCGGCGGGCGGCGGCATCAAGCCGGGCATCACCTGGGGCAAGACCGACGACTACTCGTACAACATCGTCGAGAACCCGGTCGAGGTGCACGACCTGCATGCGACGCTGCTGCACCTGCTGGGCATCGACCACAAGCAGCTCGTCTACCGCGCGCAGGGCCGCGACTACCGCCTGACCGACGTGAAGGGCGAGCTCGTGCGCGGCATCATGGCGTGAGGACTCACACGAGTCGCCCGAGGCGTCCGCGCCCCGCCTCTCCCCGAGACGCTTCCGCAGGCGCTTCCGGAGACCCTTCCGCGGAAGGCGGTATCTACCGCTCAGTGGCGGGTACTGCACGGTAGGTACCGCGTACAGGGCGGCATGCAGGGTCCCGACCCTCGCCAAGGCTTCGTTTCCCGCGGTTCTCGATGAATCGGGCGGGCTCGCGATCGTCGGACGCTTCGGTGCACGCCAAGTACCGGGTACTGAACGGTACTGCGCGGTAGTCTGCGGGTACGCCGGCGTCTGGAGACGCGGGGCGGACTGGAACGGTTTCCCTAGGCGCGGCCCGAATCGTGCCGATATGGTCGCTCTCCATGCCCGCCGAGCCCACGACACTCATCCTCGACTTCGACTCGACGATCGTCGCCGCCGAGGGCCTCGACGAGATCGCGAAGCTCGCGCTCGCCGACGACCCCGACCACGAGGCGAAGGTGCTCGCGATCGAGGGCATCACGCGCGACGGCATGGAGGGCCGCATCGGGATCGACGAGTCGCTCAAGCGCCGCCTGTCGATGCTGCGCATCACGCGCGCGCATGTCGACGCGGTGGTGAAGCTCCTGAAGAAGCGCCTCGCGCCGAGCTTCCGCACGCACAAGGCCGCGATCCGCAGGAACGCGGCGGGCATCTACGTCGTGAGCTCCGGCTTCCGCGACTACGTCGTGCCTGTCTGCGCCGAGCTCGGGATCGCCGCCGACCACGTCGTCGCCAACGACTTCGAGTGGTCGAAGGACGGCGCGACCGTGGTGGGCTACAACGCCTCGTCGCACCTCGCGAAGCCGAAGGGCAAGCCCGCCGCGGTCAAGGCGCTCGGTCTCAAGGGCACCGTGATCGCCGTCGGCGACGGCGCGACCGACTGCGAGATCCGCGACCTCGGCGCGGCGCAGGAATTCGTCGCGTACTGCGAGAACATCACCCGCGAGAACGTCGTCGCGCGCGCCGACCGCGTCGTGCGCAGCGTCGAGGAACTGCTGTGGATCTACGGCCTCCCCGGCGCGCCGAGCTTCCCCAAGTCGCGCATGGTCGCGCTCCTCCTCGAGAACATCCACGCCGACGCCGCGCAGCGCCTGCGCGACGAGGGCTACATGGTCGAGACGCTGTCCGACGCGCTGCCCGAGGACGAACTCGTCCGCGCGCTGAAGGGCGTCTCGATCCTCGGGATCCGCTCGAAGACGCGCCTGACCGCGCGCGCGCTCGCCGCGGCCGACCGCCTGCTCGCCGTCGGCTGCTTCTGCATCGGCACCGAGCAGGTCGACCTCGCGAGCGCGGCGGGCCGCGGCGTCGCCGTCTTCAACGCGCCGTACTCGAACACCCGCAGCGTGGTCGAGCTCGCGATCGGCGAGATCGTGATGCTCATGCGCCGCGCCGTCGAGAGCGACCGCATCCTCCACGCGGGCGGCTGGCGCAAGAGCGCGCAGGGCTGCAGCGAGGTGCGCGGCAAGACGCTCGGCATCGTCGGCTACGGGCACATCGGCTCGCAACTCTCGGTGCTGGCGGAGGCGATGGGCATGCACGTGCTCTACCACGACCTCGCCGAGGTCATGCCGCTCGGCAACGCCCGCAAGGCGAAGTCGCTCGCGGATCTCCTCGCGAAGTCCGACGTCGTGAGCCTGCACGTCGACGGCCGCCGCGAGAACACGAACCTGATCGGCGAGCGCGAGCTGCGCAAGATGCGGCAGGGGGCGCTGCTCCTGAACCTCTCGCGCGGGCACATCGTCGATCTCGCGGCGCTCGCCGCGAGCGTCAAGGCGGGCCACCTCGGCGGCGCCGCGGTCGATGTCTTCCCCGCAGAGCCGAACTCGAACAAGGAGCCGTTCGACACGCCACTGCGCGGAGTGCCGAACGTGATCCTGACCGCGCACATCGGCGGCTCGACCGCCGAGGCCCAGCAGGGGATCGGCCTCTTCGTCGCGAACCGGCTGGTCGACCATGTCAACACCGGCGCCACCGCGGGCAGCGTGAACCTCCCCGAGATCGCGCTGCCGCCGACGCCGCGCGCGCATCGCTTCCTGCATCTCCACCGCAACCAGCCGGGCGTGCTGGCCGAGATCAACGGCATCCTCGCCCGGCGCCGCATCAACATCCTCGGCCAGTCGCTGCGCACCAGCGAGTCGGTCGGCTACGTGGTCACCGATGTGAACAAGTCCTACGACGACGCCGTGGTCGACGAACTCCGCGCGGTTGCGGGTACGATCCGCTTCCGCGTGCTCTACTGATCCGGCGGCGGTCGCTGACGGATCGGCGGGGCGCGCGCATCAGGTGCCCTCCATGCCCACGATCCGCTCCCTCGCCGCCGTCGCGCTCGTCGCGTTCGCCACCTCGCCCCTCTGCGCGCAGGTCCTCGTGCCCGCGACGCCGACCGTGCCCGGCGGCCAGCCCGCCAAGCCCGCGGTGAAGGCCGCGGCGAAGGACGGCGCGAAGGATGGCGCGAAGCAGGACGTCAAGCGCACCATCGACCCGAAGGCCAAGGCGCTCTACGACAAGGCGCTCGCCGCGGTGAAGGCCGCGAAGTCGGTCCAGTTCACCGGCCAGATGACCCTCGGCGGCGACGACCCGGCGATGAAGGCGATGATGCCGCCCGAGATGATGGGCAAGTCGCGGTTCACCGTGCGCTACGCCGAGGCCGCGAAGGACGCGAAGGCGCCGGAGCCCGGCATGGGCCTTCCGCCCATCCCGCCCGACTCGATCCGCGCCGAGCGCGTCGATGGCCCGAAGCAGGGCACGGTCCTCGTGATCCACGACGGCAAGGTGCTCGAGGTCGATCCCGCGAAGAAGACCTACACCGACGGCGGCGCGCAGGCCGCGTTCGTCGCGCTGATGGGGATCCAGTCCTTCCCCGAGTTCCTCCGCCGCGGCGGGCTCGAACTGAACGAGTCGGACCTGATCTCGATCGAGCTCGCCGGCACCACCACCGTCGATGAGCTCGAGTGCGACGTCGTCAAGCTCGTCCACCGGATGGAGGCGCCGATGGGCGCCGTGCCCAACGAGGAGCTCGATGGTGAGGACGGCGAGGAGGGCGAGGACGGCGAAGACGGCATGAAGCCCGCCATGGTGATCGGCGGCATGACCGTCACGCTCCACCAGACGCTCGCGATCGCGCGGATCGACGGCCTTCCGCGCCGCCAGACGACGAAGCCCGAGTTCGGCGACATGCCGCAGGGTCTGGACATGGAGGACGGCATGGAGGACGGCGGCATGGCCATGCCCGCGCCCGAGATGATCTTCACCGTGTTCGGCCTGAAGCTCGACCCGAAGATCGACGACGCCGCGTTCTCGCTGAAGGCGCCCGAAGGCTTCACCAAGACCGAGCCCGAGATGCCCGGCTTCATGGCGGGCGCCGAAGGTGAGGAGCCCGGGATGCCCGAGCTGACCGTCAAGGTCGGCGACGCAGCGCCCGACTTCACGCTCACCGACCTCGGCGGCAAGGAGGTCACGCTCGCGTCGCTCAAGGGCAAGGTCGTGCTGCTCGACTTCTGGGCGACCTGGTGCGGGCCGTGCAAGGCGGCGATGCCGACCATGCAGAAGCTGCACGACGACTACAAGGACAAGGGCGTCGTGATCCTCGGCGTGAACACCTGGGAGCAGGAGGCGGACGCCGCCAAGGCGTACATGACCAAGAAGAAGTTCACCTACGGCTGCCTCCTCAAGGGCGACGAGCTCGCGGCGGCGTATGGCGTCCGCGGCATCCCGACGCTCGTGGTGATCGGCAAGGACGGCAAGGTCGCGGAGGTCGAGGTCGGCCTGGCCGATCCGTCCGGGGCGGGGCTCCGCAAGGTCCTCGACGCCGCGCTTGCCCGCTGACGGCTGAACCCGCGGCATGCGGCGCGGTATGCTTGCCGCCATGTCGAAGCCGACCCCTTCCTCGAGTCTCGTCCAGACCATCGCCGCTGCCGTCACAGGCGGCGGTCTCCTTGGGAGCGTCCTGTGCGGCGGTCTCGTCGCGTGCAGCAGCGCGCCCGCGGCGTCCAAGCCGGATGCCGTCGCGGGTTCCGCGCCGACGGCGGTGACGGTGAAGGGCCAGCCCCTGAGCCCCGAGCAGCAGGCGGAGGTGGCGCGCGTCGAGGCGGCCGCGAAGGACGGCTCGGCGAACGCGAAGTCGAAGCCGCAGGTCACGCTGCCGCCCGGGATGAAGATCCCTGACGACCACGAGATCAGCGCGCCGGGCGCCGAGGAGGCGCCGACCGTCATGCGCGGTCAGCAGAAGCGCCCCGCGCCGCAGCCGGTGAAGGAGCCCGCGCCCGCACCGGAGGCCGCGAAGGAGCCCCAGGCAGCGAAGACCCCCGAGGCCGCGAAGGCCGCGACCATGCTCCCGCCGCTCCTCGTCCTCCCCGATGCGCAGGCGATCGTCGACCGCGCCATGAACCAGGCGAAGGACATCAAGACCATCGAGGTCGTGACCTGCACCACCATGGTGGGCGTGCCGGAGAACCGCCAGCCCGCCGGCGTCGGCAAGAGCCGGCGCGTGCAGCTGCGGTTCACGCAGAACGACTCGGCGTCGATCCCGATGATGCGGGTCGCCGAGCTCGTCGACGGCAAGCCCGGCGAGGCGTTCATCTACGACGGCCGCCGCGCGGTGCTGGTGAACGACCAGGCCAAGAACTACTTCGACGCGGGGACCGACTGGTTCCGCATCGGCTCGCGGGCGTTCCCCGCGCTGCCGACCTGGTTCGTCGCGACGCGCGCGAAGTCGTTCCTCGGCCCGCGCGACAACGCGAGCGCGGGCCTCGAGCCGGTGATCGTCGGCGCGCGCGTGCTGCGTCAGGAGACCTTCGACGGCGTCGCGTGCGATGTCGTCGAGCTGCTCAAGAGCCGCGATCTCTACAACCCCGACATCGGCAACGGCCAGGGCGCGGTGACCGACGTCGTCTACACGATCGAGACCATCCACTACGGCAAGGCCGACGGCTGGCCGCGCAAGGTGGTCGTGCAGTCGGTGACCGAGGGCACTCCGGGCGCCGAGGTCTCGACCTCGACCTACACCGGTCTCAAGGTGAACGGCGACTTCGACCAGTCGACCTTCGCCGCGAAGGGGCCGGAGGGGTACACGCCGCGGGAGCGGCCGTGAGGCGCGCCGCGGTGGCTGGGCACGATCCGCGCGGCCCCGCCGCGCTCCCGACCCACCGCGGCTGAGCATCGCGCCTGAGCATCAATCATGGCGACCGAGACTCCCATCCAGCGCGCGCTGCGCGACGCCCGCGAGGGACGCCTCGACGCCGCGATCGCGTCGCTGCGGTTCCTGGTGCAGCGCCAGCCGGGAAACCTCGACGCGATCCAGGCGCTCGCGCTGCTGCTGACGCAGGCGGGGCAGGGCGCGCAGGCGATCCACCAGCTGCAGCGCGCGGTGCAGGCGGCGCCCAAGGTGCCGGGCTTCCGCAACAACCTCGCGAACGCGCTCATGGGCGCGGGGCGATTCGCGGAGGCCGCCGAGCAGCTCCGCAAGGCGCTCGAGATCGACCCGCGCTACGAGCGCGCGTGGCTCGGGCTCGCGCTCACGCTCACGCAGACGGGCGACGTCGCGGGCGCGATCGAGGCCTGCGAGCGCGGGGGCGCGCTGCGGCCGGTCTGGCCCGAACTCGCGCGCGCCCACGCGTCGGCGCTCGAGGCCGCCGACCGCGTCGACGAGTCGATCGAGGTCCTCGCGGCCGCCGTCGCCGCGACGCCCGCCGATCCCGAGCTGCGCGGACGGCTGCTGCTCGCGCTCAACTACGCGACGCGACCGGCGGCGGAGATCGCCGCGGCGCACCGCGACTACCGCCGATGCGTGGCGCTGCCGCTGCCGGCGTGTCCGCCGCGCGACCCGGATCCGGCGCGCCCGCTGCGGATCGGCGTCCTCTCGGGCGACCTCCGCACGCATTCGGTCGGCTACTTCGCCGAGGCGTTTCTCGCCGCGAAGCCCGCGGGCACGGTGCTGGTCGCCTTCTCGACCACGCCGCCGAACGCGGGTGACGCGATGGAACAGCGCTTCCGCGGGCTGTTCGACCGGTGGGTCGAGGCGGCGTTCCTCGACGACGCGGCGCTCGACGCCGCGATCCGCGAGGCGCGGATCGACGTGCTCGTCGAGCTGTCCGGCCACACCGCGGGCGGGCGGCTGCGCGCGCTCGACCGCAAGCCCGCGCCTGTGATCGTGAGCGCGATCGGCTATCCGAACACCACCGGACATCCCGCGGTCGACCACCGGATCGTCGACTCGGTGACCGATCCGCGCGCGACCGGCGGAGCGGGCGGCGCCGACGAGCTCGCGACCGAGCGGCTCATCCGCCTCGATCCGTGCTTCCTCGGCTACTGCTGGCCCGAGCACGGGGTGGAGCCGAGCCTTCCCGACGCGGCGGCGCCCTGCACCTTCGGCTCGTTCAACCTCTCGAGCAAGGTCTCCGCGGACACGGTCGCGCTCTGGTCGCAGGCGCTCGCCGCGGTGCCGGGATCGCGCCTGCTCGTGAAGTCGAAGTCGCTCTCGGGCGAGGCGGCGCGCGCGCACTTCGTGGAGCGCCTCGAGGCGGGCGGCATCGCGCGCGAGCGGGTCGAGATCATCGCGTACACCAAGGGCGTCGCCGAGCACCTCGCGCTGTACGGGCGCGTGCACGTCGCGCTCGACACCACGCCCTACAACGGCACCACCACCACCTGCGAGGCGCTGTGGATGGGCGTGCCCGTGGTCGTCCTCGAGGGCGACCGGCACGCGTCGCGCGTCGGCGCGAGCCTGCTGCGCACGGTCGGCCTCCCCGAGCTGGTGGCGGCGAATCCCGCGGAATTCGTGGAGATCGCGCGCCGGCTCGCCGGCGACCGGGCGCGGCTCGCGGGGCTCCGCGGTTCGCTCCGCGCACAGCTCGCGGCCTCGCCGCTCGCCGACACGGGCGCGTATGCCGCGCGATTCCACGCGGCGCTCCGCGAGGCCTGGGCTGCGCGCTGCGCGGCGGGGTGAGCGAGGGCGACGGTTGCGGATGGAACGCCTCCGCGGCGAGGGCCGCGGAAGCGGCACCGTCCGCCGAACCGACCATTCCGACGATTCTCGACCGCTTCATCCGCGATTCGGTTGACATCGCCCTGCCTGAGGGCGATTCTGCGGGGATGCGCCAGCACACCTCGTCAGGCCGGAGGGCATTCACCCTCGTCGAGCTCCTCGTCGTCGTCGGGATCGTCGTCCTGATCGTCGCCCTCGTGCTGTCCATCGTGCCGCAGATCAAGCGGCAGTCGATGTCGACGGTCTGCCTGTCGAACCAGCGCCAGCTCAACATCGGATTCGTCCAGTACTACGGCGACAACTCGGGGCGCTTCATGGGCGTCGACACCGGGCTGACGGCGTGGGACTGGGTGCAGGGCCAGACGAACCTCAACGGCAGCGGCTTCGAGACCGAGAACGCCGTCAAGAAGGGCCGCATGTGGCCCTACATCGGCAGCCTCACGACCTACAAGAGCCCGTTCGATCCGTTCTCGCAGTTCCAGCGGATGCGCACCTACTCGTTCAACGCCTTCATCTCGACGGGCGAGGGACCGATGTGGGGCGGCCCGCCGAACTGGCAGGTGAACACGATGGGCAAGATCCCGCTCCCGTCGGAGACGATCGTCACCAGCCTCGAGTACGACCACCGCGGCTACAACATCAACGGCTTCGGCATCAGCGTGACCGGCAACGGCATCTGGGTCGACAAGATCGCCGCGTGGCACCCGGGCCACTGGAACTTCACCTTCGCCGACGGCTCGGTGCGCAGCCACGCGCACGCCGCGAAGCAGAAGGACGTCGACTACTACATGACCCTGCCGCAGAACGACATCTTCTGGCCGGGGCCGGACTACGAGTGGCTCCGCAAGCACCTCGCGCCGGGGATGTTCCAGTGATGCGCGGTCGTCTGCCCGTCGCGCCGCGCGTCGCGTCCCTCGCCGCGGTGCTGCTCGCCGGCGCCGCGCTGCTCCCGCTCGCGGGTTGCGGCGATGGCCACGAGTATCCCGCGGGGTTCGAGGCGCAGGCGGCGCGCGGCGAGGCCGCGTTCCGTTCGTCGTCATCAACCGGCTCGGGCGGCGCATCGGCCGATCCCGCGCAGCCCGACGCGCCGAGCGCCGGCTCGAGCGGCGCGGCCGCCGGTGTGATGGGCGCTCCGCGCGCCGACGCCGAGCTTCCGCCCGAGATGCCCGCCGAGGACGCCGCGCAGGCCGCCGCGGTGGCGAGCGCGTCGATCATCGTCGAGCTCGGGCTCCCCGCGCCGCCGCCGGTCACGGTGGTCGAGGGCGAGGAGCCGTTCCAGAAGCTCGCCAAGGACCGCAAGTTCGACGAGTTCCGCCGCATGTGCGGCCGCTACCTCCAGCTCAAGCGCGAGCTGCTGCCGTACGGGCAGCGCCTCGCCGACGGTTCGTCGACCGCCGAGGACCGCGCCAAGCACGCCAAGATCGAGCGCGCGATGGAGGTCGAGTTCCCGCGCATCAACCGCTACCTGTGGGACGACCGCTGGTCCGAGCTCGATCGCGCGGCGATGGGCTGGATCCTCAACGGTGGGTTCACCAAGCCGCAGTAAGCGCCACGCCGCGGTGAGCACCACGCCGCGGTGCTCACTGCTCCGCGGCGATCCCCGCGCCGTCACGCCGCCCGTCGCGCGAGACGATGACGCCACTCAACCGAGCCACGCCGCCCGCAGCGCCTCGCGCTGCGCATCGGTGTGGAACGCGCGCACCGCCGGCAGCGCGAGCATGCGATCGACGTAGCCGTGTTCGCGGCGGATCGCGTCCTTGAGCCGAGCGTACACGCCGACGGCCGACTGCGTGTCGTTCGCGTTCTCGCGTTCGACGGCGCGCACATCGCGGCCGAGCCAGCCCGCGAGCGCGTCGTGCTTCGCGCGGTCGTCGAGGTCGGCGCGCAGGACCAGGCAGTCGAAGCGCCCACGGCGGTAGCGGTGCCACCCGCGCTCGGCGTCGAAGCCCTCGCGGATCGGATCGATCCCGGTCGAGCGCGCGAACTCTCGGCTCCACCACAGGCTCGACGAATCATGCGGGAATGTCCGCAGGAAGTGCTCGAGGATGCGGTCGGTCGCGATCCACGGCGCCGAGCGCCAGTAGGTGCGCATCCAGTACGCACGGCCGAAGTAGGTGTAGTTCGAGAGGTTGAACGCGATCGGGTCGCGCATGACCGACACCACGCGCAGAGGCATCCCGCCGTCGAGGAGCAGCCTCCGCGACGGCCGCTGCTCGATCGCGCGGTGGCGCAGCAGGCCGTCGCGCGCGACCTTCGGTTGCAGCGGTCCCGCCCAGAAGTGCTCGGGCTGGAGGAAGTGCACCTTGACCGTCGCCAGCCCCTTGCTGCGGTCGATCGCCGAGGCCACCGCCGTCGAGGCGGTCTTGGGCGCGGAGTAGACGACGACCGGCGGCGTGCCGACGAGCAGCGCCTCGATGCGCCGCGTCATGCGCCGCTCGCTGCGGGGGAAGCGCACGCCGTCCTGCACGAAGCGGAACGGCGTGTTGGCGACCTCGAGCGCGTCGCGGAGGCGCGCGCGGAGCGGCGGAGAGATTGCTGCGTGGACGGACGGAGCCACCGGCGCATCCTAGCGGGCGCCGAAAACGACACCGCCCCGGCGCGTGACCGGGGCGGTGCCGAGAGACGATGGGTGTCTCCAAGGCAGGATCTGCTGTCAGACCCAACTTCGCGGATGGACCAGACTTAGTTGGCCGACCACGAGTTCAGGAGGAGCGCGAGGTCGTCGCCACCGACGGAGCCGTCGAGGTTGATGTCGCCGACGCCGGTGCCGCCCCAGTTGTTGAGGAGGGCCGCGAGGTCGTCACCACCGACGATGCCGTCGAGCGGGGTCGAGAGGTCGGCGCGCGAGCTGCCGACGCACTCCGGGCAGAAGAACGCGTAGACCTGACCGCCCTCGACGAGCGGGTTGGCGAGCGCGTAGTGGGCCTGCATGTTGCCGATGAACCAACCGAGGCCGAGGGACTCGCGGGCGTCGAACACACCCGAGTTCTCCTCGTCGACCGTGAACGGCGCGGTGGCGGGGACGCCGATGTCGCCGAAGCGCGACACGTCGCCCTTCAGGAGGCCGGTGAGGGTGTCGGTGTTCGCGTTGTAGAGCCAGGTGCGCGCGCTGTGCGGGTGGTTGCCCGGATCCTCCTGGAGGATCACGTTGGTGCCGCCCTGGATCGTGTTCACGACGCAGAGGTTGTCACCCATCTCCATCGCGTCGGTGCCGTCGAGGACCGCCTCGATGGTGCCGCCGGCGAGCAGGTTGTTCGCGTCGCTGAAGGTGAGCTTGAAGAGGCGGCTGGCGTGGGTCTGCGGGGCGCCGGCCGAGGTGGTGCTCATGCGGTCGGTGGTCACGAAGTAGAAGACCGCGGGGTTCGACGGATCCCACGCGCCGTCCTCGGGGCGGAGGAACGAGGTGCCGGCAGCGGTGCCGCCCGCGGCGAGCGAGAAGGTCGCCGAGAAGCGCGGCGAGCCCGAGGCGTTGAAGCAGAAGTCGCGGCTCTCGCTGCCGACGGCGGTGCTCTTGACGTTCACCTGGATGCCGTACGAGGTGCCGTTCATCAGGCCCGCGCGCTCAGCCGGGTTGCCGGTGTCCTGCTTGGTGCCGATGTAGACGAAGACGCGGTTCGCGCCGCCGTCGGAGGTGCCGATCACGACGGTGGTGTCGCTCTCGAACGGACGGGCGATGCCGTTCTCCCACGAGCCGACCGAGAGGTCGAACGCGGGCATCTGGTAGGCGACGCCGGTGGTGAGGTCGGTCGCCATCATGCGGCCGGGGGTTCCCGACTCCTCGCCGGTGAGGAAGAAGCGGTTCTGCGTGCCCTTGCCGGTGGTCGCGTTGTAGAGCGCGTTCACGGCCGGGAGGTCGCCCGAGCAGAAGCGGGCGAAGTTGTAGAGCGAGCCGCCGGTGCCGTTGGTCGTGGTGGCGACCGAGGTCATCGCGTCGTTGCCGCCGAGGACCTCGAGCGTGCTGCGGTTGATGTTGAAGCGCGCGATGAACGAGCCGCCCGCGAAGCCGGCGGGCTGGTGCGCGTGCTGCACGCCGTTCGCCGTCGCGGTGTGCTCGTGGTCGATGAAGAGGCTGAACGTCGAGTCGCCGGTGTTGAAGGCGCCCATGCCGTCGGGGATGCCGAGGAACTGGTAGCCGTTGAAGGTGTCGCCGACGGTCATGATCGAGACGAGCTCGGTGACCGGCGAGCCGGAGACCGGCGCGACGTAGGGAGTGGCCGACGAGGAGGGACCGGTGCGGACGGTGGTCTGCGCGGACGCAGTGCCGGCGACCGCAGCCGCGGCAGCGAGGGAGAGAGCGAGGGTCTTGCGGGACATGATTCGATTGAACTCCTGGTATCCGATGAAACGAGAGCCGCTGGATACGTATCCAGACGGCAGGATGCTCGCGATCGCCCGCTAAGCGCGGACTACCGACGCGTGAGCAGTTTTTGAGCCGTGTGCGCGGGTTGTGTTCGCGGAGTGTTCAGGCTTCCGCCATCGCAGCGGAGCCCGGCAGGTGCGCAACGGGGTCGCGCGCGCGGTGGAACGCGTCAGGGCCGGTTCGCCGCCGGGGGCCGACGCTCGATCGTCACCATCGCGCTCGACTCCTTGCCCTCGCGGAAGTACTTGACCGGGACCGAGGCCCCGCTGAAGTAGTAGAGCGACTGCTGGAAGTCCACGACGCTGGCGATCTTGCGTCCGTTGATCTCGAGGATGAAGTCGCCGCGGCGGATGCCCGCCTTGGCGGCGGGGCTGGGCTCGTAGAGGTCGTCGACGAAGATGCCGGCGGCGGGCTTGGCGAGCGCGGCGAACTTCGCGTCGTCGCGCATGCGCGCCTTCAGCTCGGACTGCGACAGGACGGAGAAGCCGACCCACGGCGAGTCGTTGGTGCGCTTCTTCACGAGCGCCTCGGCCACGCCGAGGGCCGTGTCGATCTGCAGCGCGTAGGTCACGTACGGCAGGGGATCCGGCCGCGCGAGCGGGTCGAGCGAGGGCGGCGGCACCAGCAGGCCGATGACCTCGCCCGCCGAGTTGACCAGAGCTCCGCCGATCGAGCCGGGGGCGATGGGCATGCTGGAGTGGATGAAGCTGCCCGTGAGGTCGGCCTGGTAGCACGACGCCGTGGGCAGGGCCATGACGGCGCCCTGCGCGAAGGTGCGCGAGCTGCCGAAGGGATCCGCGGCCGCGAACACGGTGTCGCCGATCTTGACGCTGTCCGAGCGGCCGATCCTGGCGGGGACGAGGTCGCCGAGGGTCTGGCCGGGCTCGAGCTTGACGCGCAGGATGCCCAGGTTGATGGTCGGTTCGCTCGCCACCAGCTCGCAGGGGAACTTCGCGCCGGTGGGGGTGTCGATCTCGTACACCTCGGCGAAGGTCCCGCCCTCGAGCGTGAGCGGCGTGCGGCAGCAGAGGATCGTGCCCTTGTCGTCGATCAGGATGCCGCTCGCGACGTGCTCGCGCGCGTAGCCGGGGAAGGGCGATTCGTCGGCGACCTGCCAGCGGCCCTCGTACGCAACTCCATCGGGCACCTTGATGTAGGTGTTCACGGTGACGATCGACGGCGTGACCTTCTCCTGCAGCGCGCGGCGCGCGACATCGATCGACGCGGTGAGTGCGGCGAGATCCTGCGACTGCGGGGTGTCGATGCTCGGCTGCGCGGCGGACGCGATCAGCATGGACGCGAGTGCAAGGTGAAGCATGGGTGCAGAAGGCTCCCCGCTCCGTGTTTCGGTCTCGCAAAGCGCGGGTGCAGGGTTGGTTCAAACGGCTGCGCGCGGTGCGGTTTCGGCGCGCGGTCGGCGTACCCTCGCGCATCCATGATCGCCGCACTGCTCTCGCTCGTCATGCTCGCGATGCCCGCGGACCCGCCGGCGCATACGGCGTGCGTGACCCGGTACGCCGGGCTCGTCCATGCCGAGTACGCCACGACGGCGCGCGCCTCCGAGGACATGCGCGCCGCGATCGCCGCGTTCTGCGCCGGACCCACCGAGGAGGGACTGGCGCGCGCGAGGGAGACCTGGATCGCGGCGCGCGTGGCGTACGGGCGCACCGAGGCCTTCCGCTTCGGCAACGGCCCGATCGACACCCGGCGCGGCGGCACCGAGACCTACATCAACGCGTGGCCGGTCGACGAGGCGTACATCGAGCCCGCCGATGCCGCGGCGCGCACCGGGATCATCCGCGACGCGGCGAAGTATCCCGCGCTCGGCCGCGCGATCCTCCGGCTCCACAACCAGCGCGGCGGCGAGACCAACGTGTGCACGGGGTGGCACGCGATCGAGTTCATGCTGTGGGGGCAGGATGTCTCCGACGACGGCCCGGGCCGGCGGCCGGCCGCCGACTTCGTCGACGGCTCCAGCGAGTTCGCCGAGCGCCGCCGCGAGTTCCTGCTCGAGATCACCGACCTCCTCTGCGAGGACCTCGCGAAGCTCGCGCGCGCGTGGGAGCCCGGGCAGGACAACCATCGCCGGAGCTTCGAGTCCGATGCGCGCGCGATGAAGGCCATCCTCACCGGCCCCGCTCTGCTCGCGGGCTTCGAGATGTCGGGCGAGCGCCTCGCGGTCGCGATCGAGACCCGCGACCAGGAGGAGGAGCACAGCTGCTTCAGCGACACGACCGACCGCGACTTCAAGGCGAACATCCGCGGCATCGCGCTGGTGCTGCGCGAGGCGGGCGCGCTCGAGGTCGTGCGGGCGAAGGACGCGGCGCGCGCGTCGACGCTCGAGGCCGCGCTCGACAAGGCGATCGCGGCGGTCGAGGCGATCCCCGCGCCGTTCGACCGCGCGATCCGCGCCGATGACGCGAGTCCGGAGCGCGCGCGCCTGCGCGCCGCGCTCGAGGCGCTCGAACTCCTCGGCGAGGAGCTCGACGCGGCGGGCCGCGCGCTCGGGTACGAGCTGCCCGCGGAGCCGCAGGGATGACCGGCGCGCTGCTCCTCGCCGCGGCGGGCGCGGTGCTCGGCGATCCTGCGCCGGGCGTGGGTGCGGCGGGTGGGCAATCGACGCCCCTTGATGCGGCGCCCCACGACCCCGCGCGCCTCGGCGGCGTGGCCACGGTCGATGTCGACGGGCCGCACGCGTTCAGCCTGTCGATCCCCGGGCTCTCGCGCGAGGATCGCCGCGCCTTCAGCGTGGGCAATTCGTTCTTCCGCGACAACTGGGTCGCCGCACCCGCGAGTGCCAAGGGGCGCGACGGGCTCGGGCCGCTGTTCGCCGCGAACTCGTGCAGCGCCTGTCATCCGGACGACGGCCGCGGCCGCCCGCCGCTCGTGCAGGGCGAGGTCGGCATGGGCTGGGTGGTGTTCCTGAGTCCGCGCGACGCGGACGGCGCGCCGCATCCCGTGTACGGCGCGCAGCTGCAGGACCAGGGCATTCCCGGCGTGCGCGCCGAGGCGACGGTCGCGGTCGACGCGGTCGAGACCAAGGGCGCGTACGCCGACGGGACCCCGTACGCGCTCGTGAAGCTGGTGCCGAAGCTCGAGCAGCCCGCGTATGGACCGCTCGGCGAACTCCGCCTGTCGCTGCGCGTCGGGCCGCAGCTGATCGGCGGCGGACTGCTCGAGGCCGTCGACGACGCGACGCTGCTCGCGCTCGCCGACCCCGACGATCGCGACGGCGACGGCATCTCCGGCCGCGCGCGCCTCGTGCGCGAGGCCGCGCCGCGCGTCGGCCGCTTCGGCTGGAAGGCGGGCCAGTCCACGCTCGAGGATCAGGTGATGGCCGCGCTCGCGGGCGACATGGGACTCACCAATCCCGCGCACCGCGACGAGCAGCCCACGGCGGCGCAGGCGATCGACGCGCCGTCGGGCGCTGATGCGGAAGGCGAGGCGAACGCGGCGGTCGACGATTCCAGCGCCGCGGGGCTCGAAGTCTCCGCCGCGAAGGTCGCGCGGATCGCGCACTACTGCCGCGCGCTCGCCGTGCCCGCGCAGCGCGAGCCGACGAGGCCGGAGGTCGTGCGCGGGCGCACGCTCTTCACCGAGGCCGGCTGCGCGGCCTGCCATCGGCCGCAGCTGCGCACCGGCGCGGACTCGCCGATCGCGCTGCTGCGCGGCGTCGAGTTCAGTCCGTTCACCGATCTCCTCCTGCACGATATGGGCGATGGCCTCGCCGACGATCGCCGCGAGGGCGACGCGTCGGGCCGCGAGTGGCGCACGCCGCCGCTCTGGGGGCTCGGCCTCATCGAGACGGTGAATGGCCACACGCGCCTCCTGCACGATGGCCGCGCGCGTTCCATCGAGGAGGCCGTGCTCTGGCACGGCGGCGAGGCGCAGCGCTCGCGCGACGCGTTCGCAGGCATGTCGGCGACGGACCGCGCGGCGCTGCTCGCGTTCCTGAAGTCGCTCTGAGGCCGCACCCGAGTGCATGCAGGGCGCGCGCCGCGCGGACTCCGCGCGGCATGACGCCTCGCGTCGCGCGGCCTGATCCACCGCAGCCGGAGAGGCCGCGTCGCGAACCCCACGCTGCAAACCCCACGCTTCAAACTCCACGCCGCGAACTCCACGCTGCGAACTTCACGCCGCACATGCACGGCTCCCAAAAAGAAGCCCGGCCGTCGCCCCCTTGCGGAGGCGACGGCCGAGACGGAAAGGCAAGGCAGGATGCAATCTGCCCAGGCTTGAACTATCGCGGGCGGTTGTTGCTGCGGCGTTGCGTCGCCGTCAGCGTTGCGACAAGTCCCGCGGGGCTGGTCGCGACGACCGTCCGATCAGCAGTCGCCCCAGTTGCCGAGCAGCAGACCGAGGTCATCGCCGTCGACCGCGCCGTCGGCGTCGAAGTCCGCCGGGCAGGCGCCGCCACCGCACGCGCCCCACGCGTTGAACAGGATCGCGAGGTCCGCGCCGTTCACGGTGCCATCGCCGTTGAGGTCCTGCGCGCACGCGCCGGCCGCGGGGTCGAGCACGAGCTGCTGGCGCACCGTGATCGGGCGCGCGATGATCGCCGCGGGATCCGCGGCCGCCTCGGCGGGCGTGTACCAGTCGACGCCGTAGGTCGTGATGGTGAGCGCCTTCGACTGCGCGTCGATGTCGAACTCGGTCCAGCCGTAGTGGTGCGCGGCGACCGGTCCGCCGACGGTGAAGTTCGCCTGGATCGTCGGATCCTGGATGCCCGTCGGCGAGTAGCCGTAGCCGGCGATCACGTTGTCGAGGAGGCCGGCGACGAACGTGTCCTTCGCGAAGTTCGGCAGCGACTGGTAGAACGCGTACTGCGCGGGCGTCAGCGCGCCGGTCGAGAGACCGAGCTGCGCGAACGTCGGGCCGGCGGGCGCCGAGTACGCGACCGAGCCGGTGATGATCTCGAACATACCGGTGAACAGTTGCTGCGTCGGGTTCGCGGGATTCGGCACGGTGATGTCGTTCACGATCGTGCCGTGGAAGTCGGCCGTGACGAAGACGACGTTGCGGATCCCCAACTGGAGGATCTGCGAGAGGAGGTACGCGCGCTCGGCGGCGTAGCCTTCCCAGCGGTCCTCACCGGCGAGCGGGCCGAAGTTCTGCATCGGCATCGAGGTCATGATGAACTTCCAGGTGACGCCCGCGGCCTCGGCGCGCTGCAGGTCCTGCAGCAGCAGGCCGAGCTGCGGGTAGCCGAGCATGGTGCGCGCGGGGTTGTAGCTCGCCTGGATGAAGCCGCCGACCTCGACCGGGTCGAACGGGTTCGCCACCGGCGCGAGGCTCGCGTCGCGGAAGCTGCGCGCGTCGACCATGAAGGTCGCGGCGTGCTGGCCCCACTGGAACGAGCGGTAGAGGTTCGGGCGGCCGTCGACGCGCGGGTCGCCGAGCGCGGGCCAGGTCGTCGGGAACATCGGGTTGTTCTCGACGAAGGCCTGCAGGCCGTTCACGTAGAGCGAGCCCTGGTTGTACCAGCCGTTCACCGCGTCGAACGCGCCGCCGTCGAAGTCGTTGGTGACCTCGTGGTCGTCGATCATCGAGAAGGTCGGCGTGCTCGCGGCGAGCTCGCCCCACGGGTCGATGCCGTTGGTCGGCGTGTAGTTCTCGATGTGCTTGGCGCGGTACTCGTCGATGGTGGTCGCCTGCGGCACGGGCACCGCGGGGCTGGCGACGTCGGCGTAGATCGTGTCGCCGAGCTTGACGAAGTAGTCGAGGCCGCGCTCGTCGGCATTGAGGATCGCGTTGAAGATGCCGACGTCGCCGCGCCAGTCGCCGGTGACGCCGAAGCGCACGCCCGCGGGCGCAGCGTTTGCGCCGAGCGCGGTGGCGCCGGTCTCGAAGGTCGCGGTGCGGGTGAGCGCGCCGTCGGTCACGCGCGCGTAGTAGCGGCGGCCGAGGTCGAGGCCCGCGAGGTAGACCTTGCCGGGGACGAGCGGGTTGGTGACCGAGAGCGTGTGCGTCGAGACGATCTTGCTGATCGCAGGATCGGTCGCGAGCTCGACGGTCACGCTGCCGGTGCCGGCGGCGGGACGCACGAGCACGACGGCGTTGCCGCCGATCGCGTCGCCGACGCCGATGCGGGGAAGGGCTTCGGAGGGAACGCCCGCGAGCGCGGGCACGGTGAGGATGAGCGAGGCGGTGAGCAGGGCAATCTGGTGACGCATGGAAACTCCTTGAGCGCGACATCAGAGCCCGCCGACGTCGGGAAACGATGTGCGAGCCGTGGCGAACGCGTGAGCGCCGCGCAACCGTCCCGCCAAGGATCCGCACAGGGCGCGTGAAGGCCGCGGCGCGCCGTACACTGCGTCGATGCGCCTGTCCTCGACCGTCACGCTGTGCCAAGTGGTTGTGCTCTCGGTGGTTTCGCTCGTGGGCGCGGTGGCGCCGGGTGGCGCGGTGGGCGGTGCGGTCGAACGCGCGGCCGAGCGCGCGCCCGACCACTCCCTCGACGCGTTGCGCACCCGCATCGCCGCCGCGCGCGCGCGGATCGACGCGCAGACCAAGCTCTACCACGATCCCGTCGGCCCGCGCACCTGGATCGACGGCGCGCGGCTCTGGTACGCCGAGTCGTCGCCGTCGGGCGAGCGCCGCTGGTGGCTCGTCGACGCGCGCGCCGAGGGCGCCGCCGCGAGGCGTCCGCTCTTCGATCACGACGAGGCCGCGCGTCTGCTGCCGCCGCCGGACGGCGGGGCGGTGTCGGCCGCGCGCCTGCCGGTGCAGGGGGTCGCCGTCGAAAACGGGATGGTCGTCGTGTCGTTCGAATCGGTCGAGCGCCCGAAGGTGTTCGACCTCGAGACCGGTCGCCATCGCGCCGACGCGGAGGCCGGGTCGGACGCGGCCGCGGCGCTCGAGCTCCGGCTCTCGCCAGCGCGCGCGCGCAGCGTGGGCCAGGGCGCCTCGAGCGGCATCACCTTCGTGAACACGCTCGACGAGGAGGTCGAGATCCTCTGGGTCGACGCGCGCGGCCAGGCGAAGCCGTATGGCCGCGTGCCCGCGCGCGGCGAGCGCCGGCAGCACACCTTCGGCGGCCACGCGTGGATGGTGCGCACCGCGTCGGGCGAGGAGCTCGGCTTCGCGGTGGCGTCGGAGGTCGAGAAGACGCTCCGCATCGCGCGCGCGCCCGCGGCGGGCAACGCCGGTGCGAACGCCGCCCGCGAGCCCGAGGCGGTCGACCAGACCGACGGGCAGAAGGAGACGCAGGACGGCGAGTCGCGCGACGGGGCGGGGGACGGCGACACGCCGCCGGCCACTGCAGCCGTCGAGATCGGCCATGACGGGCCGAACCTCGTGATTCGCGCGGGCGGCCGCGAGATCTTCCGCACCTCCGACGGCGTCGACAGCGACGGCTACACGGGTGGAGCGTGGGTGTCGCCCGCGCGCGACGCGGTCGTCGCGCTCAAGGTCAAGCGTGGCGCGCGCCACCCCGTGCACATCGTCGAGGCGGCGCCCAAGGACCGCCTCGAGCCCAAGCTGCGCACGCTCGACTACACCAAGCCGGGCGACGAGATCGACCGGCCGGTGCCGCGGCTCTTCCGCCTCGAGCGCGCGAGCGGCGGTGCGGCGGTTGCAGAGGCACTCGCCGTCCGCGAGGTCGCCGTCGACGCGGCGCTGGTCGCGAACCCGTGGTCGC
>JBMOGJ010000030.1:0-30472 GCA_049318425.1 Phycisphaerales bacterium | reverse complement strand
GAACCCACTACTAGTTTTCGAGACTAGCTCCTTCAACCGCTCGGACACCTCTCCGTGTGCAGAGCCCCTTGATTCGGGGGCTGAGCGGGGTCGGAAGTATCGCCCAAACGCGGCGGTTTGTCCACCGATTTCGCGATGCGCCCGCGAGGTCCGCGGTTATCGCATCCCCGGGCGCGCAGCCTCTGCCGATTCGGTGGGATCGGACCCCGCGCCCGAGCCGCGCTCGGCTCCGCGGTGGCCGTCGTCCTGGGCGGTTGCGTCCTGGGCGGCGGTGGCCGGGGCGGCACCCTTCATCGTCAGCACCAGCACCCCGGACAGGATCAGGCCGAGGGCGATCACCTTGCGGGCATCCATCGTCTCGCCGAGCACGAGCCACCCGAGCGTGACACCGACCGCCGGCGCGATCGAGAACGCGATCGGCTTCACCACCGACACCTCGCCGAACGACAGTCCCATGTAGAAGAAGATCATCGCGAGCCCCCCCGCCACCAGCCCGGAGCCGAGGACGAGCTTGGTCCAGGTGCCGCCGTCGGCCTGCGCGAGCGATGGCTCCACCTTGATGCCGCCGACGCCGCGCGTCATCAGCCAGAACACCAGGAGCAGGAGCGGGATCGCGACCAGCGAACGCACGGTGATGGCGCCGATCGGTCCGACCTTGCCGGCATGGAGCGCGCTGCGGGTGCACACTTCCCCGATGCCCCAGCAGAGTCCGGCGGCGACCGCAAAGAGGATTGGCTTCATGCGGGCATTGTGCCACGGCTGCGATGGGCGTGGCGTGGTCGTCGCGCGCCGACGGCGCTTACGGGCACGCGCCCCAGGCGCTGAGCACCGCGGCGATGTCCTGTGCGTTGGTCAGCCCGTCGCCGGTGGCGTCGCCGAAGGGCGTCCCCCAGCCGCTCAGGAGCGTGGCGATGTCGAGGGCGTTCACTTGGCGGTCGCCCGTGAGGTCGCCCGCGCACGAGGGCGGCGTGGCGCCCTCCTCCTCCAGGGTGAAGCAGCCGAAGCCGACGAACTGGTCGTGGCCGCCGACCTGCACCAGGTAGGTGCGGCCCGCCGCAATCGGCCATTCGACGACGGCGTAGCCGCCGCACGCGGTGTTCTCGTCGTTGCAGCCGACGGGCGCGCCGCCAGCGGAGCGAACCACGATCGCAGGGTCGAACTCGCAGAAATTGACCGGATGCGTCGAGGGGCAGCTGCTCACGCGCGCGATCCCGTCGCGGGTCGCGACGAGGCGGTACCAGACATCGCGGTCGAGCTGGCCACCGAAGATGCCCTCGCAGCCGGCGGGAAGCTCGGCGTCGACGGTCGCGGTCGAACCGATGGTCGAGACGACGAATGGACCCGCCTGCACCGCGATGGCCCCGGCGGGCTCGTCATTCACGGGCCGCGGCGGCGCGCAGACCTCGACCGCGCGCTGGCGGCAGATCGAGTCCCACTCCACGGAGCAGCAGAACGCGTCGATGGCGCAGACATCGGTGCAGCAGCGCTCGTCGGAGCAGCCGGGAGCCGCACCGATGGCATAGCAGTCGCGGCCCGCGGGATCGCCGCAGGCGCTCTGCGCGTGGCAGGCTCCGCCGAGAGCCAGGACAAAAATGAGTACAGCGATGGCGCGCATCGACCTGTTCGGGTTGAGTGGCATGTGGACGACGCTCGAAGGCTGCCACGCGCGGGCGCCCGCGCAACGAATGTGCTGCGAAGCCCGATCAAATGACGCCTCGTGCTGCGGATGCGATGATCTTCTCGGAGCCCTGCCGCGGGTTCAGCCCCAGTTGTTGAGCAGGATCGCGATGTCCTGCGCGCCCACGGTGCCGTCGCGGTTCAGGTCCGCGGGACCGCCCGACGAGCCCCACGCGTTGAGCAGGATCGAGAGATCCTGCGCGCCCACGATGCCGTCGCCGTTGAGATCGGCGGGATTGCCTGCCTCGCAGGCATCGGCGGTGCCGTTGCCGTTGCCGTCGGCGCAGGTCGTTCCGGGTCCGGCCCAGGTCGCGCCGGCCGCCGCCGCCTGGCCCTGCGTGAGCATCAGGCAGAATCCATTCGGGAAGCACGCCGCACCCATCGGCTCGGGACAGAGCCCGGCCGAGCAGACGGTCGCATTGCCCTGGAAGACGCCACCCTGCGCGGCACACGCCTCTGGACTCACGGGGCCGACGCAGGTCCCGTTCGGCAGGCAGCACGCGCCTTGCGGGAAGCAGACGTAGCCGCTGCACGACTGGCCCGTCGGGCCGGCGATGCCGCCCGCCGCAGCGCACGCGGAGGGCGAGAGCGTCACGCACCCGCCCGTGGCGGCGAAGCAGCACGGACAGATGTTCTGCGCGCAGGTGTTCGCGGTGCAGGGAACGCCTTCGCCGCTGAAGACGCCGCCCTGCGCGACGCAGGCGCTGTTGGCGAGCGTCTGGCAGGTGCCGTTGGGCAGGCAGCATGCGCCGGGGACCTCGCACTGCTGCGGCGTCCAGTTCACGCGCATCACCCAGTCGCCCGAGGGACGGCACACCGTCGGCAGCTGCGCGAAGGTGCGCCAGCCGGCGGGGCAGCCGAGCGCGCCGCAGTCGACGGCGTAGATCCAGTTGGTCGTGGGTGCGGCGAGTCCGCCGACATCGGTGGTCGGGAAGGCGTTCGATCCGCTCGGCGGCGCGACCAGGCAGGGATTCTGCGTCTGGTTGTTGTGCTCGTCGATGCGGTATCCGATGCTGAAGGTGTGCGAGCCGTCGTCGGTGATGACCATCTGCTCGGGATCACCGGGGTCGATGCCGAACTGGATGTTCGTGCCGTTGGTGCCCGGCGACATCACGAGGTGCGGCAGATCGACGCCGTTCGACGAGAAGCTGTAGACGAGCGTTCCGGTCGCGGGCGTGCCCTTCCACACCATCACGCTCCACTTGGTGGTGGTCGGCACCGACGCGTTGCTGGTCGCGAAGATCATCTCGATGAGGTCGATGCGCAGCGGGAAGTCGCCGGGGCTCACGGTGTACGAGCACGCGACGATCTCGCCCTCGGCGAAGCCGGCCTGCACGATGTACTGACCTCCGTCGAAGGCGGCGTTGGTGTAGGTCGAGATCACGGGAGGACAGCCGGCGCCTGCGGTGCCGCCCTCGCCACCACCCTTGCCATCACCCTTGCCATCACCCTTGAAGTCGGGCGACGCGATCAGCCACGGCGCGCTCTTGACGCCGATCGGTTCCTCGACGAGGCGGGTGGCGTCGTCGCCGAACGCGGGCGCGCCGAGCAGCGCGGCGCAGCCGAGCGTCCAGCCGCAGGCCAGGCCCATGCTTCGCGGGACGACCCGTCGCACGGCCGCAGCGATCGAGGGTCGGTTCGAGGGGGTCCGGTGCAGCATGGCGCGCTCCTGTGTGAGGTCGGTCGCGGAGAGGACGGTCGCAGGGCCTGGGTCGCGTGCCGCGCCGACCCGCCGCACTGCGGGCGTGGCGACATCGACCACACGCACCTGTTCCGACGAAGGTAGCACCGCTTCTCCGTCCCCCAAGGCGATCGGGATGCCTTCGGCGGGGAAACTCGGGATTCAGACTCGTGGTTTGGGAGGTGGGCGGGGTTTCAGTGCAGCCCGCGGCGGTGCATCGGCGCGCGAGCCCAGCGCGGGTCACGCCCGCAGCGCGGCGGCGACGGCGTCGACGAGGTCGTCGGCCTCGGGAAGCCGGCCGGGGCCGACCGCGCGGCAGGCCTGCCAGCCGGTCGCCGGATCGAGCATGGTGAAACCATCCCCGCGGAGCGTGACGAGATTGCGCTGCGTGGCGGGCTGCCGCCACATGGCTTCGTTCATGCTCGGCGCGATCAGCACGCGCGTGCGGGCGCGGTCGATCGACGCGGCGAGCAGCGAGACCATGTCGTCGCATCGCCCGGTCGCGAGCTTGGCGAGCATGTCCATGGTGCAGGGCGCGACGAGGTACGCGTCGAACGCGGTGGCGGCGCGGATGTGCTGCGGGTCGGCGGGGTTCGCGCTCTCCCACGGCGAGGTGAGCACCGGGCGGCCGGCGAGCGACTGGAAGACGAGCGGCGCGACGAAGCGCTGCGCGTCGGGGGTCATGGCGACGGTGACCTCGGCGCCCGCCTGCGCGAGCGTGCTCACCGCCCCGCACACCTTGTAGGACGCGATGCCCGCGCAGACGCCCACGCCGATCCGGCGACCCTTGAGGATCTCAAGATTCGCGGGATTTCCGTGGTACATGGGAGCGGGCCTCGGCGACGGACTCGGGTGAGGAATCGTGTGCGGTGTGCGCGCGGGAGGAACGCAGGTGGATCCGCGACGGACCGTCGATGCCGCGGTCGGCGTGCGGTCCGCGCTTGCTGGAGCCTCAGCGCTTCCTGGAGCCTCAGCGCTTCTTGGAGCCGCCGGGGCCGCGCATCTTCTCGATGTGGGCGGGGTCCATCTCGAGCGTGATCTTCTCCTGCATGATCTCGTCGATCACGACCTCGAGGTCGGAACGGCCGTTGCGGTCGACGAGCGGACGGGCGCCATCGATGATCTCGCCGAGGCGGCGCTGGATCAGCGCGGTCAGCTTGAAGCGGCCACCCAGCTTTTCGACGATTGCATCGCTCTTCAGTGCTTCGATCATGGGATCTCTCGGTCGGCTCGGTCTGTGCTCGGCGAGCGCCGGGCGCGCAGCATGCATGCGCCAGGCCTGTGCCGGATGTGCGCCGAGGGTCGGGGTCGAGGGGTTGCCGGAGCGGCGCCCCACCCGTCTCGGACCTTTGGCGAAGACGGTTAGTATAGCGGGACTTTGCGCCTCCCGCGCCGCCTTTGCCGACCTACGGACGATGGCCCCGAGCCAGCCAACCAGCACCAGTGACACCCAGCCCCCCCCGTCGGCCGGGAAGCCGCACGGGCCCGCGCGCTACGACTGGCCGCGCGTCTCGAAGGCGGTCACCCGGCGCCTGAACCGGATCGGACTCACCCGCGAGCGGCGCCTGCTGCTGTGGGCGGCGGCGACGGGCGTCGCGCTCGCGGCGATCGCGCTCGCATTTATCCGACCCATCCAGTGGGCCGAGCACCACGCCATCGACTGGCTGCGCGACCACCCCGGCCGGGCGGCCATGGCGATCGCGGTCGTGCCTGTCCTCGGCGCGCTGCTGTGCGGTGCGATCCAGACCATGTTCCCGGTGAAGATCCGGGCGCACGGAGTGTCGAGCGTGCTCTACGCGATCCACCGCCGTCGCTCGCAGCTGCCGGGGACGCTCGCGGCGCGCACCTGGCTCGGGTCGACCGCGATCATCGCGAGCGGTGGCTCGGCGGGGCCCGAGGGGCCGATCGTCACGATCGGCGCGACGCTCGGCTCGGTGATCGCGCGGTTCCTCCGCGTCGACCCGCAGACGGCGACCACGCTCGTCGGGTGCGGCGCGGCGGCAGGACTCGCGGCCGTGTTCAACGCGCCGATCACCGGCATCTTCTTCGTGCTCGAGGTGCTGCTGCGCGACTTCTCGCTGCGCACCTTCACGCCGATCGTGATCGCCGCCGTGTTCGCGGCGGCGACGGTGCAGACGCTCATCGGCACCCAGGAGCCGCTCTTCGGCATCAGCGCGCAGCATCTCTCGTCGGGCGGCAGCGCGGGGCTCACCATCACGACGGCGCCCGCGTTCGCGCTGCTCGGCGTCGCGTGCGGCATCGCGAGCGTGTTCTTCGTGCGCACGGTGCAGGCGTGCGAGACCGCGTTCAGCCGGCTGCCGATCCCGCGGTGGATGTCGCCGGCGACCGGCGCGGCGCTGCTTGCGACGCTCGGCATCCTCCACATCACCTTCGCGGGACGCTGGCTCGACTTCGGACAGGGAACGCTGCCCCCCTTCTACGGGAACGGCTATCCGCTCGCGCACGCGGTGCTCGATCCGAACTTCTACCACCGGCAGACGGCGCTCGTCGTCGGCGCGCTCCTCATCGGGCTCGCGGTGGTGAAGTGCGTCGCGACCGGGCTCACACTCGGCTCGGGCGGCATCGGCGGTCTCTTCGCGCCCTCGCTGCTCGTCGGCGCGCTCGTCGGCGGCGCGTTCGGAAGCATGGGCGAGCTCGTGCCGTTCGTGGCCGAGGTCGGGCCGACGCGGCTCGCGCTCGCCGGCATGGCGGGCGTGGTCGCGGGCACGACGCACGCGCCGCTCGCGGGGGCGATGCTGGTCTACGAACTCTCGCGGGAGCCGTCGATCCTGCTGCCGGTGATCCTGGTCGCCGCGCTCGGCACGATCGTCGCGCGGCTGCTCGAGCGTCACAGCGTGTACACGGCGGAGCTCGCGGCGCTCGGCGTGCGGCTCGGCTCGACCGCCGACATGTCGTCGCTGCGGCGGCTGCGGGTCGGCGACGTGCCGGTGAAGGAGGCGGTCACGGTGCGCGGTTCGGCGGCCGCGAGCACGCTCGTGTCGCTCGCCGACAGCAACGACGACTTCATCGTGCTCGACGACGCGGGACGGCTCGAGGGCATCGTGGGCGCGCGCGACCTCCGCATCGCGCTGGTGAACCGCGAGGCGCTGCCGCTCCTCCAGGTGCGCGACATCGCGCGCACCGGCGTGCGCGCCGTCGACCGCGACATGCCGCTCGACCAGGCGCTCGACCTGCTCGAGCGCGGCCCCGTCCCGGTGAAGGGCGAGGACGGCCAGATCGCCGGCGTGCTCACCCGCTCGCGGCTGATGCGCGTCTGGCGCCGCCGCATGGAGCGCGAGTCGTGACGGCCGACGCCCCCGGCGCGCGTTTCACCTTCCGCCGCGCGCAGCGGCTGCGTGGCCGCGGCGTGTTCAAGGAGGTCATGGACGCGCGCGCCCGCGCCGACGGACCGGCGATCGCCGTCCACGCGCGGCCCAACGGCGCCGCGACGCACCGACTCGGCATCTCGATCGGCCGACGCGTGGGCACCGCCGCGCGGCGCAACCGCATCAAGCGGCTCATCCGCGAGGCGTTCCGCCTCGGCCAGCACGACCTCCCCACCGCGGCGCCCGCCCCCTACGACTTCGTGGTCGTGGTCCGGCCGCACGAACCGCTCACCCTCGACCAGTACCGCGGCGCCTTCGGCGACGCGGTGCGCCACCTCCACTCCACATGGCAGAAGCGAGCACACCGAAGGAACGACCAAGCGCCGCCGCCCGCGCCCTGATCCTCGGCGTGCGCGGATACCAGGTGTTCCTCGGGCCTCTGCTCGGGGGCCACTGCCGCTTCACGCCGAGCTGCTCGTTCTACGGCATCGAGGCGCTCACCCGGCACGGGGCGTGGCGCGGCACGCGGCTCACCGTCCGACGGCTCCTGCGCTGCCAACCGTGGGGCGGGTGCGGGCACGATCCGGTGCCGTGAGCGGCGCGGGCGCGCCCGCCTGCGATCACGCGCACAATCGACGCAGCCAGTCGATCGTTCAGGCCTCGCGCACCGTGTTCACCAGGTGCCCGACCTTCGCGATCTTGACCTCGACGGTGTCGCCGTCCTTGAGGTAGAGCGGCGGGTTGCGGCCCGCGCCGACGCCCGCGGGCGTGCCCGTGAGCACGATGGTGCCGGCGAGCAGCGTCATGCCGCGCGAGAGCTCGGTCACGAGGTACTTGATCGGGAACACCATCAGCCTCGTGTTCGCCTTCTGCACCGTCTGGCCGTTGAGGATCGTCTCGATGTCGAGGTCCTGCGGATCGCCCACCGCGACCGCGGGCACGAGGTCGGTCATCGGGCAGAAGGTGTCGAAGCTCTTGCCGCGGCAGAACTGGCCTCCCGAGCCGGTCTTCTGCCACCAGCGCGCGCTCACGTCGTTGGCCACGCGGTAGCCCGCGATCACCGACATCGCCTCGGCCTCGGGCACGTCGCGGCAGTCGCGCGCGATCTCGAACGCGAGCTCGCCTTCGTAGTCGACCTGCGGGCCGCCCTCGCGGCACACCGGCGGGATCACGATCGTGTCGCCGTGGCGGCAGACGCTCGCGGGGTTCTTCATGAACACCATCGGCCGCTCGTCGGTCTTGGTGCCCATCTCGGCGGCGTGGTCGGCGTAGTTTCGTCCGATGGCGATGATCGCGGGAGGAATGCGCATCCGCGCAATCTACCGCGACCCGCGCCGTCCGTGCGTCACTTGCGCTCGGCCTCGGCGCGGTTCGCCTCCTCGCGCTCCTCGGCCTTGCGCTTCGCGGCGGCGGCCTGCGCCTTGCGGACCTCCTCGAGACCGGCGGGCTCGGGCGCGAGGTTCGCGAAGACGAGGTTCGACGACGCGAGCCGGCTGCGCTGGAACTCCATCTCGAGCGCGGGCTTCACGCGGTCGTAGACGATCGCGCGCAGGTCCTCGGGCGCCTTGCGGAAGATGATGAGGCGGTCGAGCAGCGGCTGCGAGGTGTCGAGCAGGACCTTGGTGAGCACGGCGGGGATCGACTCGTCGAGCTCGCCGAGCAGGTCCTTCATGCGGCCCTCGCCGAACTTGTTCACGAAGTCGTTGTAGCGCGCCTCGCGGAAGTACTGGGTGAGCCCGCGCGCGTACTTGAGCGCCTCCTCGAGCACCTTCTCGTCGTCGAGCAGCAGGCCCTCGCGGAAGCCGCGCTCCAGCACCGCGTAGACGTCGCTGCGCGCGACCTCGGGCTGCATCTCGTACTCGCCGTAGGTCACGCCGCGCACGAACTGGTCGATCGGCATGGCGTAGGTCGGGTTCGGGTTGAACGAGCCCTCGCCGTACAGCCGGTTGAGCTTGTCGAGGATCGCCTGGGCGCCCGCCACGTCGCCGGTGCGGTACAGCTCGCGCACGGCCTGCTTCATGAAGTTCTCGTGGAAGTTCGTGAAGGTGTCGCCGCCCGCGCCGCGCACGTTGTAGTGCTTGGTGTAGAGCTTCTCGAAGTAGTCGTCGATGACCTTGATCCAGCGCGGGTCGTTGAGGCGCGTCACGTTGTCGCCGCTGAACGGGTCGTACTGGACGAGGCCGGAGCGCGCGAGCGCCTGCATCGCCTGGATCTCGATGCGGTCGTTGTTGATCTTCTTGTAGACGTCGTTGTCGTCGGTGACGCGGTGGTCGCCGTACTCGGTGCCGCGGCGCGCCCAGTAGAGCGCGTGCGCCGCGGGATGGCGCCAGTCGAGCGGGCCGGTCTCGGCCGTGTACTTCGACATGAGCGCGGGGTCCATGTTGTACGAGTCGATCAGCACGCGCTTGCGCATGAAGGTGAGCAGCGCCTCGGCCTCGCGGCGGCGGTTGGGATCGCCGAAGGTCGAGTCGAGGATGCCCACGAGCGTGGCGGCCTCCTCGCTCATCGCGCGCAGCCCGAGGAAGCGCGCGTAGGCCGAGTTCTGCCGAGCGATCCACTCGCCGACCAGCATCATGAAGCGCTTGTCGGGCGCGAAGCCGTAGCGCGGAGGCAGCGCCGCGAGCCGGTTCTCCAGCTCCTCGACGAACGGGCGCACCTCGGGGATCTTGCCGTACACGCCCTCGAGCGTGTCGGGCGCGTCGGCGATCGACTTGATCCACGCGCGGCGCTGCTCGAGGTCCTGCGGAGGCACGCCGAGGAGGTACTGCCACTCGCGCGCGAACTGCCGCTTGTAGGTGAGGTGCGCGTCGTCGGCGACGCCGTCGATCTTGTGCGAGAACCAGAACGCGAGCTCCTTGCAGAGCAGCAGGCTGTTCGGGTTGTAGCGGATGCCGCGGTCGCGCACGAGCGAGATGCCCGCGTTGACCCACGCCCAGCGCTCCTCGGGCGTGTTGGTCATCACCGAGATGTTGTAGGCCATGTTGTGGCCGTGGAACGACCACACCTCGGGGAAGCGCGGCTGCAGCGCGGTGATGAGGTTCGCGTCGGCCATCACCTCGTAGAGCAGGCCCTTCTCCTTCTGGAGCGTGACCTTGATCCACAGGTAGTCGACGAGCAGGCCGCGCAGCGCGCCGAGCGCGGTGCCGAGCACGACCATCGGCGGCGCGCCCGCCTCGGCCTCGTCGGTGTAGCGCAGGCCGTAGCCGCCGCGACCCTTGATGACCGCGGAGATGGTCTCCGCGCCGCGCGCGGTCTCGAAGGTGAGCGTCACCTCGTCGCCGACGCGGCCGTCGTACGAGCGGATGTCGCCGAGGTACTTGAACGAGATCGGGTCGCCGGAGAGGACGCCCTTCACCGTCTCCATCGAGCGGATGCCGGCGATCGGCACGCGGCGCTCGATGCGCGCCGGCGGCGTGACGCCCTCCGCGGGCCGCGCCTGCTCGACCGGCATGGCCGCGACCAGCAGGTACTGCTCGCTCGCCATCTCGGTGAGCCGCGGCTGCAGGAAGCCGGCCACCGCGAGGGCGGCCACGCACACGATCGAGGCGATGATCTGGGTCGCACGGTCTCCCATGTCAGCCTCCCTGCCCGCTGTAGATGGCGAGTTCCTTGCGGCGGAACGCGAGCGTGCCCAGCACGAGCAGCACGCCCGACCACGCGAGTCCGATGAGCGCGAAGGCGCGCAGCACGGTGGTGCCCGACACCAGGCGCCCCTCGACCAGCGGTCCGTTGGCCTCGGCTTCGCCGAACGCGCGCACCGAGAACTCGGTCGCGCCGGCGATCGCCTTCACCACCGCCTCGAACGCCTTGAGCGTGCCCGAGTCGGTGCGGATGCGGTACTCGGCGACGCTGGTCGCGAGGAACGGCCCGATCGAGCCCGCGCTGAACACCGTGAACACCACGAGGCACGCGATCGGGAAGCTCAGCACCGACGCGCACACCACCGACAGCATGCCGAGGAACGAGAGCTTCACCAGGTTGACCAGCTGCGCGCGCAGCAGGTTGTCGTTGAAGCCGCCGACGCGGTAGAGCAGCTCGAGCCCGTCGGGATCGAATGCGAAGCTCGCGAGGCCGTCGCTGAACTGCGGCTCGCCCTCGCGCGCGTTCTTGTTGAGCTTGAGGTTCTGCACGCGGATCTCGAGCGTGCCGTCGTCGGCGATCGCGGACGCGGGCACGGGCACGATGTTCGACTGCGCGGCCACGAACTCCGAGTCGATCCACTGCTGGCGGTCGCCGGTGCCGAACACGAAGATCACCGGGTAGACCACGTTCGGGTCGCTCTCGCCGGCGTAGAACTTGTAGCGGAGCGAGAGGTTCCCGCCCGCCTTGCGCTGCTCGGAGAGGCCGCCGAAGCGGTACACGCGCTCGGTGCTCGGGCCGATCACGCGCTGCTGCTTGAGGTAGTCGGTGCCGATCGCCTGCGCGAGCGCCTTCTTGATCTCGATCTCGCTGCGCACGCCGTCGCGGAGGTCGGCCTGGATGTTGGGGTCGGCCTTCATCGCCTCCTCGACGGCCGCCTGCAGCTCGTCGGGGGTCAGGCGGGTGAACGCGGGGAAGCCGCCGATGCGGGCCACGAGCACCTCGTCCTGCACCGCGATCGCGTCGTAGAGGTCCTGCGCCGGCCGCGCGCGCATCTGTCCGAGGAACACGAACATCGCCACCGAGCAGGTGAACAGGATCGCGATGTTGAGCGCCACCAGGCCGAGCCACTTGCCGAGCAGCCACGAGAAGCGCGACACCGGCTTGGTCAGCGTGGTCCACGCCTGGCGGTCGCGGATCTCGAAGGCGACCGTCGCGCAGCCGAGGAACACCGTGAGGAACGCGCACACGATGTACATCGTGTCGAGCGAGCGCGAGAGGTACGTCTGCACCTGGTAGCGCAGCGGCGAGGTCGGGTCGATGAGCTGCGGGAGCAGCGGGATGGTCACGATCGCCACCGCGCCGAACGCGATCGCGATCCGCATGCGCATCGCCTCGCGCACGACGCTGCCCGCCACCGCGTACACCGGCCGGGCGCGGTCGAGCGCCGCGAGCAGGAGCCGCACCACCACCGAGAACATGAACAGGAACAGCGGGATCGCCGCGAGGCTGCTCGCGAGGGCCGGCCGGTTGACCGCGACCATCGCCGCACCGATGCCGCCGGCCGCGAGCGTCACCACGACGAGCTGCACCGAGAGCCCCTGCCAGCACGCGAACACCACCACGCCGAGCGCGACGAGCGCGCCCGCGGGCGCGAGCCACGGCTCCTGCGTGATCGCGTCGGGCACCCAGTCCCTGCGCTGCGTCTCGACGAGCGCGCTGGTCGCCTCGGCGATGCGCTCGAGTCGGCCGCCGCCCTCGAACAGGCGCTCCATGCTCTTCGCGAGCGCCTGGTCGCCGATCTCCTGGCCATCGACGGTGACGGTGCCCTTCTCGATCAGCTGCGCCGCGATCGGGTTGCGCGCCGTGAAATCGGCCTCGCGCAGCACCTCGGGCACGCGCTCGAGCAGCCGGTCGATGCGCGCCGCCTCGCGGTAGCACGCGAACGCGAACGCGACGATGGCCAGCGAGTACACCGCGACCACGGCCTTGCGGAACGCGGTGTTGCGCGCCAGGTCGGCGAGCCGGGTCTGGATGCGCGAGTACGCGCTCACGCGCGCCCCTCCCCGCCAGGCTTCTTCGGGGTGCCGGAGGGCTTGCCGGCGCCGCCGGCTTCACCGCCGAGCAGCGAGTCGATCAGGCCCTGGTCCACCGAGGCTCCCGCACCGCCGGACGCGGGCTTCGCCGTCGGCGCGCTCGGCGCGGCAGGCGCGGCACCGGTCGGAGCCGACGCGTTCGAGCCAGTGGCAGGCGTGGTCGGAGTGGAAGGAGTGGAAGGAGTGGTCGGCGCCGCAGCGCCCCCGCTCTTCGCCGTCGCCGTCGCCGCCGCGGACGCGGCCGGATCGAGCAACGCATCGAGCATCGCCGCATCGGCGCCCTTCGGCGCCTCGGGTGCCTTCGCCGACACCGTGATCGACGGAGCGACGGGCGCAGGCGCCGCGCTCGCGCTGACGAGCTGGTCGACCACCGCACGCCCCTGCTCGCCCGCGCCCGCGTCGCCGCCCTGGAGGAACGACGCGATGCGACCGCCCGACTGGGCGCCGCTGGTGGCGATCTGCTCGGCGCGCGCGCGCTCGACGATGTCGAGGAAGAGTTCCTCGAGCGTCTGCCGCGGCGCCGAGACGCCCTCGATGCCCACGCCCTGCACGCGGTGGAGCGTCTCGTCGACCGCCTTGATGGTCGCGTCGTCGAGCCGCGGCGCGCGGATGAGCGTGTGACGGCTGTCGGCGAGCAGGTCCGCCGAGGTTCCCTGCGCGCGGATCTTGCCGCCGTAGAGGATCACCATGCGCGAGCAGACGTCCTCGACGTCGGCGAGCAGGTGCGAGGTCAGCAGGATGGTCTTGCCGCGGCGGCCGAGCTCGAGGATGAGGTCCTTCACCTGCCGCGTGCCGATCGGGTCGAGGCCCGAGGTCGGCTCGTCGAGGATGAGCAGCTCGGGGTCGTTCACCAGCGCCTGCGCGAGTCCGAGCCGGCGCGCCATGCCCTTCGAGAACTCGCCCGCCGCGCGGTGCGCGACCTGGGTGAGGCCGACCATCTCGAGCAGTTCGTCGGTGCGGCGCCGGCGCGTGCGGCGGTCGAGCCCGAAGAGCTTGCCGTAATAGTCGAGCGTCTCGGTCGGGTTGAGGAACCGGTAGAGGTAGGTCTCCTCGGGCAGGTATCCGATCTTGCGCTTCACCGCGACGTCGCTCGGGTCGCGGCCGAAGACCACCAGCTTGCCGCGCGACTTGTGCAGCAGGCCGAGGATCATCTTGATGGTGGTCGACTTGCCCGAGCCGTTCGGCCCGAGCAGTCCGAAGATCTCGTGGCGGTCGATGTGGAAGTCGATGCCGTCCACGGCGCGCGCGGTGTCGCGCATCCAGAAGTCGCTGAAGGTCTTGGTCAGGCCGGCGGCCTCGACGATGCGTTCTTCGGATGCTCTCTCGGGATTCGCCATCGGTCGTCCTCGGTGCGGTCTGCTTCGGATCGGGCGCCCGTCCGCGCCCGTGTCGGCCGCGCGGGCGGCTCGTCCGGGTGCGCACGGCGGTGCGGTCGGGTTCGCGTCGGTGCCCCGAGCGCGGGGCCTTCTGTCAGGGCCTCGCGTTCAGCGCCCCACTCCGCTCGACGCATCGCGCTTGAGGCGTCGACCGGCCTTGTTGATGAAGATCTGCTCGCTGTTCGGCGCGTAGAAGCCGCCGCCCTCGCGCGCGCCCTGCTCGGCCTGCTGGCGCGCGAGATCCGAGTCGCGGCGCGACTGCATGATCTCGTTCGAGCTCGCGATGCGGAGGTTCAGCATGCCGAGCATGGTCGGCGCGGCGAAGACCTCGGCCTGCGGGTTCTCGAGCGCCTCGCGGACCGCGTCGAGCCAGAGCTGCTTGACGACCTGCCCGCGCGAGTCGCGGTAGCTCGCCGCCAGGCTCTCGAGCCGCTTCGCGTCGCGCTCGAGGCGCACCTTGAGCGACGCCTCGGCCGCGCGGGCGCGCGAGACGAGCTTCGAGACCTCGCCGCCGACATCCGCCGATTCCATGCGTGCGCCGAGCGCGACCAGCGTGCGCTCGGCCTCGTCGGTGCGACCGGCCTCGAGCGCCTCCTCGTAGGTGCGGATCATGGAGAGCAGCTCGGTGTAGACCTCGCCGCCCGCGATCTGGGTGAGGATGGTCACCGCGTTCTGGCGCGCGCGCTCGACCTCGCCCTTGGCGTACTCGCGCGCGGTCTGCACCTCGCGGATGCGGTTCTGCACCGCGAGCGGGGCCATGCGCTCGGTCGCGCGGACCGAGGTGATCTCGATGCCGACCTGCAGCCGGTCGAGCGTGCGCTGCGCGCGCTCGCGCACCGAGGGGCCGACCAGGTCGCGCGTCTCGGTGAACTCGGCGAGCGTGAGCGTGCTCGCCGCCTCGACCGAGGCCTGCATGAGCGCCGCCACCACGATGCGGTCGGCGTTCTCGGGGGCCGTCGACTCGAGCAGCTTGACCGCGTCGGCGATCACGTACTCGGCCTCGAACTGCGCGTGCGCGAGATCGCCTTCCTTGGTGAGGAGCGATCCGTCGGCGCCCGGGCGCAGGCCCGCGTTGGGATCGGCGGAGTCGATCTGCTCCTGGATGGTCTTCTGCCGCTGGTCGCCCTGGTTCATCGACGCGGGCCAGAACTGGCGATCGAGGCGCACGATGCGGCGCTGCTCGAACACCTGGAGATCGCCGATCGGATACGGCCAGAAGGGCTGGAGTCCGGGCTGGACCTGCTCCTCTCCGTCGCGCCCCGCGATCGCGCCGAAGAGCGTCTTCACGCCCGTGCTGCCCTCGGGAACCGACTGGAACCCGGAGAAGAGGAACACGATCACGAGCGCCACGATGCCGACCTGGAGCAGCCGGTACGAGAGCTTGAGCGCGTCGCCGAGCGATTGCGTCGCCGGATCGAGCGCGTCGCGCATGCCCGCGTCCTCGCGCGCCGCGACATCGAACCGCGCGCTCGCCGCGCGGCGGGGCGCCTCGACCTCCATCGGATCGAGCCCGGGCGACGCGTCGCCCTGCCCGCCGGAGCCGTTGTTGCCCGCGTCGCTCATTCGCGGGCTCCCTGCGCGGAGGCCGCCGAGGTGGTGGTGCGCTTGGGCGTTCCTTCCACGCCCTTCGGCGTTCCTTCCACGCCCTTCGACGTTCCTTCCACGCCCTTCGGCTGGGGAATCCCATTCCGATCCGGCCTCGTCGACAGGTCGAAGAGGTGGAACGGCGCCTGGCTGGTGTCGCCCACGTAGGTGGTCGAGCCGCGGAGGCCCGCCTTCATCGCGTCGATCCAGGCGAGGAAGGTCGCGAGCTCGGCGTGCTCCTTCATGCGCTCGTAGTAGACGGTCGCCTCGGCGTTGCCCTTGTTCTCGATGCGCGAGGCCCACTGGGTGGCGAAGGCGCGGATCGTGTCGGCCTGGCTCGACGCCTGGCTCTTGAGCGCCTCGGCCTGCGAGTTGGCCTTCGCCGACTCGAGCTTCGCGAGCGTGTTCTGCACCTCGCTCATGCGCGAGAGCACGCTCACCGTGGTCTTCTGCGGCAGCACGACCTGCGACAGGCCGACCGAGATCGGCTCCACGCCGACCTTGGTCGCGGGCGCGAGGCCGGCGAGGATCGCCTTCTCCGCCTCGGCGAGCTTCGCGTTGGGACCGACGAGTTCGTCGAAGGTGAAGCCGGCGACCGCCTTGACCGCACCCGACAGCGTCTGCTCGAGGTTCTTGGTGGCGTCGTCGAGCGAGCCGCCGTAGCTCTGGAAGAACGCCTGCGCGTCCTCATCGGTGTCCTTGACCTGCCAGAAGAGGTAGGCCTGCACCATCACCTGCAGGCCGTCGCGCGTCGAGGTCTGCACGAGCGGGCTCTCGACGAACTGCTTGCGCCGGTCGATCTTGGTGACCGAGTCGACGAAGAACGGCAGCTTGAGGTGGAGTCCTGCCTCGCGCTCCACGCCGGCGGGCTTGCCGAAGCGGGTGTGGATCGCGATCTCGTGGAAGTTCACGGTGTAGGTCGTGCTGTAGAGCACGAGCACCGCGACGATGGCGAGTCCGATGGCAATGGCAGATGATCGCTTGTTCATGTCGGTCTTCCGTCAGGCTGGCGCGTTCGGTCGTCGGTCGTTCTGGCGTCTGGCGTCGGGCGGGTGTGGTCGTGGCGGTCGTGCTCGTCGTGATCGGCACCGGGGCGCGCGCGTCGGCGCGGGGCTCCGGCGGGATCGCGTCAACCGCCGCCGCCGCCATCCTTCTTCTCGAGGTAGTCGGCGAGGTTGAGGCCGGTGGTCGGCTCCTGCATCTCGATGTCGAGGCGCACGCTCTGCGCATCGGGCAGCAGCACGTACTTCACGCGCACGCCGGCGAGCGCCTCGCCCAGCGCCTCCATCGTGCGGCGGGTGCGGTAGAGCTCGGGGTCGACCTGCCACGCGGGCGCCTGGCCGAGCACGTCCTGCGCGATCGACTGCGCGTCCATCAGCGCGTTCCAGCGCATGGCGCGCGCGCTCGAGATCACGCTCGCGGCCTGCGCGCGCGAATCGAGCACGAGCTGCTCGAGGCGGGCGCGCAGCGCATCGGCGGCGGCGCGCGCGGCGGGATCGGTCTTCGCGGCCTGCTCGAGGCGGGTGAGCTCGCCGATGCCCTTGAAGACCTCGTCGGCGCGGGCGACGTCGCCCACGATCAGGCTCATGTTGGTCGAGATGGTGCTCTGCGCGTCCTCGAGCTCGCGGCGGCCGTTCTGGCGCGCGATCGACAGCTCCTCGAACTTGCCGCCTTCCTTGCCCGGCGGACGCAGGCGCGGGATGCTCACGCCGACGACCTCGACGCCGCAGTCCGCCGCGTCGTACGCGCCCTGGATCGCCTGGGCGAGCACATCGACGAGCGGCTTGTCGACCGGCGGCGAGAGCACCTCGTCGAGCGAGCGCCGGCTCAGCTCGCGCGTGACCTCGCGCAGCGCGATCGCCTTGAGCGCGCGCTCGCGCATGCCGAGCTGGCTGCGGCGGCTGCGCACGTCGTTCGTGAAGGCGAGGTAGCGGTCGAGCGCCTGGTTGCGCACGCGGTACTGGAGCACGATGTCGGCCTCGACCACCGCGAACTGGTCGGTCGCCTGCGCCCCCGCCGTGCCCGCGCCGTCACCCTGCCCCGTGAGCGACGCGCTGCGCGCGCCGGCCCCGACGAGGAAGAGGTTCACGTTCAGGTCGACCTCGGGCACATCCTCGCCCCAGACGATCACGCCGAGCGCGCGGGTGTCCTTGATGACGCCGAGCGGGAGCTCGCGCACGCGGTTCACATCCTCGACGATCGCGGTGTCGATCGGCCACGGCAGCTTCAGCATCGGCGCGCCCTGGTAGACCTCGCCGACCGGCGCGCCGAAGCGCAGGCGCATGCCCTGCTCCTGCGGCTCGACGATGACGAGCGCCGTCAGGCCCACCACCACCACCACGCCGATCGCGAGCAGGCGGACGAAGTTCCGCAGCAGCAGCTGGTAGCCCCACGAGCTCGTGATGTCGAAGCCGAACTGGTAGTTCACAGCCTCGTTGATCGAGCGCACGATCGAGTCGGGCGCCGCGAACAGGCTCAGGATGCGCGAGTCGAAGGCCGGACGCGGCGTCTCGCCCGCGCGGCGCGGCCGGTACAGGTTGAGGACGAAGTTCAGCAGCGTCTCCGCGGCGACGACGACCATGAAGGCCGCCACGCCCCAGACGATGCCCTTCATGAGCCCCTGGCTGAACGCGTCCTGCCCCGCCGACTCGTCGCGCAGGATCTCGAACACGCTGCCCACGCCGAGCGCGAGCGTCACCAGCGCGTTGCCGACCATGACGCCGGCGCCGCCGCGCAGGTTGCCCCACGCCTTCTGCACCGCCATGCCCGCGAGGAACCGCGAGAAGATGAACGACAGCAGCGAGGCGCCGAACGCGACCGCGAGCTGCCAGCCGAGGGCGCTCGAGGTCGTGAAGTTGCCGTAGTCGGCGTTGGGATCGCCCTCCTTGCCCATCCACCAGTTGATGCCGGCGGCAAAGCCCACCAGGAGCAGCGCATAGAGCACGCTCAGGGCCGGCATGAGCGCCGCGTGCATGAGGCCGAGGCGCTTGCGCGCCACCCGCGCCTCGTCGGCGGTGAAGAGCCGGCCGCCATCGTCGAGGCGCGCTCCGGCGTCCATCTCGAGGCTCTCGAGACGCTCCAGCCGCTGCTGGTGGAAGAGCAGGATCAGACCGAGCCACACCACCAGCCCGGTGAACGCCCAGATGGACGCGACGATGGCCGTCGTGTCGTCGGTGGACTTGCCGAAGACCAACAGGAGCAACGCGATCGCGAGCTGGGCAAACAGACCGGCGGCGGCAACGCCCGTGGCCCGCTGATAGGCATGGTGATCGATACGCATCGGTGGCTTGGGGTCGGAACTGAGCTGTCTTCCCGAACGGGCTCGGCGGCGAGCGCCTCGACCTGCGGACGGGACGGGAGAAATGACCCACCGCTCGGTCGCCCGATGGGTGGGGAGGTACTGTAAGGTACGCCGTCCGATCGTGCAGGGGTTCGACGCCCCGAGGCGCTTTCCGCGCCTGCACCCCCCCCGCCGCGAGCCCTTCGCCATGTCGATCCTCGAGCAACTCCTCGCGATCGCCCGCAACACCCTCCTCGAGTCGATCCGCCAGCCGATCGTGCTCGTCGTGTGCGCGGCCGCGACCATCCTGGTGGTCATGAGCAACCCGTTCAGCGCCTGGACCATGCAGGACGACCAGCGCATGTTCGTGGACATCGGCCTGTCGACGGTCTTCCTCGCGACCGCCGTGCTCGCGTCGTTCATCGCCACCAACGTGATCACCCGCGAGATCGACAACCGCACCGTGCTCACGGTGGTGTCGAAGCCGGTGCCCCGCCCGATCTTCGTGGTCGGCAAGTTCGTCGGCGTCTCGGGCGCGATGCTGCTCGCGTTCGCCTACCTGTCGCTCGTGTTCATGCTGGTCGAGGTGCACGGGACGCTGCAGACCGCGCGCGACCCGCTGCACATGCCGGTCATCATCCTGGGCTCGACCGCGCTCGCCGGCGCGCTCGGCGCGGGCGCGTGGATGAACTTCTTCTACGGCCGCAGCTTCGCCTCGTGGACGGTCGCGCTCGCGATCCCCATGCTGGGCCTGGCCTACCTGCTCTCGCTCTTCTTCGACGCGGAGTGGAACAGCGTCGAGCTCTCGCGCCAGTTCGAGCCCGAGATCTGGAAGGCGCTCCTCCTGATGGCGCTCGCCACGATGGTGCTCAACGCGGTCGCGATCGCGGCCAGCACGCGTCTCGGGCAGGTGCTCACGCTCGTGGTCGTCATCGGCGTGTTCGTGCTCGGCCTGCTCTCCGACTGGATGATCGGCCGCGCGCTGGTCGACGCCGCGTCGGGCGCGACCGATGCGGGTGGCATCCGCCGCCTGCTGCTCGAGGGCTGCCGCGCCGCGCTGCCCAACTTCCAGGTCTTCTGGCTCTCCGACGCGCTCACGCAGAAGAAGGCGATCCCCGGCGAGTACATCGCGTTCGCGGTGCCCTACGCGCTGGCGGTGGTGACCGGCCTGCTGGCGCTCGCGACCGCGCTGTTCCAGCGCCGCGAGGTCGGCTGACGCCGCGCGCCGCCCGCGCCGTCCGCGCGGTCACGCCTGCGGAAGCCGCCACGACTCGATGTCGGCCTTGCTGTTCGGACGGCTGAGCACCCACGCCATCGCGAACGGCCAGATCGCGAACGCGATGCTGAAGATCGCCACGTTGCGGATGCCGTCGCTCATCGCCTTCTCCTCGTCGAGCAGCGGCGGGAGCTGCTCCTCCTTCATGCCCTTCTTGCGGAACTCGTCGCGCATCTCCGCGGTGAGGGTCACGCTCCACTGCGCCTGCGGCCGCATGATCGCGATGCCGACCACGAGGCCGATCACGACCATCGCGAGCCGACCGACCGCCCAGATGCGAACCAGCTTCGCGCCGAGCGGCTTCCGCAGCATCAGCATCGCCGAGCCCGCGATCAGCACGATGCCGAGCGGCAGCATGATGATCGACTGCACGCCGGCCGCCCACTTGATGACCTCGGGCGGAGGCGTGGTCTCCATGCCCATCGCGCCCATCATCACCGAGTTGAAGAACACGCTGAACAGCATGAGCGACTGCATGCACAGGCCGAACACGCCGATCACGAGCGAGATGGCGCCGAAGATCAGCGGCCAGTTGCTGCGGCGCCGGCCGCCCTCGTCGGGATACGCGGCGAAGGGATCGGGCTGGCTGATGGGAGGAACCGTCGGGGACTCGTCGCTCATGCACGCATCCCACGCGAAATGCGCGCGGCGCGCAAGCGCCGTCCCACCCCAAAACGCGCGCCGCGCGGCTCCGGGAGGATGCCGCGCGGCGCGTCGTGATTCGGTTGGTCGGTCGGATGGCGGAGAGGCCCGGGCGATCAGCCGCGGCCCTGCTTCTTCATGTCGCCGAGCTGCTTCTGCAGGTCCTTGATGATCTTCTCCAGCTCCTCCTTGGGCGGAACCGGGGGATTCTCATACTGGAGGCACGGGCTGCACTTGTCCCACCAGGCGATGAGCTTCTTGATCGCCTTGATGCGGTTGCCGATCATCGCGGCCTCGTCGGCACCGGCCGGGTTGTTGAGGTCGCGGATGGTCTTCGTCTTCTCCTCGAGGCAGGTCTTGAGGTTCTTCTGCCAGTCCTCGTGGATCTTGTAGCCGATCTTCGAGATCTCGACCTTGTCCTTGTCGAGGTGGAGGAGCGCGATCAGCTCCTCGGGCGTGTCGGCCGTGCCGTCGGAGAACTTGCAGTCCAGCGCGGTGTCGGCGTTCAGCGTGAGGTTCTGGATCTCGTCGGAGAGCTTGTACTTGCCCTCGAGCGTGTTGTACCACTTGACGTTGCCGTTCTCGTCCTTGTCGTAGGAGAGGAGCGGCGCGTTGGTGACCATCGCCTCGCCGATCCAGCGGCTGCGGCCGGCCTCCTGGGTGACGTCGCCGACCTTCTTCACCCACGCGTCGAGCTCCGAGCCCTCGATGGACTTGGTGCCCGCGAACATGGTGATCGCGCCGAGCGTGCCGACGCGCTGGAAGTAGATCTCCTCGCAGTGCAGGCTGGTGAACGCGGCGGCCGAGATGGCCTCCTTGATCCACGCGATCACGCGGTGGCGCTTCTTGAGGTCCATCAGGGTCGCGTCGATCTTGTCACCCTCGATCACGAGGCCGCCGGGGCTGATGACCTCGAGCACGATGATCTGGCCGGGACCGATCTTGTCGGCCTCCTTGCCGATGCGCTCGATCTCGTCGTGGCGCGCGCCGATGCCGACGGTGCCCTCCCACGGCATGATGAAGACGACGGTCTTGTCGCCGGCCTTGGCCGCGGGCGCGGTGCCGTCCTTCGATCCACCGGCGGCCGCCTTCGGGGCGTTCGCGGGCGCGGTGGCCGAGGAGCCGCCGGAGATGGTCTCCATCGTCCGCACGTCCGACCAGAAGATGGTCTTCTCGACGGTCTTGCCGCCCTCGCTGACCTTCACGCGCACGGTCTTCGACTTCGGGTCGATCTTGACGACCTCACCCTCGACCGTCGCGTCCTTGCCCGAGGCGAGGTCCTTGTAGACCACGCGCACCTTGGCGCCGACATCGCCCTTCCAGGTGCTGCCCGAGGCGAGCTTCACATCGGCGGCCAGCACACCTGCAGCAGGGGCGAGCGAGACCGACGACAGCGCCGCGGCGGCACCGAGTCCGAGGACGGCGATCTTGCGGGCGAACGAGCGGTTCACGAGACGGGTCATGTGCTACTCCAGTGAATGTTCCTGACACGCGCGGCCGGGGATGGTTGCGATCGACGCCGACCGCCGCGGGGGATTCCAGAACCTGAACGCTGACGAGGGAACGACGCGCGGGACGGACGACGATCAGCCACCCGGGCGACCGCGCATGCCGCCGCCACCGAGACCGCGGCCACCGCCGCCGCCGCCACCACCGCCGTTGCGGCCTTCCTTCTCGGCCTCGCGCAGACGCTGGATCTCCTTCTTGATGTCGTCGATCGCGCCCTCGATGGCCTCGCGGCTCACGCCCTGCTGGGCCATCTCGCGGCGGCTCTCGATGAACGGATAGGCCTTGAGCGCCGCCACGACCTTCTCGTAGAGCGACTTGCGCTTGCCGAGCCCGGCGACCGAGTCCTCGGTGCCACCGGCCTCCTCGAGCCACTCGAAGCAGTTCTTCATGGCCTTGCGCCAGTCGTCGGTGAACTGCTTGGCGAGCTTCTCGCCGCTGTCGATGGCGGTGAACTCGCGGTAGCCGAGGAGGAACATGAGGTCGTCGAGATTGTCGGCGGTGCCGTCGGAGAGCAGGATGTCCTCCGCGAGCGGCGCGGCGAAGCTGACCGGGTTGTCGGTGCTGCTGTCGACCACCCACGCGCCGGTGGTGTCGCCGAGCCACTTGGCGCCGCGGCCCTCGAAGTTCACCGAGAGCGTGCGGTCCTCGAAGATCATCGCGTCGGCGAGCACGTCGGGGTTGTTCCCGAGCTGCACGAGGCCCTTCATGATGCCGGTCCAGGCGGCGACCATCTTCGAGCGCACATCGGCGTCCTGCCACTGCGACTCGACCATGTTCTTGAACTGGTAGAGGCCGCCGAGACGGGCGTCGCTGAACATGTACATGCGGTCCCACGCGAGCGCGACCAGGCCGGACACGCCGACCGAGTCCTCGACCCACATGACCTGCGGGATGTCCGACAGCTCGTCGTGGACCGACTTCATCATGTCGCGGTAGGTGGTGATGAGGTTCACCAGGCCGAACTCGCTCGGATCGTCGTTGCGGAGGTGGTTGATCCGGTCGACGTCGGCGCTCTTGAGCTTGATCACCAGGATGTCGGGCTTCTGCCGCTTCACATCCTCGATGAGCTTCTTGAAGATCGGCTCGGAGATGTCGGTGCCCATCTGGCCGATCATCGGGAAGACGTAGACCTTGGGGTTCGCCAGGCCCTCCGGCAGCGCCTTGTCGCTGGCGGGGACGGGCGCGGGAGCCGGGACGGCGACCGCGAGGGTCGCGATGATCGAGGCGGAGGCGGCGGCGGCGACGAGCTTGGCAATGAGCATGGGGGATTCCCTGATGGAGCGGCCCGGCATCGAACGGCCCGACTGGGCCGGCACTGACGGACCGCGCTGCGCGGACAGCGGACGGCAGAATCGCATATTACGGCAGCAAACGCACGGGTTGCGGAGACCGCCCGGCAGAATTCGCAAGTTACGGGCGGTGGTTCCCGCCGGTCCGCGATCGGTGGACCAAGTCGAGGGCCTCGGCGCGCGAGGCGACCCGGCCCTCGAGCTGCGCGTCCATCGCCAGGTCCAGGAGGACCTTGAACTCGGGCCCCGGGCGCAGACCTTCAGAGACGAGCGTGTTGCCGTCGACCAGCGGCTCGGGCAGCCGGCGCGCGGGCAGTTCCCGGTCGGCCTCCGACCGCAGCGCGGCGGCACGGTCGGGGTCCTCGGCACGGAGGATGTCGAGGGCGGCGTCGAACCCGGGCGCCGCCATCCAGCGCATGCGCCGGGCGAGCGGCAGCGAGGCGAAGTCCCCCAGCATCGCCTCGCGGGCGGCGAGGAGGGCATGGAGGGCATCGGTCTCGTGGTTCGAGAGCACCAGGCGGGCGCGCAGCGCGGCGACGCGCCGGGAGACCTCCGCCGCATCGGGGCGAGGCGGGGTGCGCGCGGGAAGGTCGCCACCCCCCCGCGCCAGCCGGTCGAGCAGCCACGCGGCGAGTGCGGTGGTCCACGGCGCGGCCGCGGCGAGGGTCGCGAGGCGCGGGCAGTCGCCTTCGGCGCCCTGGTGGTCGAGTCTGCCGGCGGCGTCCGCACCGACGACGTCGCCGAAGATGGCGCCATCGAGCTCATGCGACTCGACGAGCCGCGCCGCCCGCGCGCGCGCCGGGTGGGCGAGCATCTTGCGCACCTCGTCGCCCACGCGCTCGGGGCTCACAGATCGCAGCTCGCCCGCGTGGGCACGCACCGCCGCGCTCGTCGCCGGATCGATCGTGAAGCCGAGCCGCGCCGCGAAGCGCACCGCCCGCAGCATGCGGAGGCGGTCCTCGGCGATGCGTTCGTGCGGATCGCGGATCGCGCGGATGCACCGCGCCGCGATGTCCGGCCGCCCGTTCACGTGGTCGACGATCTCGCCCGTCCTCGGATCCTGGAACAGCCCGTTCACCGTGAAGTCGCGGCGGTTCGCGTCGGCAAACGCATCCGAGAAGGTCACCGACGCCGGGCGCCGGCCGTCGTGGTACGGACCGTCCTTGCGGAAGGTGGCGACCTCGAAGGTGTGCCCGCCCGCGCGCACCAGCATCACGCCGAACGCCTCGCCCACGCCGCGCGCCTTGGGGAAGACCGCCTGGATCTGCTCGGGCCGCGCATCGGTCGCGATGTCGTAGTCCTCGGGTTCGCTGCCGAGCAGCTGGTCGCGCACGCAACCGCCGGCGAAGAACGCGGCGTGGCCCGCGTCGGCGAGCCTGCGCGCCACCTCCTCCGCCGCCGCGCGCACCGGGATGCGCGGCGCGGGGATCAACGCGCGGCTCCCAGCGTGCCGCCGACCCACTGGGCGCGGTAGGCGCGGGCTTCCTCGTGCGCCTTGGCGACGGCCGCGTGCAGCGCCGCGAGGGCCTGCTCGCCGTCGAGCTTCGCGATCTCCTCGCCCGAGATCGGGTGTCCGCACACGCACACGACCTTGCCGCGGCCGCGCGGGAGCTTCCGCCCGCGGGGCCACGCGTCGAAGGTGCCCTCGACGCCCATCGGCAGGATCGTCGGCTTCGCGCGCTTCACCAGCAGCAGCACGCCGCGCTTGAACTCCTGGAGCGAGCCGTCAGGCGATCGCGTGCCCTCGGGGTAGATGATCACCACGCGGCCCGCCTCGAGCTCTGCGAGCGCGGCCTTCATCGCCTCGAGGTCGCCGCCCTCGCGCTTGATCGGTCGCGCGGCCACCGAGCGCAGGATCCAGCCGAACGGCCCGACGAAGAGCGAGTCGCGCGCGAGCGCCGTGAACTGGCGGTCCCACACGGTCACGCCGTTCACCATCGGATCGAGGAACGACTGGTGGTTGGAGATGACCAGGATCGGCCCCGTGCGCGGCACGCGCTCGCGGTGGATGCGCCGCAGCCGGAAGCTGAGCTTGAGCCACGACCAGCAGAGGAAGGCGCAGAAGTCCCACCAGATCGCGCGGACGGCGCCGCGGCCCGGCACGCGGCGGCGGAAGTCGAGCGGGTTGGGCAGCGCGTTCACGGCTGCGCCCCGGTGGAGCCCGCCGCCCGGCTCGGATCCGGACCGCGCCCATCGAGCCGCGCGCCGGCGCGCTCGCGCACCACCGCCTCGAGACGGTCGATCACGTCGTCGATGTCGATGAAGCTCGTGTCGACGATGTCGGCGCCCGCGGGGCGGACGAGCGGACCGTCCTTGCGCGACTCGTCCATGCGGTCGCGCTCGAGGATCTGCGCGAGCACCTCGGCCTCGGTCGTCTCGATGCCCTTGGTCCGCAGCTGGTCGACGCGCCGTCGCGCGCGCACCTCGGGCCGCGCGTCGAGGTAGATGCGCACGTCGGCGTCGGGAAACACCACCGAGCCCTGGTCGCGCCCCTCGGTCACCAGGCGGCGGTGCCGATGCGCGATCGCGCGCTGCGCGTGCACCATGGCGGCGCGCACCAGCGAATTCGACGCCACCGGAGTGACCGCGCGCGTGACCTCGGGCGTGCGGATGCGGTCGCCCACGGCCACGCCGTCGGCGTAGAGCTCCGGCGGATCGCACGACCAGTCGAAGTGCAGCTCCATGCCGCGCACGAGCTCGGCCACGCGCGGGCCGTCGGAGGGATCGATCCCCCGCTGCAGCGCGGCGAGCGCCGCGGCGCGGTACATCGCGCCGGTGTCGAGGAACTCGAGCCCCAGGCGCTTCGCGAGCCGGTGCGCGACCGTCGACTTGCCCGTCCCGGCGGGTCCATCGATGGTGACGATGAAGGTCGATGTGGCGGCCACGGTCAGCACCTGCGCGAAACCTGTTGCGGACATCACTCCCCCATCGCGCACCCCGCGCGTCACTCCTCGTCGTCCTCGAAGCCCTCGGGCAGCTCGGGCTCCGCGGTCAGCTCGGTCAGCTGACGGCGCGCCGCGTCGAGCTCGGCGACGATGTCGACCGGAGCCGCCTTGCGCGCGCCCTTCTTCTTGCGGTCGTCGTCGCGGCCGACGAAGTCGAGCGCGAGCGTGTTGCCGTAGCCGACGCTTCGGATGCTCTCGATGCACAGCTCGAGGCTGTAGCCCTCGTGCTTGCCGTCCTTGTCGAAGCCGCGCACGCTGGCCGCGATGGCCGGGGCGTAGGGCGCGAGCTTGCGGAGCGTCTTCTCGAGGTCGCCCGACTCGTGCGCATGCGCGAAGCTCGGGTAGCTGCCGATGCGGAAGCCGCCGATCTTCTTGATGAGGTCGGTGAGCCGGCCCGGATCGAAGGTGAGGCCCTCGTTCGGAGCCAGCAGCAGGTTGAGCTCGAACTTGTCGAGCTCCTTGAGCGCGAGCTTGACGCCGACGGCGGTCGCCTCGAAGGCCTCGTCGCTGTCGGGCGCCTGCACCCGCACCGCGATCGACGGGCAGCCGAGCCGGCTGGCCGCGGTCCCGAGGCGACGGAGCCGCTCGAGCGACGCGGCCCACGCGGGACCGGTGCGGTTGGCGAAGTCGATCGGGTTCTCCTCCGACAGCAGCAGGACCGGGCAGTGGGCGCGGTCGGCCTCGTCGCGGAGCTTCTCGATGTCGTTCAGGCCGAAGCCCTTCAGCATGTCGGCCGGCAGGTTGAGGCCGCGCAGCTCGAGGTCGGTCGCCACGAACTGCGGGACCGCGAAGATGGTCGCGCAGCGCGGATCCTTCGCTTCGAGAAGCGGGCGCACGGAGCCCGCGGAGAGGGTGAGGAGGATGTCGGGTTGCACGGAGAGGCGACCGGGACTCGGGGAACCGCAGGGCAACGCCCTGCCTGGGCACCGCAGGGCCTCGCCCTGCGTGGGTCGGAGTCTACCACGGGCGCGCCGATCCACTTCCCGCGCGGAACCCCGCGGCGGAGACCGCGCCGTCCGCGGATCGCGCTACCATCCGCGCCCCCCGTCCCCGGGACGGGTCCCCCAACTGGAGCACGCATGTCCACCCCCGCCGATTGCCGCGTTTCCGATACGCACGAGTGGTTCCGAGTGAACGGCACGACCGTCACGATGGGCATCACGCAGCACGCCGCCGACGAGCTCACCGACATCACCTACGTCGAGATGAAGCCCGCCGGCACCAGCGTCTCGGCCGGAGGCTCGGTCGGCGAGGTCGAGAGCGTCAAGACCACCAGCGAGATCTACGCGGCCGCCGCCGGCAAGATCATCGAGGTCAACGGCGCCGTGGCCAAGGATCCGTCGCTCGTGAACAGCGACCCCTACGGCCAGGGCTGGCTCGTCAAGCTCGAGGTCGCCGACGCGTCGGCGATCATGGCGCTGCCCGACGGCGCTGCGTACGACAAGAAGCACGGTCACTGAGCGCGGCATGCAGTCCGCGCCGCCGACCATTCTCTGTCGCGGTGTCACCAAGCGGTACGACCTCGGCGCGCGCAGCGTCGAGGCGCTTCGTGGCGTGGACCTCGAGATCGCGGGCGCGGGCTTCTACGCGATCATGGGCTCGTCCGGCAGCGGCAAGAGCACGCTCATGCACCTGATCGCGGGGCTCGACCGCCCCAGCGCGGGCGAAGTCACGGTCGCGGGCGCGCGCGTCGACCGGATGAGCGAGGCCGAGCTCACCCGCTACCGCCGGCGGCAGATCGGCATCGTGTTCCAGCACTTCAACCTGCTTCCCTCGATGTCGGCGCTCGACAACGTCATGCTCCCCGCCCTTCTCGACGGCATGCCGCGCGCGGCCAGCGAGTCGCGCGCGCGGGAGCTGCTCGAGGAGCTCGGCGTGGGCGCGCGCGCCGACCACCGCCCCGACGCCCTCTCGGGCGGCGAGCAGCAGCGCGTGGCGATCGCGCGGGCGCTCTTCTTCGCGCCGCCCGTGATCCTCGCCGACGAGCCGACCGGCAACCTCGACAGCGCCGCCGCCGCCCGCCTCTTCGCGCTGCTCTCGGGCATCGCGCGCGACCACAACACGCTGCTCCTGATGGTCACCCACGAACCCGCCGCCGCGGCGCACTGCCGCCGCGTGATCGTCCTCCGGGACGGCGCGGTCGCGGGAGCCTTCGACACCACCACTCCTGAACAGGGGACACTCGATGCGGGCTCTCTGGCCCTTCGCGCGCAGGAGCTTGCTCGGCCGACGCGGTAGGACCGCGCTGCTCATCGCGGCGGTCGCGCTCGCGGCGAGTCTCGTCGTGGCCGTGACCAGCGGCATGCGCACCGCGCAGGCGAGCCTCGACGCGGCGGTGTCGCGCGCCATGGGCGCGACCGACGCGCGGGTGGTCCACCGCTACGCGCAGCCGTTCGACGCCGCGCTGCTCGACGAGATCCGCGCGTGGCCGGGCGTGGGGCGCGCGGCGGGCAGGCTGAGCGCGTCGATCACGCTCTCGCACGAAGGCGCCGTCGACGATGCGGGCAAGCCGCGGAAGGCCACGGTCCAGTGCCGCGGCGTCGACCCGGCCGAGGACGCGTTCTTCCGCGAGGTCGAGATCGAGGCGGGCCGCCGCATCGAGCGCGCGGGCGAGGTCGTGCTCGATCCGAAGACGGCGACGGCCCTCGCCGCGAAGCCCGGCGACACGCTGCGCATCGTGCGTTTCGGCAAGCCGCTCGAGGTCGTGGTCGCCGGCGTCTACAAGCGGCCCGCGCTCGGCGCGCTGCAGCGGCCGCTCATCGAGATCGACCTCGCCACGCTCGGCGAGGCGACCAAGCGCGGCGGGCAGCTGACGGGCATCTCGATCGCACTTGCCGACGGCGTCGACACCGAGCAATGGTGCACCGCGAATGCCACGCGCGTGAAGGACCCGATGCTGTGCGAACCCGCCGAGCGCGTGCGCACCGGCCTCGACAAGCAGGTCGCCGCCAGCGAGCTCTCGACCGTGATCGCCACGATGATCGCGTTCCTCTCCTGCGCCGCGATCGTGGCCACCGGCATGACGACCGCCGTGCTCGAGGAGCTCCGCGAGATGGGCATCGCCCGCGCGATCGGCGCGACGCGCGCGCAGCTCTTCGGCGCGCAGCTCCTGTCCGGCTCCGCGATCGGCCTCGTCGGCGGCGCGATCGGCGTGCCCGTCGGCCTCGCGCTGGTCTCGATCCTCGCGTGGTACTACCGCGACATCGTCGAGTCGGGCGTCGCCTTCGACGGCCGCGGCGCCCTGCTCGCGGTGACCGGCGCGACGCTGAGCGGCGTGTTCGGCGGGCTCTTCCCCGCGCTGCGCGCCGCGCGCATCTCGCCGCTCGAGGCGCTCGCGATCCGCTCGCGCGCCCCGCGCAGCCGCGCCGTGCTGTACGCGTCGCTCGCCGCGCTCGCCTGCATCGGCGGATGGGCGCTCGGACTCCTTCCCGCGTCGCGCGACGCCCGCTTCTGGATCTACGTGTTCGGCGGACTCCCCCTGCTGCACATCGCGTGGTTCCTGCTGTCGGTGCCGATCACGCTCGCGGTCGCCCGCCTCGCCGGGCCGGCCATCGAGCGCGCGCTCGCGCTGCCGCGCGGGCTGCTCACCGGCAGCGTGCGCCGGATGCCGTGGCGGCTCGGCTTCACCGCGGGCGCGCTCATGGTCGCGGTGTCGATCCTCGTCAGCACGCGCTCGAACGGCGACGCCATCATCCGCGACCTCCGCGAGCGCGTGCGCTTCGCCGACGGATTCGTGTTCTGCACCTCGGGACTCTCGAAGGACGAGCAGGCGCGCATCAAGGCGCTGCCGGGCGTCGCCGACGCGCTGCCCGTCGGCTACCTGCCGCTCCGCCTCGCCGGCACCGAGCCGGGGAAGGAGCAGGTGTTCGGCGTCGAGGGCATGGGCCCGTCGAACGTGGTCTGCGTCGGATTCGAGCCGCGGCCGTTCCTCGAGATGAACCGGCTCGACTGGCTGCAGGGCACGCCGGAGGAGGCGATCCCCCGCCTCGAGCGCGGCGACGCGATCCTGGTCGCGCCGGAGTTCCTCGTCGCGCGCGGCCTCGGCGTCGGCTCGCGCGTGCGCCTCGGCTCGGGCGCCAACGAGGCCGACTTCGAGATCGTCGGCGTCGTCACCGCGGGCGGCCTCGACATCGCCACGCAGACCTTCGGCATGCGGCAGATCTACATGGAGCAGGCGGTGAGCTGCGTGTTCATGGACTTCTCCGCCGTCGA
>JBMOGJ010000029.1:0-31678 GCA_049318425.1 Phycisphaerales bacterium | reverse complement strand
ACGGCATCGACACCCTCTCGGGTGGCGACGGCGCCGACATCCTCGAGGGCGGCGCGGGCAGCGACAGCCTCACCGGCGGAGCCGGCACGGACACGGCGCAGTACGCGGGTGCCTCGACGGGCGCGATCAGCGGTCTGTCGAGCCCGGTGACGGTGACGACGGTCGCCGACGGCGCGGATGCAGTGTCGGGCGTCGAGAAGCTGGCCTTCTCGGATGCGACCGTGGCGCTCGTGGGCGTGGGCGGAAGCGAGTACACGACGCTGAACGCCGCGCTGCCGCTGCTCACCTCGGGTGAGAAGCTCTACGGCGTGCTCGCGATCAACAGCGCGACCTTCGCCACCGCGGCGCAGCTCGACGCGATCACCGCGCGCTTCGTCGGCGGCTCGACCGTCTCGGTCGACGTCCTCGGCATGAACGCCACCCAGCTCTCGGCGGTCGCGGGCAACGCGGCGGCCTCGGGCGCGGTGGTCTACCCGCCGATGAAGGTCACCCGCGGCGCCTCGATCGAGGGCTACTTCACCACGATCGCCGCCGCGATGGACTTCGCGGTCGCTGGTGACGTGGTGAACGTCGCCGCCGGCACCTACACCGAGCAGTTCAACATCACCAAGGCGATCACCGTCCAGGGTCCGAATGCCGGCGTCGCCGGCACCGGCACGCGCGGCGCCGAGGCCGTGCTCGACTACACCGCGGCCTCGGTCGCGTCGGGTCAGCACGTCCTGGTGAGCGCGGGCTCGCTCAAGGGCTTCAAGATCCAGGACAACATCGTGCCGACCGTGGCCGAGGTCCGCATCGCCGTCCGCATCGCCTCCTCGGCGACCGCGAGCGTCGAGAACAACGTGTTCTTCCGTGACTCGGGCTTCGACGGCCCGGCGGGCAGCGTCCAGCGCAGCTCGGATCCGCGCGCCATCCACGTCGACCAGACGACGGGCAGCTCGGTCACCATCGCGGGCAACCACTTCACCGGCGCCGCGACCGGCGTGTTCGGCAACCGGTCGTGGTTCCGCGGCATCTGGACGCAGGGCGTCGCCTCGGCCGTCACCGTGTCGAACAACGTGTTCGACCAGGTCCGCAGCGCGATGAACATCCAGGACGACATGTCGATGCTCTCGGTCGCCGGCAACGCCTTCAACGGCGCGGGCGTGACGGTCATGAGCTTCGGCAACTCGGGCATCGCGGGCTTCGAGACCTCCGCGACGGTGAGCGCGTCGTACACCCTCGGCGCGAACACCTTCACCAACTCGGGCACGCTCTTCAACCTCACGGCGGTCCCGGTGGGCTTCCGCCTCGACGCCACGGCCTCGACCTTCAACGGCACCGCCTTCTCGGCGATGGACCGCGCGGGCCACATGGAGGTCGCGGTGCGCAGCGTCCAGAGCATCACGAACGCCGCCAAGAACGGCCTCGTGATCTCGAAGACCGCCAACCTCTACGTGCCGGCGTTCGGCGCGGCGCTCACGGGCGGCGTCAACCGCGCCGTCGCGGTCGCCGCGGCGGGCGAGACGGTGAACGTCGACGCGGGCTCGTTCACTGAGAACGTCACGCTCGACAAGCGCGTCGCCCTCGTCGGCGCCGGCAGCGGCGAGACGGGCACGATCCTGAGCTCGTCGACCACCGCGACCCCGGTCATCACCGTGACCGGCTCGGGTCTCGACGCCGCGAACCAGCTCGTGATCAAGGATGTCCGCGTCTTCGGCGCCGCTCCCGCGAGCGCGTCGGACGGCATCGCGGTCTACGGCGACACCCCGGTGTCGTACGTCAAGGTCGACGGCGTGCACGTCACCGGCCACGGCCAGGGCGTCCACTACCGCAGCGGAACCATCTCGAACGTCACCGTCGCGAACTCGACCTTCCAGGCCAACAACTTCGGCGTGCGCGTCGCGACCGCGGTCGCCTCGATGGACGGCATGACGATCGACGGCTGCTCGATGACCGAGCAGACCTCGTCGGCGATCACCACCAACCCGTCGGGCTCGCAGACGGTCGTGAACACGAACTTCACGGTCTCGAACTCGACCTTCACCAACAACAGCCGCGCGGGCGTGGCCAACCAGCACGACCTCTCGTTCTTCGGCTTCCGCGGCAACGCGACGCTGTCGAACGTGACCGTGACCTCGGGCAACGGCACCGCTGCCAACTCGAACAGCTACGGCATCGTGTTCACCAACGCCTCGGGCCGGGCGGCGCTCGGCACCGTGTCGCTCTCGAACGTGACCGTGCAGGGCCATGTCGGTAAGGGCGCGCTGACCTTCCAGCTCTACAACGAGACCAGCGGCGTGTCGCTGAGCGACGTCAGCCTGCAGAACTGCGTGGCTCCGTGGGGCCACCTGATCCTCGAGTCGACGGACACCGATGCGTTCGCGGTCGGCAACACCAGCCTCAAGACCCTGAACATGTGGAACTCGGGCGGCGCGAACGCGACCGGCGCGACGTTCTACTCGTCGACGGGCTCGCTGCTTGACCGCACGGTGCTGGCGGACAACTACACGATCTCGAACCAGGTCGGCGACGTCATCGACGCCGCGGGCCTCGGTCTCGTCCGCTTCGCGGCCGGCAAGATCTACGTCTCGGCGGCCTCGGCCGCGGGCGCCTTCGAGCGCGCCATCGGGGCGTCGTCGGCCGGTGACGTGATCTTCGTCCAGGACGGCGCCGCCACGGTGCTGACCACCGAGATCACCAAGGCGATCACCTTCTCGGGCAACTTCACCGTGACCGCGGCGAACATCCCGAGCGGCGCGACCGCGAACGCGGTGCTCAACAGCTTCGTGACCCGCGGCGCGCCGGGTGCCACCTTCTCGGCGGTCACCACCGGCATGTCGGCCGACCAGCTCAGCGCGGTCGGCAACAACTACGCGGCGTTCAACGGCGGCGTGACGGGTGACCTCACCCTCACGAGCGCGCAGTCGGCGGCGCAGATCGCGTCCATCCTGGCCGGCGCCGGCAACGGCTCGGTCTATGTGGTCGCGACGGGCATGGGCGACGACCAGCTCAACGCGGTGGCGGCGGCGGCGACCAAGGTCGCGACCGACGGCATCACGGGCACGATGATCGTCACCTCGGCCATCGCCGACGAGAACCTCGGCGCGCTCCTCGGCAAGGCGGCCCTCGCGGCGGCCACGGTCGAGATCAACGCGTCGGGCATGACCGACGGCGAGCTCTCGACGGTCGTCCTCGCGGGTGACCGCGTCGACGAGGCCTACAACCTCGCGCTCGACAACGGCCAGTCCGACGTCGAGATCACGGCGCTCCTGGGCAAGTCGGTGGCCTCGGCCTCGACCGGCAAGCTCATGGCGACCGCGGACGCGACCTCGATGGTCGCGGCCAAGCTCAACGCGCTCGGCGGCTCCTCCGCCAAGCTCGCCGCGAACGGCATCACCGGCAGCGTCGTCCTCACCAGCGGCGTGACCGACGCGAACTTCACGAACCTGTTCGGGAAGATCGCGCTGGCGGCCGATGTGCGCGTCGACGGCACCGGCCTCGGGGCGTCCACCATCACGATCGTGAGCGCGAACATCGCCAAGGTCGACTCGGCCTTCGCCCTGTTCGTCACCAACGCGCAGTCGGTCACCGAGCTCGGCAACGTGCTCGGCGTGTCGGATGCGTCGAGCGCCACCGCGAACGCGACCGGCATGGACTCGCTCGCGGGCGGCAAGCTCGCGACCCTCGCCAACAACTACACCAAGTTCACCGCCAGCGGCATCTCGGGCACCTTCACGATCGGCTCGGGCCTCACCCCGACGCAGATCGCGAACCTCCTGAGCAAGGTCGACTTCGGCACGGGCGGCAGCTCGTTCCTCCCGCCGGCCTCGATCACGATCGACGCCACCAGCATGAGCAACGAGCAGCTCTCGACGATCGCGACCTCGGTCGCCTCGGCGGGCTCCTCGGCCAACCAGGCCGCGGTGTTCGACATCGTGAACCTCTCGCTCACCGACGGCCAGAACTCGACCGAGATGGCCATCCTGCTCAACTCGACGCTCGCCAACGAGGCGACCGTCGACGCGACCGGCATGGACGCCTCGCAGCTCACGGCGCTCGGCAACGCGCCGGCCGCCGTCGACCAGATCACCGGCACCGTCACGATCACCGCGGACCTCACCGCGGCGCAGATCGCGGCGATCATGGGCAACACCGCCACGACCGCCGAGGTGACGATCGACTCGACCGGCATGTCGCCCGAGCAGCAGGCCGCCGTCCTCTCGACCGCCGTCATGGTGGTCAGCGCGGACGCGACCGTCGCGACCGGCAACCTGTTCACCGTCGAGGTCGACATCAGCGGCCTCTCGACCGCGGCCGTCGGCGTCCAGGCCCGCATCGGCTATGACGCCAGCCGCATCGAGTTCGTCGCCGACGCCAACGAGGACGGCGACACCGACAGCATCGGTGGCACCGACATGCCCACGACGATCTTCGTCAACCCGGGCATCGGCTCCGTCAGCTTCGCCACCGGTGTCGACACCGGCGGCGACGGAACCGGCTTCACCGCCGGCAACGCGGCCCGCCTGACCTTCCGCGCGCTCGTGCCGTTCTGCGGCGCGACCGACCTGGTCTGGCTGGTTCCGAGCGATGCGACCTTCACGAACCGCGCCTCCACCAGCGCGGCTCTCGCGATCCCCTTCACCGGGACCAACTTCTCGAACGTCACCTCGCTCAACAACCTGCAGCTCGCGGGTGTGCCGGGCGCGGACACCACCGTGGCCGCCGATGCCGGCACCACCGCGGGCGCCGCGATCGCAGAGCCGACGGTGACGGCCTCGAACAACTGCGTCCCGAGCGTCTCGGTCGTCCGCACGGTCACCTTCCCGAACGCGACGACCAGCTCGATCTGGCCGGCGCGCTTCCCGGTCGGTGCCTCGACGGTCACCTGGACCGCCACCGACGCGGGCGGCAACGTCGCCACCGCGACCCGCACCTACACCGTCGCGAACTACCAGCTCGCGACGATCGATGTGAACCTCATCGGCGGCATCAACCCGGGCATCACCTTCAACCAGGTGGTCCGCATCCGCCTGAGCTCGGGTGACGTGGTCACCGCGACCGTGCCCTTCACGGGCAACAACGGTGCGGTGATCGACGCGCAGATCCCCGTCCGCAGCGACTACACCTGCATCACGGTGAAGGACGCCGGCCACACCGTGGCCGACGCCCAGACCCTCTCGGTGTCGGGCACCAAGTACGTCGCCTCGGGCTCGTTCCAGCTCATCTCGGGCGACTCGAACGACGACAACGTGGTCGACATCCTCGACTTCGGCGCCTTCGTCTCGGATCGCGGCATCGGCAAGACCCCGGCCAGCCGCAGCAACTTCGACCGCAACGCGGTCGTCAACAACTCGGACTTCAGCTTCATCTCGCTGAACTTCCTGGTGACGGGCGACAGCTGTGGCGGCGGCAACTTCGATGGCGACGCGCCGCTCACGCGCGTCAGCATCAAGGAGCTCCGCCGCGCGGGCCTCGGCCACCTCGAGGAGGCCGACATCAACATGGACGGCTGGCTCGACCAGACCGACATGGCGCTCGCGATGCAGGGCCAGTACCGCAAGGACTTCGCCGACCGCCTCGACGCGGCCGACGAGGTTCCGATGACGAACTGGTGACGGGACCGCGCGGCGGCGACCGTGCCGTCTGCGGGACAGCGTGTGATTCCCAGGCCCGCGGCGTTCGCCGCGGGCCTGTTTCTTTCCCGGTCTGCTTTCCCGGTCCCCCTTCCCGGTCTCCCTTCCGGGTCTCATGGACTGCTTCCTCGCCTGCCCCCGCGGCGACGCACGTCACTCACACCGGTCCGGCACGCCGTTGCCGTTGGCGTCGAGCTCGTCGCCTGCGCGGATCTCGCCGTAGTCGACCCGGCCGTCGCGGTCGCAATCGCCCGACCACTCGAGGAAGAAGCCCGCGAGTTCGAGCCGCGCCAGCGCAGCGGCAGCCTCGACGTCGTCCGCCTCACCAGACCGACCGGCGAGCCCGAGCAGGAAGCGCACCTCCGCCGGGCTCCCCGCGCGGGCGACGCGCGCCCCCTGCCGCCGCGCGCGCTTCGCGACCGCCTCGGGCTCGTGTTCCTCGATCGGGCCGAACGCGATGAACTGGTACCAGTGCCCATTGCCGCCATCGGCGACCAGCCACGGCGCGGGCAGCGAGCTCTCGACCGCCGTCGGCAGTTCGTAGCGGCGCCACTCTCCAAGCCCACCGCGCGCGGACCCGCCCCTGCCGAACCTGTCGACGAGCACCATCCCCGCCACCGCGACCGCCGCGACACCCGTCGCCACCAGCAGCCCCATGCCCGCCACGCGCCACCGCCGCCGCCGCGCGGCGACGCGCTCGAGCCGCGCTTCCTCGGCGGCGATCCGGAGCAGCCGCTCGGCCTGCGCCACCAGCGCCGCGGGCGCGCCCTCGCGTCGCGCACGCGCAAGCCGCTCGTCGCGCGCCTCTGGGGTCGCGTCCACGCACTCGTCGAAGAGCGCGCGCAGCAGCGCCATCTCGGCCTGGGGCGACCGCGCGCCGACCACGCCACCGCGCACCACCTCGCGACCGTCGGACATCACGGGATCACCGCCCGGCGAATCACGCGGGTCGGCGGAGAGATCGGCTCGGCGCGGTTGCTCGTCCACAGCCCCCGCCATGCGCACGACCGACCGGTCAGCGCAACGGGTTCTCGGAGATTTCGACCGGAACTTCTCCCAACGCCGCATGCGGATCACACTCGAGAGGACGAACCTCGGGGAACGGGCGCGGGCGACCGCCGCCCGACAATTGTAGAGCAAACCCAGCCTCGACCGACGATACTTCGCGCATGGACGAACCCGGCGACATCACCCTCCTGCTCGAACGCGCCCATCTCGACGAGCCCGGCGCCCTCGAGGCACTCTGCCGCCGCTGCCTCCCCGAGATCCGCGGCATCGCCCACAACGCGCTGCGCGGAACCACGCCGACGCCCGATCTCCACACCACCATGGTCGTGAACGAGGTCTACCTCAAGCTCCACGGCGGCAGCACCCCGCGCCGCTACCAGCACCGCAGCCACTACTTCGGCAGCGCCATGCGCGCCGCCCGCCAAGTCGTGACCGACTTCGGCCGCCGCAACCTCACCCGGCGACGCGTCCTGCAGGCGCTCAGCGACATCGGCCTCTCGGCGAAGCCCACGGCCGACGTCGCCACGCCCGAACAGCGCCGGCAGCGCGACGAGTACGCCTCAGCGGTGGCGCGTGCGTTGGAGTCACTGCTCCGCGACCGTCCGCGCGAGGCGCAGGTCGTGATCCTCCGCCTGATCCACGGACTCACCGAGCAGGAGATCGCCCGCCGGCTCGGCGTCTCGCGACGCACCGCGCAGAACGACTGGCAGTTCGCCCGCGCCTACCTGCGCGACGCGCTCGAGCGCGACGACCGGCTCAGAGGTTCTTGACTTCCCAGCCCTTGCGGTAGGCCCGGCGCAGCGCCGCGCTCGCCGCAGCGCTGTTGGTGAAGGTGCAGCTCTTGGCGTCGTACATGAGTTCCTTGCCCGGCTCGACCGAGCTCATCGCGCCGATCGAGAGGCTCTCGCACATACGGCCGCCCTTCTCGAAGCGCGACACGCAGGCGTCCTTCTTGCCCGCGAGGCAGGCGTCGACCCAGTCGTGCCAGTGGTTCGAGCGGCCGAGGTCGACCTCCTTGAGCTGCGTGTCCTCGAGCTTGCCGCCCTTGCCGGGCGCGAAGACCTTCGCCCACGCGTGCTCGATCGGGAACCACATGGTGCCGCGGCTGCCGACGAGGATCACGCCGCCGTCGCCCTTCACCACGCCCTTGCCCTGCTCGCCGCCCTCCCAGCCCTCGGGCATGCCGAGTTCCTCGAAGTTCGGGAACTGGCCGCCGTCGAACCACTTGAGGGTGAGCCCCTCCTTCGCGGTGTACTTGGTGGGCGCGTACTTCACGACCACCGACTCGCTCTCGGGGAACTGGTCGGCCGACGCCTTGACCGGGTTGCAGATCGCGCTGATCGGCGCGCCCAGGTCGAGCTCGTAGAACGGCACGTCGAGCATGTGGCAGCCCATGTCGCCGAAGGCGCCGGTGCCGAAGTCGATGGTGCCGCGCCACGCGAACGGGGTGTAGCCGTTCTTGTACGGACGGTCGGCCGCGGTCCCGAGGAACAGGTCCCAGGAGAGGTGCGCCGGGATCGGGTCCGTGCCCTCGGGGCGCGGGTTGCCCTGCGGCCACCAGCCGGCGGGACGGTTGGTCCACGCGTAGATCTCCTTGACCGGACCGATGGTGCCCTCGCGCAGCACCTTGCCGCCGAAGCGGCGCCACTTGGTGGCGATGCGCTGCGTGCCCATCTGGGTCACGATGCCGGGCATCGACGCGGCGATCTCGGCGAGGCGGCGGTTCTCCCACGCGCCCTGCGCGAGCGGCTTCTGGCAGTAGACGTGCTTGCCGAGGTTCATGGCCGCCATCGAGATGGGGGCGTGCATGTGGTCGGCGGTCGAGCAGACGACCGCGTCGAAGTTCTTGTCGAGCTTGGTGTACGCCTCGCGCCAGTCGCGGAACTCGGCGACCTCGGGGAAGCGCGCCTTGACGGTCTCGCCCTTGTCGTTCGTCGAGTCCTTCTTCCAGCGGTCGATCTGGTTCTGGTCGATGTCGCAGAGGCCGACGATCTCGACCATCTTGTGGCTCGCGACCTCGTTGAGGTCCGACGCGCCCATGCCGCCGACGCCGACCTTGAGCACGCGGAGCTTCTCGTTCTGGCCGAGGCCGCCGCGCAGGAACGCGGGCGCGGTACCCGACGCGATCTGGGTGGCGAGGCCCGCCGTCAGGCCGCCGGCGAGGCCAGCGGCGACCGGGGTGGCGAGCGAGGTGAGGACGAAGTCGCGGCGCGAGATGCTCATCGTGGGAACTCCTGTGGGAGCGCATTCAACCACAAAGTCGGGCCACCGTTGAGCGGCATGACGCGCGCCCGTCAATTTTCCCGCGACGCGACGGAACCGCGGCCGACCACCCGAAGGCGCAGAGCACCGTCCGCGACGGAGACCTCGCCGCGCACGTGCGCGCCGGGAAGGGCGACACGCTCACCCGCCGCGCTCGACCTCGATCTCGGTCGCGTGCGACTCGCGCACCGTCCACGAGATGGCCCGCTGCGACGGCTTGCCGTCCTTCCCGATGCCGGGCATGTCGAGCACCCAGCGCAGGATGCCGCGCGTGCGCTCGTTGCGCAGGTATTCCTCGTCGGTCGAGAGCGGCGTCGACAGATCGCGCAGCTCGACGCGGATCTTCTCGTCCCGCGAGACGGGAATGCGGTCGGCGACCTCGATGCTCGACATGCCGGGCGCCGCCGAGGTGAGGTCGATCCGCCAGTTCCAGGTGGTCACGCTCGACTTGCCGAACACGCCCTCCTCCTTGGTCGACTGCGACACGAGCACGCGCTTCGACTCGATGCGCGGATCGCCGCCGAGCCAGAAGCTGACCTCGACGCCCGGGATGATGTCGGGCAGCACCGCCTCGCCCACCGAGTCGTCGCCCACGAAGAGCCGCGCCGGCCCTTCGATCAGGCGGTACGACGAGGTATTGCGCGCCTTCGCCCGCAGGTACACGGTGGGATCGACGATCGGCCGCGCCACGTGCGAGAACGCGGCGTCGAGCTCGATGGTCGCCACCCGCTGCGTGCGCGACCGCGACGAGTCGCTCGGGATGCCCACCTTGCGCGGCAGCTGGTAGCTCACCACCGCGCCGCCCGCGGCCTCCGCATCGGCGTACGCGCGCTCGAGCTTGATGCCGAGCGAGATCGCCTCGCCGCCGTCAGAATCGGCGCCGCCGAACAGGCCGCCGGTGAAACCGCCGCCCGTGCCCATGCCGCCCCCGCCACCACCCGTCGGGGAGCCGGGCACTTGGTCGGACATCTCGGCCAGTTTGTCGCCACGGTTGTAGGCGTCGCGCGCACCGGGCCTCGACGCGTCCATCTTTCCCTTCACCGGCTCGCGCACGCTCAGGAACTCCGGCGAGATCTCCGGCGGCGCGGGACGGCGCTCGGGCTCCGCGGTCGAGAGCGTGACGGCGACGTCGTTCCAGTCGGTGCCGGTCGACTGCGAGATCACCGCGTTGAACTCGACGGTGAGCGCGTCGGTCGCGTCATCACCCGTGTCGCGCGCGCGGATCGCGTAGTCGGGCGACCATGCGGCGTTGGACACGAGGTACTGCACCTCGACCGACCCCGCGCCCGGCTGCGCCTTGCCGATGGCGACCACCGCGGCGCGGACCACCGTCGACTGGCCGCCGAGCCGCGCGACCCGGTCGGTGAGCGCCGCCGCCTGCATGCCGTTCTCGCGGATGCGGCGGTCGAGCGCGGTGCGTTCGTCGATGAGCCCCTTGCGCGCGTCGTTGAGGAACGCCACCTGCCGCGCGAGCGCCTCGGGGTCGAGCGACTTCGAGCCGAAGTCCTGCGCCGACTCGGTGGCGGTCTTCGCCGCGATCGCGTTGAGCAGCGCGTTCTGGTCGGCGAGCCGCGCCGAGTGCAGCGCGAGCGCCTCGCCCTCGCGGCGCGTGTCCTCGAGCGACGCGATCGCCTGCCGCAGCTCGGGGTTGGTCGCGGCGTCGGTCGGCGTCATCTTGAAGTCGAAGCGCACATCGAGCAGCTTCGCGCCCTTCACGCGGGCCGAGAGCGAGTCCTCGACGATCGACGCGGGCAGGCCCTCGATGCGGAGCTCGAAGGTCCCTTGCTCGGCCGGCAGCGCCGCGGAGTGCGTGATCATCGCGCCCGAGTGGTAGAGCGTGACCGCCGTCACCGGCGCATCGACCGCGAGCGGGGTCGCGTCGGGCGCATCGTCGGCCGCGGCACCCGCGACCGGCGCGGTCGACTGCGCACCCACCGGCGAGGCGCAGAGGAGCGACGGGGAGAATCCGAGCGCGCAGGCGAACAGCGCGCGGGCGGGAGTCGAGGATGCATGGCTGGGATGACGCATGGCGCGCAGCATAGACCTCGCGCCACGCACGCGCGCACACACGTCCCGCCAACGCCCCGTACATTGCCCCACCCATGGCCACGCGCACGAAGACCGCCCCCGCTCCCGCCGCCCCGCACTTCGATCCCGACGCCGCCGCGACCGGCGACGGACTCTTCGGCCTCACGACCTCGGTCGACGAGGCGAAGCTCGTCGTCATCCCGGTGCCGTTCGACGCGACCACGAGCTACCGCCCGGGCACCGCGGCGGGACCCGCGGCCGTCCTCGAGGCGAGCAAGCAGGTCGATCTCGAGGACCTGCAGTACGGGCCGATCTGGAAGGCCGGCTTCGCGATGCTGCCGATCCCGGCCGACATCGCCGCGCTGTCGAAGTCGGCGCGCCGCGCGGCCGAGCCCGTGATCGCCGCGGGCGGCGCGGAACCCGGCAACCGCGCGCACGCGAAGGCGCTTGCGACCGTGAACGCCGCCAGCGAGCGCGTGCACGGTTTCGTCGCACGCGAGGCAGAGCGCATCCTCGACCGCGGCGCGATCCCCGCCCTGCTCGGCGGCGACCACGCGAGCCCGTTCGGACTCATCGCCGAGCTGTCCGAGCGCCACCCCGGCATGGGCATCCTGCAGATCGACGCGCACGCCGACCTCCGCGAGGAGTTCGAGGGCTTCCGCTGGTCGCACGCGAGCATCTTCCACAACGTCATGACGCGCCTTCCGGGCGTCGGGCGGCTGGTCCAGGTCGGCATCCGCGACTTCGGCATGCGCGAGCGCGCGTTCGTCGACGGCTCCAAGGGCCGGGTGAAGTGCTTCTACGACCAGCATCTGCGCGACCGCCAGTTCGCCGGCGGCGCGAAGGGCGCGTGGAGCGCGATCTGCGCCGACATCGTGAAGGCGCTGCCCCGCGAGGTCTACATCAGCTTCGACATCGACGGCCTCACGCCCGACCACTGCCCGAACACCGGCACGCCCGTGCCCGGCGGCCTGACCTTCCCCGAGATGTGCCACCTGCTCGAGACGCTGGCGAACAGCGGCCGCCGCGTGATCGGCTTCGATCTCTGCGAGGTCGCGCCTGCGAAGGGCGACGGCGAGTGGAATGCGAACGTCGGCGCCCGCGCGCTCTACAAGCTGCTCGGGTGCACGCTCCGCAGCCGCGGCATGCTGCCGCGCTGAGCGCGGTCAGCGCTCGTCGGCGCTGGTCAGGGTCGCCTCGCGGTCGTTGCCGCGGGCCATCCACTGTCCGGAGCGCTCGGCGGTCGCGAGGCGCACGTCCTCGGGCAGCTCGGCGCCGAAGCGCTCGCTGAGCGCGATCGCGGCGGCGCGGTTCGGACCGGTCATCGACTCGGCGCCGTTCTTCGCCCAGAAGTAGGCCTTGACCATGCTCTGCTCGACGCCGCGGCCGTCGCGGTAGAGGCCCGCGAGGTTCAGCATCGCCTCGGGCACGCCCTGCTTCGCGGCCGTCAGGAAGAGGCGCGCCGCCTCGGCAGGCTTCGGCTCGACCGTGCCCTTGCCGTCGGCGAACATCGCGCCGAGCGAGGTCATCGCGCCCGCGTGGCCGAGCTCGGCCGCGCGCGAGTACCAGCGGATCGCCTCGTCGAAGTCGCGCTCCGAGCGGTCGGTAGGCCGGCCGTTGAGGTCCCCGAGCATGACCATCGCGCGCACGTCGCCGCACTCGGCCGCGACCTTGAACCAGTGGATCGCCTTGGTGCGGCTCTTCGGCACGCCGGCGCCGTCGAGGTAGGCGACGCCGAGGTTCGCCATCGCGTCGGTGTCACCCGCGTCGACGGCCTTCTTGAACCAGCGGATCGCGGCGGCGGGATCGGGCTTGCGCGCACCGTCGCCACCGCGGCCGAGCATGCAGTCGGTGCCGAGGCGCGTCATCGCGCGGGCGTGCCCCGCCTCGGCGGCCTTGAGGGTCCACGCAGCGGCCGCCGCATCGTCGCGCACGCATCCGCGGCCGCGCGACTGCATCGACGAGAGCAGGAACATCGCGTTGGCGTCGCCGGCCTCCGCACCCTTCGTGTACCACTCGACGGCCTTGGCATCGTCGCGCAGCACGCCGGTGCCGCTCGCGTAGCGCGCGCCCAGCGCGGTCATCGCGCGTGCGTCGCCCGCCTCGGCGGCCTTCTGGTACCAGCGCCGCGAATCGTCGTCGTCCTGGCGGACATCCTGGCCGCGCGCGTACATCGCGCCGAGCTCGGCCATGGCGCGCGCATCGCCCGCGTCGGCCCGCGCGCGGATGGCGGCGGGGTCCCGCGACGCCTCGGCGCGCACGCTCGGAACGGTCGTGCCCGTCGCGGTCACCGCCGACGACGCAACGGCCGGCGCGCACGCGACGGCGAGCGCGAGGGCGGTCAGGAATCCAGCGTGGGTGCGGAGAAGCGAGCGGTCGGTCGGGAGTTCGGTCGGGCGGTGGTTCATGGCGGGCGTGTCCTTTCCTGCGGCCGGAATGGCCGCGACAACACTTCCCGCAGATCGGCCTGAAGAACATCGGCCTGCGTCCCTGATCGGACCTTGTCGGCACATGAAGATCGGACCTGCCGTCACAGGCCGCGCAGCCCGCGGGGTTCCGCGCCGAAACGGGGCGCGGGCGGTGGCCGTGCCCGCCGCGGCGGCAATTCCACGCACACGGGCCGCGGGAATGCGCCGCAGCCGCGCCCGCGCTACTCCGCCATCAGCCGGGCGCGGCACTCGGCGAGCTTCGCCTTCGCCGCCTGGTCGAGCGCCGGGTAGTGCAGGTCGACCGACGCCAGCGCGTCGACGATCGCAGCGCCCACCACGAGCCGCGTGTACCACTTGTTGTCGGCGGGCACGACGATCCATGGCGCATGCTCGCTCGAGGTCGCGCGGATCGTGTCCTCGTAGGCCTCCATGTACTCGTCCCAGTGGGCGCGCTCGGCCACGTCCGCGGCGCTGAACTTCCAGTTCTTCGACGGGTCGTCGATGCGCTCGAGGAAGCGCCGGCGCTGCTCCTCGCGCGACACATGCAGGAAGAACTTGCGGATGATCGTCCCGTTGCGCGCGAGGTAGCGCTCGTACTTGCGGATGTCGCGGAACCGCTCGTCCCAGATGTCGCGCGTGACGAGCTCGGGCGGCAGCTGCTGCCGCTTGAGGTACTCGGGATGGACCCGCACCACCAGCGTCTCCTCGTAGTACGACCGGTTGAAGATGCCGATCATCCCGCGGCGCGGCGCGAGGCGCGAGCAGCGCCACATGAAGTCGTGGTCGAGCTCCTCGGCGCTCGGCGCCTTGAACGAGTGGACCTCGCAGCCCTGCGGATTGACGCCGCTCATCACGTGCTTGATCGCGCCGTCCTTGCCCGCGGCATCCATCGCCTGGAACACGAGCAGCAGCGACCACCGGTCCTGCGCGTAGAGCTTGTCCTGCATCTCCGAGAGCAGCTTCACGCCGTCGGCGAGCAGCTCGCGGGTCGAGTCCTTCGCCGCCGCGCGCTCGCCCTCGGCGAACGGACCGGTGTCGCCTGGATCGCACTTCGCGATGCGGAAGCGGTCGCCCTCGGTGATGGTGTGGCGTGCGGTGAGCCTGCGTGCGCGATCGAGGAGTTCGCCGTCCTGCATGGAGCCTCCGTGCGCAGCATCGCCGCCGCGGAAGCCGCGCGCAAGGATGATCCAAAAGGATGATCCAAGGTGCGTTCGGGGTGCCCGCGGGGCGCGTGCGCGGAGCGGCCTACTCGCCGTCCGCGGGCACGGGCTGCCGCCGACCGTCGTCGCCGGTCGCGCGGCCGAGCAGCATCGCCTCGACCATGCTCACCAGCGCCGCGGGGTCGAGCGGCTTCTCGACCACCGTCACGTCGGTCACGCGCCGCAGCCGCTTCCGGAAGTCCTCGCGGAAGCCGGTGATGAAGATGATCGGAACCACCTCGGCCCGCTGCAGCGCGTCGGCGAGCGCGATGCCGTCGCCGCCCGGCATGTTGAGGTCGCTCACCACGAGGTCGAAGCTGCGCCGCTGCCACTCGGCGAGCGCCTGCGCGCCCGAGCCCGCCTCGACGCAGTCGTAGCCCGCGCGAGACAGCCGCACGCACAGCACGCGCCGCAGCTCGGGATCGTTGTCGACGACGAGGATCGTCCCCCGCGACGGCGGCGGCTCGCGTCCCTCGCGCTCCTCACCATGCCGTCTCGGATCGAAGTTCCTCGGATCCTGATGCTTGTGCTCATGAGACATGGATGCCGCTCCTCTGGGACGCCGAGGGCGCCCCGTTGCGCCGTGCGATCGCCTCCATCACCGTGGTCACGACCTCACGCGGGTCGTACGGCTTGGTGAGGTAGGCGAACGCGCCCTCCGCCAGCGCGGAGTGGCGCGCCGAGTCCTGAACATTGGCGGACAGGAAGATGACGGGGATCGAGGAGAGATGCGGATTCTGCCGAAGCCGCGCGTGCACCTCGCTGCCGTCCATGTCGGGCATCCGCATGTCGAGGACGATCGCGTCCGGCGGGTGCTCGTGCGCCGACGCGAGGCCGGCGAGGCCGTTGTCGGCGGTGGTCGCGACGAAGCCCGCCGCGCGCAGCCGGATCGCGAGCGCCTGCGAGAGCCCGTGCTCGTCGTCGATCACGAGCACGCGGTGGTGCGCGTCGTCGAACGGCATCGCGCCGGGGTCGCGGGTGGGATCAGGTGACGAGTGCATGCGCATGCTCCCTGAGGATCGCGGCGCGGATCGCCTCGCGCGCCGCGGCATTCTGTTCGGGGTACGCCCAGCTGGCGACGGCGGTGACCTGCGGGCCGGCGGGATCGCCGCCGCCGAGGCAGCGCAGTCCGTCGACGATGCGGAGCCGCCAGGTCTCGAGCGAGCCCGTCGGTCCGAACAGGACGAGCGACCGCCCGTCGCCCGACGCGACCACGATGTCGGCCGGCCGCGTGCTCGCGACGGCGAGGCGGCGGAGCTCCTCGACGGTGGCGCCGCCGCGCACGGGCGTGACGCGCAGCATGCCGACCGCCGCAGGCGCCTCCTCGCGCTCGGCGAGGCGCTCGAAGAAGCGGTCGATGACCACATCCATGCGCTGCGCGGGCAGCGTGAAGCTGAAGATCGCGCCCTTGCCCTTCTCGCTCGCCACCGTGATGGTGCCGAGGTTGAGCCACACCAGCTGCCGCGCGATGTTGAGGCCGAGGCCGAAGCCCTTCACGCTCGGCGCGAGCGCGTTCGGCAGCTGCCGGAAGCGGTCGAAGAGCTGCTTCATGTCGCTCGGCGCGAGTCCGGGCCCCTGGTCGGCCACGCTGAACTCGATGTCGCCCGAGGGCAGCAGCGCCGCGCTCAGCACGACGGTGCCCGAATCCGGCGAGAACTTGATCGCGTTGGTGACGAGGTTCATCACGATGCGGCGGACCTTCTCCTCGTCGGCGAACGCCGCGGGAAGCCCCGGCTCGACGTGCTGCACCACGCGGATCGACCGCGAGGCCGCCTTGCGCGCGATGAGCTTGCGCACGCCCTCGAGGATCGACTCCGCCGTGCACGCGCGCCGGTCGACGCGCAGCCGACCCGCGCGCAGCTTGCTCGAGTCGAGGAAGTCCTCGACCATCTGGTTGAGATCGACCGCGGCCACGTCGACGATCTGCAGCCACTCCGACTGCTGGCGCGACACCGGTCCGCCGAGCCCGTCGGCGATGATCGACGAGTACTCGCGGATCACCGTGAGCGGCGTGCGGAACTCGTGCGACACATCGTCGACGAAGCGGTGCGCGCGCTCGGTCATGTCCTCGAGCTTGCGGTTCTGGCGCGCGAGGAGCGCGTTGAGCTCCTGCAGCTCGCGCTTCTCGCGCCGCTCGGTGATGTCGCGCACGATCTTCGCGGCGCCCACGACCGCGCCCGACTCGTCGCGCACCGCCGAGAGCGTCACCGACACCTCGAGCACGCGGCCGTCGGCGCGCAGCCGGCGCGCCTCGTACTGCTCGACGCGCTCACCGCGCGCGATCCGCGCGAGCGCGCGCTCCTCGGCGGCGCGCTCCTCCTCGGGCACGAGGTGCAGCTCGGACGCGCCGAGCAGGCTCTCGGCGCCGTAGCCGAAGATGCGCATCGCGGCGGCGTTGCAGGTCAGCACCTCGCCGCCGAGGGTGAGGCCGAGGATCGCGTCCTCCGAGTGCTCGACGATCGCCGCGAGGCGGGCGCGCGCGCTCTCGATGGTGCGCTTCTCGTGGATGTCCTCGAGGGAGCCCGCCATGCGCACCGGATTTCCATCGCTGTCCCACTCGGCCTGCCCATGGGCGTGGTACCAGCGCCACTCGCCGGAGCGGTGCTTGAGGCGGTAGTCGATCGAATAGGGCGAGCCCGAGCGCACATGCGCCCAGAGTGCGTCGAGCACCCTTCCGCGGTCCTCCGCATGCAGCAGATCGGCCCAGCCGTCGTACGAGTCCATGGGGTAGTCGGGTGGGTAGCCAAGCATCTCCTTGAACCGCGCCGACATGAAGTTCTTGTTCGTGCGGACATCCCAGTCCCAGATACCTGCCGACGAACCCTTCACCGCCAGCTCGAAGCGCTCCTCGGCGCGGCGACGCTCGGTGATGTCGAGATGGATGCCCGCCATGCGCACCGGACGCCCCTCGGCGTCGCGCTCATAGACCTTGCCCGAGTCGAGCACCCAGATCACCGAGCCGTCCTTCGCGCGCAGCCGGTGCTCGCAGCGGTAGAGGTCGGAGCGCCCCTCGAAGTGCTCCTGCAGCGCGGCCGCGGCCATCGCGGCGTCCTCGGGATGCACGATCCGCTCCCACGACCGCACGTGGGCCTCGATCTCCTCGGGCCGGTAGCCCAGCATCTCGCACCAGCGCGCGTTGAAGTGCACCTCGCCCGACGGGATGTGCCAGTCCCAGGTGCCGAGCTCGGCGCCCGCGACGATCAGCTTCTGCCGTCGCTCGGAGACCTCGAGCTCGCGCCGCGCGCGGACCGCCGCGGTGATGTCGCTCTCGATCGCGATGAAGCCCGTGAGCGCGCCCGCCGCGTCGCGGACCGGCTGGATCTCGACGTCGAGCCAGTACTCGCGGCCGTCCTTCGCGCGGTTCAGGATGTCGACGCGGCACGGCTCGCAGGCGTCGAGCGCCCGCCGCATGCGCGCGACCGCCTCGCGGTCGGTTCCCTCGCACTGGAGCATCGAGCCCGGGGTCCTGCCGACGCACTCGGCGAGCGTGTAGCCGGTGATGCGCGTGAAACCCTCGTTCACCCAGACGATGTGCCGCTGGGTGTCGGTGATCACGACGGCGTTGGTGGTGGAGCGCGCGACCAGCGCGAGCCGCTCCAGCTGCTCGAGGTTCGAGCGCGCGCTCTGCTGCGCGGCCGAGATCGTGCGCGCGAGCATGGTGATCTCGTCGACGACGAGGCGGTTTTGGACGCCGTGGTTGCGGTCCTCGCCACGACCACGCGCGGCGTGGACGGAGTCGAGACCTTCGCCAACGCCGCTCGTCGCGATGCCGCGCGCGAGCGCGACGATGCGACCCGTCACCCGACGGCGGATGATCGCGACCGCGACCACCGCGAAGACCACCAGTCCGGTCAGGAAGATCACCCCGAGCTGCAGCGCGTAGTCGAGCGACCCGCCGGGCACCGATTCGCTCGCGAGCGCGACATGCACCCAGTAGGCCGCGAAGGAGCCCGCCGATGCAACCGCGACGAACACGCCCGCGAGCGGCAGCAGGACGCTGCGCTCGATCGAACGGAACTGCGCGAGCTGCGCCGGCGCCAGCGCCGCGGCCTCTGCCGGCGTCGCACTCGGGGGCATTGGACAACGCGCGGCCTCGTGGGCCGGAACCGATTGGGAAGGTCGCTGCGGTGCGTGCATGGCTCGCGCTCGGTCGTGGTCGACGGGTGTGATCGCGGTTCGATCCCAGTCCAGCGCCCCTTGCGAGGGGCACCGATGGGAAGAATCGGGTCCGCCGCGAGACGACCGCGCGTTTCCCCGAGTTCCCATGCTGTTTTGGGGTGCGCGCCGTACGGGCCGGCGAGGATGCGGGTAGTCGCCTCAGGGCCCCGTCCCCGCGTCGGAGCGATGACGCGCCACGCAAGCGCACCAGCCTGCGCGGGCGCGGGCGGGTGATCGGCGCTCGGCTTAGGACGCTCGGTCAGCCCGGCTCGGCGACGAACTCGACGAGCATCGCGTCGCGCGGTCCGACCGTGCAGCGGAAGACGCCGTCGTGCACGCCGAGGGAGCCGTCGGTCCACACGTCCCGCACGCGCCAGCGGCCGTCGAGCCGCACGGTGCGCTCGGCCGGAGCGTCGCCCCAGTTGAAGAGCGCGTACCGCGTGCGGCCGTCGGCGAGCCGGATCGCGCCCACCGACAGCGAGAGGTCGTCGAACGCCGCCGCCACCGCCGTCGGGCGCGAGAGCGCGCGCACCACGGGCACCTTGTCGCGCGGCAGCGTCGCGAGATCGTCGCCAGCGAGCATCGCGCCGCCGGTCGCGGAGACGAGCGTCGCGTGGAACCGCGCCTCGTTCCCGGGCAGGCCCGTCTGCACGAGCGTGTCGGGGTCGTTCCACCACAGCCGCCCGTTCTGCCAGCCGCGCAGCAGGTTCTCGCGTCCCGTGCGCGAGACGCTCTGCCACGTGCGCTCGATGTCGAGCGAGCTGCGCGAGCCGTCGATCAGCCCGAGGCTCGGCCAGATCGGGTGGTTGCAGCCGAGGATGTACGAGGTCTCCCCCGCCCCGCGGCGAATCGCCTGCATGCCGCGGCGGAACGCCTCCACGCGCGTCGCCTTCGCATCGTGGAACCGCCCGCCGTGCATCATGCCCCAGAAGATCGCGTCGAGCTTGAAGTACCCGACCTTCCATTCGTCGCGCATCGTGCGGAAGAGCTGCTCGAAATGCGCCTGCACCCCGGGATGCGTGCCGTCGAGCACGTACCACGGCCCGAGCCGCCATCCGCCGAACATCACGCGGTCGCTCGGCATCGGCTTGCCGTCGTCGCCCTTCACGAACCAGTCGGGATGCTCGCGCAGGATCTTCGAATCAGGGCTCGCGATGAACGGCGCGACCCAGATGGCGGGCTCGCGGCCGCGCGTCTTGATCTCGCGCAGGATGTCCTGCACGGGCTTGCCGCCGAAACCGGGGCCGGTGTCGAGCCAGTCGCCCATGGTGGGCTGGTAGCCGTCGTCGATCTGCACGAACTCGAGGTCGGGATAGTCGCGCTCCATCGCGGCGAGGTTGTCGAGGACGTTCTTCGCCGTGACCCGCGGGCCGAAGCAGTACCACGAGCACCAGCCCGCGGGCGGCGCGGGATACGCGCTGCGCGGGTGGATGCGCGCGATGCGCGTGGCGAGGTCGTCGAGCAGCACGCCGCGCGAGGCGCCTTCGCGCACGACGATCGGCTCGAGCGGCCACGCGCTCTTCGGCGGAAGCACGAGCCCCTCGCAGTCGACCACGCCGCGCACGCGCTCGGCCGAGATGTCGAACGCGCCGACGAAGCGCGTGCAGGCGGTGAACGCCGCGAGGAACTGCGGCCTCCCCGCGGGCTCGAGCGCGAGCATGCCGTACACGCGGCGGAATCCCGCCGGTTCGGGCAGCCGGTAGTGCGAGCGGTCGGGGTAGTCGCCCACATCCTCGGGCGCCGCGAGCGTGCCCGCCGACTGCGCGAGCATCTGCAGGCCCTCGCCGTAGAAGCGCGTGTCGGGCGCGAGCCCGTGCGCGAGGTCGAACAGGACGACCTCCTTGACCGCGACCGGCGCGGCGGAATCGTTGCGGAGGACCGGCGCGGCCTCGTCGCCGTTCCAGTGCATCTCGACGACGAGCTCGCGCGCGCGGTCGGGGTCGGCGGTCACGGCCTGCGGCACGCACGCGCGGATGCGCGCGGGGAGCGACGGCCCTTGGTCCGGAGGCGCGGCCTGCGCCACCACGCGCGCAGGCGCGGAACACAGCACGGCGAGCAGGACCGGGAGGAGCAGGCGGATGCGGGTGCGCATGCGGCGAGTCTACTTCGCGGACCGACCCGCCGTGACGCCGGCACCTGGGCCGCGGCATTCGCAGGGAATCAGGGCGCCCGCCCGCTCCATTCTTGCAAATTACCAATTCGTTGGTAATCTGCAAACATGCTGCGCCGCACCGCCGCCGCCTTCCTGCGATCGACGCTCCGCCGCTTTCCCGCGGCGACCATCGTCGGACCGCGCCAGTGCGGCAAGACCACGCTCGCGCGCGAGATCGGCGGCGAGTACTTCGACCTCGAGCAGGAGTCCGACCGCGTGCGGCTCGATCTCGAGTGGGCGCGGCTCATGGCCGGCCGCAGCCGGGTCATCCTCGACGAGGCGCAGACCCATCCCGCCGTCTTCCCGCGACTCCGCGCCGCGATCGACGCCGACCGCGCGCGTAACGGCCGGTTCATCCTCCTCGGCTCGGTCTCTCCGGCGCTCATGCGTTCGGTCAGCGAGTCGCTCGCGGGCCGCATGGCCGTCATCGAACTCACGCCGTTCCTCTGGACCGAGCTCGCCGCGCGGCCCATGCGGTCCCGGCTGTGGCTCACGGGCGGCTTCCCGGATGGCGGCGTGCGGCGCCCCGCCTCATTCCCGCAGTGGGCCAACAGCTACCTGAGGCTGATCACAGAGCGGGACCTACCCGCGCTGGGGATCCCCTGCACGCCGCAGGTGACGCAGAAGCTCCTGCGCATGATGGCCGCCCTCAACGGCCAGCAGTGGAACGCGTCCGAGCTCGGCCGCAGCATGGGGCTCAACTACCAGACGGTCGCGCGCTACGTCGACTTCATCGAGGGCGCGTTCCTCCTGCGGCGGCTGCCCGCGTTCCACGCCAACCTCTCGAAGCGGCTCGTGAAGGCGCCCAAGATCCACTGGCGCGACACCGGTCTGCTGCACGCGACCCTCGGCATCGACAGCGACGATGCGCTGCGCCACCACCCCGCGGTGGGCGCGAGCTGGGAGTCGTTCGTGGTCGAGCAGGCGCTCGGCACGCTCGCGGCGCTCGGCGTGCCGCACTCCGCCTTCCACTTCCGCACGTCCGACGGCTTCGAACTCGACCTCGTGATCGAATCCGGACGCGAACGCTGGGCGGTCGAGATCAAGCTGACCTCGGATCCCTCGCCGCACGACCTGGCGCGGCTGGAGAAGTGCGCGTCGATGGTCTCCGCGACGCGCGCGATCCTGGTCTCGCAGGTGACGACCGACGCGGGCGACAGGCACCGACTTTCATGCGGGATCGAGCGGTTCCTGCGCGAGCTCGCGTCGCTCGGCGGCTCCCGCCGCAGCCCGCGCGCACGAGCCGCCGAGTAGCCACATGACCACCCGCCGCCAGACAGGCCCCTCCGATCTCGTCCCCGCCGCCGCCGCGCGGCGGCTGCTGCTCGCCGGCTGCGCGCTCGACCGCACGCCCGCGCGCGCGACCAGGGCGCGGGTGATCGCGCTCGTGCGCGAGCTGGGCTTCGTGCAGGTCGACAGCATCAACTCGGTCGAGCGCGCGCACCACCTGATCCTGCACGCACGGCTCGACGGCTACGAGCCCGCGCAGCTCGCGCACCACACCGAGCGGTCGCGCCGCGCGTTCGAGCATTGGACGCACGACGCGAGCGTGATCCGCAGCGACTGGCTTCCCTGGTGGACGCACCGCTTCGAGCGGAGCCGCTCGCGCCTGCGCGAGAGCGCGTGGATGCGCGAGCGCCTCGGTCGCCAGTGGAGGAAGACGATCGCCGAGGTCCGCGGCGCGCTCGAGGCGCGCGGTCCGCTCGCGACGCGCGACTTCCCGCGGCCGCCGCGCGCCGGCGCGGGGTGGTGGGACTGGTCGCCGCACAAGGCCGCGCTCGAGTTCCTCTGGCGCACGGGCGAGGTCGCGATCCACGCGCGGCGCGGCTTCGAGAAGGTCTACGACCTCTCCGAGCGCGTGCACGGGCCGCTGCCCGCGCAACCCGCGCGCGAGGCGCTGGTCGCGTGGGCGTGCCAGGCCGCGCTCGAACGCCTCGGCGCCGCGACACCGCGCGAGATCGCGCACTTCGTGTGGGCCATCACGCCCGCCGAGGCCGGCGCCTGGTGCGCGAAGGCTGCGAAACATGGCGAAATCGCGGCGGTGCGCCTCGAGCGGCCGCTCGACGTCACGGACCGCGCGCCACGCCCCGGCTACGCGCGCCTCGACTGGCGGCGCGCCGCCGAACGGGTCGAGCCCGACGAGACGCCGCGGCTCCTCGCCCCGTTCGACCCGCTCATCCGCGAACGGGCGCGCGTGCACGAGCTCTTCGGCTTCAACTACCGCTTCGAGGCGTTCGTGCCCGCCGCCAAGCGCGTGCACGGGTACTACACGATGCCCGTCCTCGTCGGGGAACGGCTTGTCTCGCGGCTCGACCTCGCGAGCGACCGAAGCGAAGGCGTCCTGCGCGTCGACCGGGTGTGGCACGAGCCGTCGGTCGCGCCGCGTCTTGCGGAGCGCGCGGTGCGCGCGTCGGCCGAGCGTCTGGCGCAGCAGCTCGGACTGACGCTCGCGCTGCCGGCGCGTCGCACCGGCCGCTGACGGGCTATGCTCCACGCCACGCGCATGAGCGACGTCCCGCCCAACAAGCCCGACCACACGGAGGACGCACGACGAGGCGCGCACAGAGGCGCGCACGGCGACGCACACCGGGACGCGCCTCACGGCACCTCCGGCACCGCGTTCCTCCCCGCATTCCTCGCCGCGATCACGCGCCCACCCGCCGCCTCGCGCGGTCGGTTCATCCTGGCGATGTGCGTCGCGCTCGCCGCCGACCTCCTCTTCTGGTGGCTCGGCGAGGCGCTGCCGGTGGTGGCCGACTTCGTGGTGGCGTTCATCCTCGCGCTGTGCCTCGGCGGCTTCAGCGTCGAACTGCTCGGAGCGTTCATCGCCGAGGCGACGCCGGGCATCGGCCTCGTCCCCTGCTGGTCGATCGCGGTCCCGATCCTGTGGGCGCGCGCGAACGCGGCGCGGAAGTCCGCCGACGCCGCGCGCGGAACCACGGCCCCGCCCCGCGGGTCCTGACTGAAATTTTCGATTTCCAGCGTCGAGCCGGCGGCTTCATGCTGCGCTTGCGGTTCAATGCATCTCCATGCGACACCTCACCGCCCTGCTGGCCGCGCTGCTGTGCGTGCTCACGACGACCCTGCCCGCCCTCGCGGCGCCGCCGGCGATTCCCGATGACTGGTTCTTCGACGGCGCCAACCGCCCCGCGCCGCTCAAGGCGCTCGAGGGCAAGCCCGCGCCCGAGCTCGAGCTCGAATCGTGGATCGGCGACGCGGTCAAGATCGGCGACCAGCGCGGCAAGGTCGTCGTCGTCGACTTCTGGGCGACCTGGTGCGGCCCGTGCATGGCCGCGATCCCCGAGAACGTCGAGCTGATGGCCAAGCACAAGGACGACGGCCTCGTGTTCATCGGCGTGCACGACTCGAACGCCGGCTTCGACGGCGCCGCCAAGGTCGTCAAGGAGAAGAAGATCAACTACCCCGTCGCCAAGGACAAGGGCGGCGCGAGCACGAAGGCGTACAGCCTGCAGTTCTGGCCGACCTACGTCGTGATCGACCGCGAGGGCATCGTGCGCGCGGCGGGGCTCATCCCGTCGAACGTCGGCAAGGTCGTCGAGATGCTGCTCGCCGAGGGCGGAGGCGCGTCGGCGTCGGGCGCTGGCGCCGCGACCGGCGGACTTCCGGCCGAGTTCTACGCGGGCGGCGCCAAGCGCCCCGCCTCGCTGCGCGCGGTCGAGGGCAAGGACGCACCCGGCCTGCGCACGCAGGCCTGGGCGGGCGAGCCCGTCACCCCCGAGCGCATGAAGGGCTCGGTCGTCGTCCTCCACTTCACGCAGGCCGGCGGCGAGCTCGCCGCGCGCCAGCTCGCCGCGATCGCGGCGCTCGAGCGCGAGTTCGCGAGCCAGGGCGTCGTGTTCGCCGTCGTCGCCGCCGCGGGCAGCGACCTCGCGAAGACGCAGGAGGCGCTCGCCGCGCTCAAGTCGTCGATGCCGATCGCGCACGATGCGCCGCCCGCGCCGAAGGAGCCCTCGTCGAACGATCCCGCCTCGAAGGATGCCGCGGCCGACGACGCCGCCGCGAAGACCACCGCCTCGCGCACCCCGCGCGCGCCCGGCCTCACCGCGCAGGCCTTCGGCGTGCGCTTCCTGCCCACGACCGTGCTCGTCGACCGCAGCGGCAAGGTCCGCGCCGCCGGCGTGAAGCCCGAGAAGACCAAGGAACTCGTCGAGAAGCTGCTTTCGGAAGAGGCCCGCTGAACATGACCGCGCTTTCCCACTCCACCGTGACGGGCCGCTCGCCGTTCGTCGACCATGTGCGCACGCAGGTCGCGAAGACCGTCGTCGGCCAGGACGCCGTCGTCGAGCGCGTGCTCATCGCGCTGCTCACCGGCGGCCACCTGTTGCTCGAGGGCGTGCCCGGCATCGCGAAGACGCTGCTGGTGCAGAGCGTCGCGAAGGCGATCGACCTCCGCTTCGCGCGCGTCCAGTTCACCATCGACCTCCTGCCGAGCGACATCGTGGGCAGCGAGATCCTCGAGCAGAAGACGGGCGAGTTCCGCATCCACAAGGGGCCGATCTTCACCAACCTCCTGCTCGCCGACGAGATCAACCGCGCGAGCCCGAAGGTGCAGTCGGCGCTGCTCGAGGCAATGCAGGAGCGCCGCGTGTCGATCGGCGACACCACGCACGACCTGCCCGCACCGTTCCTCGTGATCGCCACGCAGAACCCCGTCGAGCAGGCGGGCACGTTCGAGCTGCCCGAGGCGCAGCTCGACCGCTTCATGCTGCGCCACCGGCTCACCTATCCCACGCCCGCCGACGAGGCCGAGGTCGTGCGGCGCAGCCTCGCGCTCAAGCTCAAGAAGCACGGCGAGGGCGCGGTGCCGATGTCGGCCTTCGACGCGATCGACGGGTCGCAGCGCATGCATGTGCGCGACCTGAGCGACGCGATGGCCGCGGTGCAGCAGGTGCATGTGAGCGACGTCTTCATCCGCGACGTCGTCGAGCTCGTCAACCTCACGCGGCGCCACCCCGACATCGAGCTCGGCTGCAGCCCGCGCGCGGTGCTCGCGCTCGTGCACGCGTCGCGCGCCCGCGCGTTCATCCACGGGCGCGACTACACCATCCCCGAGGACATCTTCGCGCTCGCCGACGACGTGATCCTGCACCGCATGCGCCTCAACTACGAGGCGCTCGCGCAGGGCCGCACCGCGCAGGGCGTGCTGCGGCAGCTGCTCTCGACGATGGCGTGATCCCGCCACCGCGCGTCCGACCGTGAAGTCCCCCCTGATTCTGCCGTGCTTCTGCCGTGATTTGCCCGTGAAATCCCCGTGACCACCAGCGCCACCGCCAGCACCGACCTCGATCTCCCCGCGCCCGAGTCGCTCGCGCGCGGTGATTTCGACATCGTGATCCGGCGCCTCGCCGACGACCTCGCGTTCGGCAGCGACACGTCGCGCCTCGTGGGCAGCGGGCTCGAGTACGCGAGCTCGCGGCCGTACATCCCGGGCGATTCGGTGCGCCTGCTCAACTGGCGCCTCACCGCGCGCACCGGTCGCGCGTTCGTGCGCGAGTACGAGGCGCTCAAGCGGACGTGCGTGTACCTCGTCGTCGACACCTCGGCCTCGATGGCGGTCGCGAGCACCGCGCGCAGCAAGCACGCGCTCGCGGTGTGGATCGCGTCGGCGCTCGGGCTGGTCGCGCACCGGCGCATGAGCCCGGTGGCGGTCGTCGGCGCGGGCGAGCGCACCGTGCCCATGGTCGCGAGCCTGTCGCGCAACGACCTGTGGAACGCGCTCGAGCCGCTGCGCGCCCGCGACTTCACCGAGGGCACCGCGCTCGCCGAGCGCCTGCGCAGCACCGCGGCGCGCGCCACGAAGGCGAGCCTGTTCGTGGTGCTCAGCGACCTGCACGACCCCGACGCGATCCCCGCGATCCGCAGCGCGGCCCAGCGCCACGATGTCGCGGTGATGCACCTCGTCGACCCGACCGAGACGCGCCCGCTGCGCGCGGGCTTCTTCCGCGGCCGCGAGGCGGAGACGGGCCGCGGCTTCCTCGGCACCAGCCGCACGCAGTTCGGCGATCCGGACGCGGCGCGCGACGAGCTCCTGCGCTCGGGCGCCGACTACCTGCGGCTCGCGACCGACCAGCCGTTCATCCCGCCGCTGCGCCACTTCCTCGGCGGGCGCGGGCTGCTGACCAGGGGGCGCGGATGAGCGCGGCGCGCACCACGAGCCACTCCGGCGCGCGCGGCGGACCGATGATCGCCGCGCTCGCCGCGTCGGCGGCGATGCTGCTCGCGGCCCCGCCCGAGACGCACGGCGCCGTGCACGCAGAGCCGCCGCGGACCGCGCGCGGGACCACCGGATCGCTCGAGGTCACGAGCGCCGCGCCGCTGCGGGCGAAGGCACTCCGCGACGCGGCCTCGCCGATCCTCGTGCGCGTGAACGCGCTCGGCGGCGAGCGCTACCGCGTCGAGTACCTCGGCACCGTCGAGGGCGCGTTCGACCTCGCGCCGCTCATCGAGCGCGCCGACGGACGCGCGGCCGAGGGACTCCCCGACCTCCGCGTCGAGATCTTCACCCAGCTGCCGCCGAACCACGGCACCGATGTGTTCGGGCTCTCTGCGCCGGGCTTCTCGCTCTCGGCGCACTACTCGACGGCGCTCGCGGCGGTGGCCGCGCTCTGGTGCGCCGTGCCCGCGTACTTCCTCGTGCGCCGGCTCACGCGCCGACACCCCGCGCCCCCGCCACCGCCCGCGCGCGCGCCCACGGTCGCCGAGCGGCTGTTCGCGATCGTCGACACCGCCCGCGCGCGCGAGCTCGGCATCGATGAGCGCGGACGGCTCGAGCTGCTGCTCCTCCAGGAACTGCGCGCCGACGCCGACGCCGGCGGCGCGCACGGTCCCGCCCACCGCTCGCTCGCCGACGCCACCACCGCGCTGCGCGATGATCCGCACACCGCGCGCATCGTGCGCGCCGTCGAGGCGTGGCTGCACGCGCCGACGACGGGCGACCGCGCCCGCGCGCTCGAGGAGATCGACGCGCTGCGCCTGCGCCCCCTGCCCTCCCCGGAGGCGTCCAGCCGCGAAGGGAGCGGCGTATGACCTTCGCGCATCCGTGGGTGCTGCTCCTCCTCGCCGTACCGGTGCTGCTCGCCTGGACGGTGGTCGCGCGCGCGCCCGGCATCGTGAGCCCGGCCGACCACACCGCCGACCGCGCGTCCGCGCGCGGCCGCGCGGGCCGCTGGACCGGCCGCATGCTCGGCGTGTTCGACGCGGTCCCGCTGCTCCTGCTGGCGGTCGCGATCACGGTGCTCGCCGGACCGCAGACGCTCAAGCAGCCGCGGCGCGAGCGTTCGCTCACCAACATCCAGATCTGCCTCGACGTGTCGGGCAGCATGACCGGCCGCAACTACGAGCTCGCCAAGAGCTCGATCGAGGACTTCACCCGCGCCCGCGAGGGCGACGCCTTCGGGCTCACGCTCTTCGGCGTCGAGCAGATCCGCTGGATGCCGATCACGAAGGACCTCGACGCCGTCCGCAACGCGCTGCCGTTCGCCAATCCCGAGAACCAGCCGTCGCACATGGGCGGCACCATGATCGGCGCGGCGCTGCGCTTCTGCCTGCGCAACATGCTCGCCGAGGCGCAGACGGGCGACCGCCTCATCGTGCTCGTCTCCGACGGCATGAGCGCAGACCTCGGCAACGGCGAGGCCGAGAAGGTCGGCGAGGAGCTCAAGGACGCGGGCATCACCGTGTTCCATGTCCACATCGACGAGACCGATGTCCCCGCCGAGGTGCGCGACCTCGTCGAGGTGACCGGCGGCGAGGCCTTCGCCGCGACCGACGGCAGCAGCCTGAAGGCGATCTTCACCCACATCGACCGCATGAAGCCCGCGCGCTTCGCGCCCGCGGGCACCGTGCCGCTCGACGAGTTCCGTCCGTTCGCGCTGCTCGCGCTCGCGCTCGCCGGGCTGCACGCCGCGGGACTGCTCTTCGCGAGGTACACGCCGTGGTGACGTCGCCGCTCGCCATCGCGATCCTCGCCGGCTGCGCCGCGCTCGCCATCGCGGCCGTCGCCGAGCGCCTGCACACGCGCCGCGTCGCCCGCATCGCACGCCTCGCGTTCGGCCCCGGCGGCCGGCCCGCGGCCTGGGCGCGCCTCGCGCCCGCGATGCGCATCGCGGGTCTCGCGCTCGCGACCTTCGGCGCCACCGTGCTGCTGCAGTACGACCCGGTCGAGACCGAGGTCGAGCCCGATCCGCGCGCGTCGCGGCAGCTGCTCGTCGTGCTCGACGTGTCGCCCTCGATGAACCTCTCCGACGCCGGCCCCGGCAACGAGAAGGTGATGCGCGGCGTCTGGGGCGGCAAGGTCCTGCAGGGCATCCTCGATCGCCTCGACATGAAGGACACCCGCGTGTCGATGGTCGCCTTCTACACCAAGGCGATCCCGATGCTGCAGGACTCGACCGACAAGAACGTGCTCGCGAGCCTCATGGACGGCCTGCCGCTCTACACCGCGTTCAAGGCGGGCGAGACCGACCTGCAGGCCGGCCTCGAGGCCGCGTTCGGGATGGCGAAGGGCTGGGCGCGCCGCTCGACCACGCTGGTCGTGATCACCGACGGCGACCTGTCGAAGCCGGTGCAGCCGCCCGCGCGACCCGCGTCGATCGCCGACGCGATCGTGATCGGCGTCGGCGACCCGAACCGCGCCACCATGCTCGCGGGCCACGCCTCGCGCCAGGACGCGTGGACGCTCAAGAGCCTCGCCGGCAAGCTCGACGGCGTCTACCACGACGGCAACACGCGCCACCTCCCGCGCGAGATGCTCGACCGCCTGACCATGATCGCGCCGCGCGTCGGCGACGCGATCGGACTGCGCGAGGCCGCGCTCGTCGCCCTCGGCACGGGCTGCGCGCTGCTCGGCCTGGTCGGCCCGCTGCTCCTCCTCTTCGGTGCGCCGCGCTCCTACCTGCGCGCCGTGACCGAACCCGCCCGCGAAGAACCCTCCACGATCCCCCTCGAAGGACGCGCGACATGAAGACTCCCCTCCGCACGAACCTCTCCCGCCTCGGTTGGACCGTCTGGGCGCTGATCCCGGTCGGGCTGCTCGCGTTCCACTTCGGACCGGGACAGGCCGCCTACCGCGAGGACAAGGCCGCGAAGCTCGTCGCCCGCGCCGACGGCTTCCAGCGCGAGGCGCTCGCGCTGCAGCAGGTCGCCTACGACGCGCACCTCGCCGCGATCGACGCGCGCATCGCCGCGTTCGGCAAGGACGACGCCGCGCTCCGCCAGGCCGCCCTCGACGCCAACGCGCGCGAGGAGGAGGCCTACGCGCTCGCCGGCGCCGCGTGGCGGCAGACCGCCGACGCGCTCGCCGAGGCGCAGACCTGCGTCGACGAGATCGGCGGCCGCGTGCGCGAGGAGATCCGCCTCGCGAAGGCGCGCGCGCTCGTCCGCACCGGCGACGTCGCCGCGGGCGCGAACGAGCTCGAGGACATCCTCTACGAGTCCGGCGAGAACGCGGCGATCGACGCCACCCTCTCGCTCGAGGCGCGCGAGGAGCTCGCGACCGCGTACTACTACGGCGCGCGGCTCATGCGGCTCGCCGGCAAGCCCGCCGACGAATGGCGCGAGGTCGCGAGCCGCGCGCGCCAGAACTTCCGCTACCTCGCCGAGGACGCGCGGCAGCGCGGCGCCCCCGGCGCCGAGGTCGCGAACCACGAGAAGAACGGCGAGCTCGTCCTCAACCTCGAGCAGAGCTCGCTCGACGAGCTCTACGCGAAGCCGCGCCCGAAGGACTCCCCCACCGGGAAGTGCAACGGCCTCGGCCAGCAGCCGCGTCCCGGCCGCAAGGGCCGCAACCAGGGCGACAAGCCCGCCAAGGGCGCGGGCATGAACGGCGAGATCGGCAACGGCTGGTGAAGCCAGCGCCGATCGCGACCACCCCGCCCGCCGACGACCCGCGTCCGCTCCACCGCTCCCTCGCTCCTTCCGCGCCATCCAGGCGCGCAGCACCGACCGCCATGCAGCACCCACACTTCGGACACGCCCGCTTCTCCACGCTCGCCGCCGCCATCGCACTCGCGGGCGGCGCCCACGCGCAGACCACGCCCGCCGTGCGTCTGACGACGATCCGCGCGGCGTCGACCAACGCGGCCTCGACCACGACGGCCGCGCCGGTGCAGGGCGTGCCCGTGCAGGGCGTTCCCGCGCAGGTCATCATCGACACTGCGGTCGGCGGCGCGGTCGCCGTGCCCCCGCCCGACGGCGCGGCGGGCGGCGCCCTCCTGCCCGCGTCCCCCGCGGGCGGCACGCTCGCGAACCCCTTCACCCCCGCCGAGATCGAGGAACTGCGCACGCTGTTCGCGTCGCTCGAGGAACCCGAGCAGGCCGAGATGCGCGCGTACTACGCCGACCTCGGCGTCGACCTCGACACCGCGCTCGGCCTCGCCGCCGAGAAGAACGCCGAGGCCATGCGCGGCCAGATGATCTCGGGCGCGATGCGCGAGCTCGACTTCACCCGCAAGCCCGAGGCCGTGCTGGCCGCGCGCGCCCAGCTCGGCTTCGGGCAGGTCGCGCAGCCGAACCCCACCACCGCGCAGCCGATCGAGGTCGCGCGCTGGATCCACCTCCAGGTGATGGCCGGCGAGTGGGCGGTCTTCGCCGAGTACCTGCGCGCGCGCCCGGCCGGCGAGAGCGAGCCGGTCTACGCGGCGATCCTGCAAGCGATGAACCGCGGCGAGATCGGCCTCCTTCCCGAGGAGGTCCTCGCGCTCGCCGATGCGAGCCCCGCCGAGTTCAAGCCCTGGCAGCTCCAGTCGCTCGGACGAATGCTGCAGCAGGCGGCCGCGAAGTACTCGACCGGCGCCATGCTCGCGCAGATCC
>JBMOGJ010000028.1:0-31901 GCA_049318425.1 Phycisphaerales bacterium | reverse complement strand
CGAAGCCGCAGGCGGCGTAGCGCAGCATGTCGCGGCGGGAGTAGGCGAGGGGAAGGCGGTTGCAGCAGAGGTCGCTCATGGGGAGGCTCGGTGTTCGGTCGCGCGTGCGGTCGCGCGTTCGTTCTTGCGCTCGGTCTTGCGCTCGTTCTTGCGTGCGCGCGCGCATGCGTGGTGCACGGCTTCGCGCGCGGATTCGGTGTGACGAAGGGCTGCGCTGGTTCAGTCGACGGTTCGGAACTCGCCGGAGAGGAAGAGGGCCTGGCAGAGCGCGCTCCACGCGGTCTGCTCGGCGTTGAGGCCGCGGGTCGCCGCGGCCTTCTGCGGATTGCGCATCGCCTCGAGGCGCTCGCGGGCGCGCTCGCGCACGCGCAGGGCCTCGGGCTCGCGGTTCCGCCCGGCGCCGGCCGTGGCGTCGGCCGCGCGCTCGCGGGCGGTGCGGCCGCGGTTGCCGCCGTCGGCCGCCGCGCCCGAACCCGATCCGGCGCCGCCACGGCCGTCCTTCGCGGCGGCCTTGCGGAAATCATCGAGGAACCCGCGGCACGCGGCGACCTCGCCCGCGCTCGGCGCACGGCCGAACGCGATCGCGAACGCGGCCTGGATCCGGTCGATCTCCTTCTCGCCCTCCGCCATCACGCGGGTGGCGAACATGTCGGACAGGCGCGTGATCTCGGCGCTGTTCATGAGGAAGAGCGCCTGCGTGGGCACGTTGGTCGCGTCGCGGCGGCCGGTCACGAAGGCGGGCTCCGCGAAGTCGAAGACCTCGAGCGACTCGGGCACGCGGTCGCGAACGATCGGCAGGTAGACGCTGCGGTGGTTGTCGCCGGTGCCGTCGATCGAGCCGAGCAGGCGCTCCACCGCGGGACCGCGCGCGGCACCCTCGACGAACCCGATCGGCGAGCCGAGCTTCGGCGTGCGGATGAGCGCGCCCGCGGCGGCGAGCATCGAGTCGCGGATCGCCTCGGCCTCGAGGCGCTTCTTCGGCATGCGCCAGAGATAGGTGCCGTCGGGGTCGATCTCCGCGTCCTTCGCGTCGTAGGCGCTCGACATGGCGTAGGCGCGCGACAGCATGATCTCGCGGATGAGCTGCTTGGTGCTCCAGCCTCCGGCGACGAGGCGCGCGGCGAGGTGGTCGAGCAGCTCGGGGTGGCTCGGGCGCAGGCCGCTCATGCCGAAGTTGTCGGGCGTGGGGACGAGGCCCTGCCCGAAGAGGTGCAGCCAGACGCGGTTCGCCCAGACGCGCGAGGTGAGCGGGTTGTCGGCGCGCGCGATCCACTGCGCGAGCTCGAGACGGCCGCTGCCCTTGGTGATCTTCGCCTCGGCGCCGGTCGAGAGGAGCTCGACGAATCCGCGGTGGACGACCTCGCCCGGCTTGTCGAGCTCGCCGCGGTCGAGGACGCGGGCGTTGAGCGCGCGGTCGCGGTCCTGCGCGCCCATCGCGACGAGGTTCGCCTCGGTGGGCGCGCCCTCGGGGCCGAAGCGCTCGGTGATGCTCTGGAGGTTGCGGGTGGCGCCCTGGGTCACGCGGGCGCGCACGACCTGCTGCTGGATGTTCGCGGGCAGCTCTCCGCCCTTGAGGCGCGCGGCGCGGGCCTCGGCGAGGATCTCCTCGCTACGCTTGGCCTCCTCGGCGGTGCGCATCTGCGCGGCGGCGAGGATGCTGCGCTGGTCGCGCCGCATCGGGGCGCCGAGCGGCATGCCCGACTCGGGCGGCAGCGCGACCAGTCCCGCGGGATGGTTGTTCTGCTGCGCCTCGAAGGTGCCGTAGCGCGTGTCGGTCGAGAGGAAGATGCCGGCGACCGCGTAGTAGTCCTTCTGCGTGATCGGGTCGAACTTGTGGTCGTGGCAGCGCGCGCAGGCGACGGTGAGGCCGAGCATGCCCTGCGTGGTCGCGTCGAGCTGCTCGTCGGCGAGGTCCATCTGGAACTGCGGCTTGCCGCGCGCGTTGTGGCTCTTGGTGCCGATGGCGAGGTAGCCGGTGGCGACGAGGTTCTCCGCGCGGTCGGCGTCGCTCCCGGCGGGCAGCAGGTCGCCGGCGAGCTGCTCGACGAGGAACTGGTCGTACGGCTTGTCCTCGTTGAAGGCGTCGATCACGTAGTCGCGGTAGCGCCACGCGTGCGGGTAGAAGAGGTTCGCCTCCTTGCCGCTCGACTCGGCGTAGCGGGCGACGTCGAGCCAGTGGCGGCCCCAGCGCTCGCCGAACGCGGGGCTCGCGAGCATGCGGTCGACGCACTTCGCGAAGGCGTCGGGCGAGGCGTCGGCCTCGAAGGCGGCGAGCTCCGCCTCGGTGGGCGGAAGGCCGGTGAGGTCGAGGCTCGCGCGACGGAGCAGCGCGCGCTTGTCGGCGGGGGCGGCGGGGGTGAGCCCGCGCTCGGCCATCTCGGCGAACACGAACGCGTCGATCGCGGTGCGGGACCACTCGGGTTCGGCGACGGCGGGGGGCTTGGCGTCGACCACCGGGCGGTAGGCCCAGTGCTGGTCGCGGCCCTGCGCGATGTCGTCCTTCGTCCAGCGGTGGGCGTTGCCGGGCGATGCGGCGCCGGACTTGCCGGCCGCGACCGGCTTCTCGTCGCGCGGGTCGGGCGCGCCCATCGAGACCCACTTCTCGAGCGTGCGGATCTCCTCGTCGGAGATCTTGCCGTCGGGCGGCATCTGGAAGTCGACGTCGTGGTAGCGCACCGCGCGGATCAGCAGGCTCGAGTCGAGGTCGCTGGGAACGACCGCCGGTCCGCTCTTGCCGCCGCGGCGGGTGGCGTCGCGGGTGTCGAGGCGCAGGCCGCCCTTGGCGAGGTTCGCCGTCTTCGAGTGGCAGCCGTAGCAGTGGGTGATGAGCAGCGGGCGGACCTCGGCCTCGAAGAACTTGACCTCATCGGCGGTCGGGGCGCGCTCGTCGAAGGAGACGGGGATCTCCTCGGTCGCGACCTTTTCCATGGGCGCCCCGTACTGCTTGTCCGCGTCCATCGGCGGGTCGTCGGCCATCATCTGGGCCGAGGCGACGCCGGTGATGGAGGCGACGCCGGGGGCCGAGGCGAGCGTGGCGGCGAGTGTGCCCAACGACAGGATGAGGTGGGTTCGGGTCCGCATGGCGAGGTCAACGGAGGTCGATCGGCAGGATTGCCGAACGGCGCGCCAAATCTAGGGCTTTCCGCCGGCCGCGGGGTGAGGTCTGTGCCGAACAGTTCGGGAAATCGCGTGTTCTCGGCTTGCGCGGTGCGGTATTTGGCGGATGCTTCCGACTCGGTCGGGAACGGTCGCCCGCACCGGCCGAGACCCGCGCATCCCTCATCCGCAGCACCGACGATCACCATGCACAAGCACCTCGCCTCCACCGCGTTCATCCTCGCCTCCATCGCCGTCCCGACGGCGCCGCGATGCCTCGCGCAGGGGGCGGACAGCTGCGCGTCGCCGCAGCCGGTGAAGGGCTACGGACCGATCGCCTACTCCACCGTGGGCGCCACCACCGACGGCGCCGCCGATGTCCTGTGCAACTACTTCAGCAACCAGAACATCTACAACGACGTCTGGTTCCGCTTCACCGCACCCGAGACGACGGTGGTCGACATCGGCAACTGCGGCGCGGACACGCTCGACACCAAGATCGCCGTCTACGGCGGGGCCGACTGCGCGTCGCCGGTGATCGCCTGCGCCGACGACAGCTGCGGCACGCAGACCAAGCTCTCGGTGGCGATGACGGCGGGGCAGACCTATCTCATCCGCGTGGGCGCGTATGCGGTGACCGGCTTCGGGTCGGGCACGCTCACGATCGCGCCGTTCACGCCGCTCGCCGATGTCACCGACCCGGCGACCGGCATCCGCTACCTCGCGATCAGCGCGACCAGCTGGAGCGGCGCGGAGGCGTTCGCGGTGCAGCTCGGCGGGCACCTCGTCTCGATCAACAGCCAGGCGGAGCAGGACTTCGTCTGGTCGACCTTCGGCCAGCTCGGCGGCGTCGACCGCCGCGTGTGGATCGGCTTCACCGACAACGGCACCGAGGGCGCCTTCGGCTGGAGCGACGGGACGCCCGCCAAGTACACCAACTGGAACCCCGGCGAGCCCAACAACTCGGGCGGCGTCGAGCACTACGCCGAGCTGCTCGGATCGAACGGACGCTGGAACGACCTCAACGACGCCGGCGCGGGCTACGCGCACATCGCGGTGGTCGAGCTGGCGGCCGGCGGCGGTGGTGGTGGTGGCGGCGGCGATCCGTGCCCGGCCGACCTCGACAACGACGGCTTCGTCGACGCGGCGGACATCGCGATCCTCCTCAGCTCGTGGGGCGAGGCCGGCGGCGACATCACCGGCGACCAGACCACCAACGCGCAGGACATCGCGGCGCTGCTGAGCTCGTGGGGCGCGTGCCCGTAAGGGCGCACCCGCGGTCAGGGTGAATCTCCCGAGGAGCGCGACGGCGCCTGCGCGCCGCGTTCAGAAGTGTGCGTTCCCCAGCCGGGCGAGCTGCGCGTCGCGCAGTTCGGCGATCTCGTCGCGGACACCCGCCTCGGTGCCGCCGTCGGACAGGGCGAACCCCACCCTCAGCACCTCGGCCTGCGTGACGGTCGCGGGCGGACGCGACGGCGCGTAGCGGCTGCCCGAGCCCTCGATCCGGTGGGCGAGCCCGTGCCGCTCGAACAGCAGCAGCAGCTCGCGCGCGATCGCGGGTGCGACGCCGCAGTTGCGGACCAGCGTGTCGACCGACGCGCCGCGGCCGGTGCCGAAGCGCGCGCAGATCGCGCGGTAGCAGCCGATCGACTGCGAGGGCTCGAAGAGGTCGGGCGCGGTCACCGAGGCGGCGAGGCTTCGTCCGCCGCGCGAAAGACCCTGCAGGATGGCCGCGGTCTGCAGTCCGAACAGCACCGCGAGCCACATCAGGTAGACCCAGAGCATGAAGAGCGGCACCAGCCCGAGCGAGCCGTAGAGCCGGCTGGCCGCGAACGACCCCGCGAGCGACGCGCCCAGGAAGCGCTTGCCGAGCTCGACGAGCGCCGCCGCGACGAACGCGCCGAGAATGGCCGCGCGCACATCGACCTTGGTGTTGGGCACGGTCGCGTAGGCCGCGCCGAGCAGGAGCCAGAGCGACACGAACGCGCCGATCGCCGAGAACACGCGCGCCGCGAGCTGCGCGGGCGTGCTGTCGGCGCCCACGAGATCGGTGAGCGCGCTGAACGCGAACGGCACCGCGGCGAAGAGCACCGGCCCGGCGGTGATCACGAACCAGTAGATGAGCACGCGCCGCACCAGTGCGCGCCCCTGCGGCGCGCGGTAGACGGTGTTGAAGCTCGCCTCGATCGCGACCATCGTCCACACCGCGCTGAAGACCACTGCGAGCGCGCCGATGAAGCCGATCGCCGAGAGGTCGATGTTCGCCGCCTCGCGCGCGAGGCCCTCGATCCACGCGCCGAGCGGGACGCCGGCCGCCGCGCCGTCGCCGCCACCGGATGCGCCCGCACCGGACGGCTCGATCCGGACCTCGTGCAGCCCGAGCAACTCGATCGCGCGGTGGACGAGCTCGATGAACCCGTCTCCGAGCAGGGCGCGGGTGACGATCGTCGTGACCACGAGCACCGGCAGCAGTCCGAACAGCGTGCGGAAGGCGAGGTTGGCCGCCATCGCCGGCGCCTGCGACTGCTGCACCTGCGCGAAGGCGAAGCGCATGGCGATCGCGAGGTCGCGGGTGCGCGGGCGGGTGGCCTCGGTGAGCGCGACCTGCGCCGGGATCGGTGCGGAGGTCGACGCGGCCGGCGCCGCGACGGCCGTCGCCGGGGTGGCAGGAGCGGGGGTGGCGGGGTTCGGCGCGTTCTCGGGCATGGAGGGATTCTCGCTGCGGGGCCCCCGGACGGGGGCGGGGGCTCTTCCCGCGGTCGCCATTTCGAGAGAACCGTGTAAATCGCTTGATCGGCACGGTTTCCGCGCCATGTTCAACGAGATCCGTTCCTGCGGGTCATCGGGGCGTTCGTCTCGCCCCGCGTGTGCTTCCTCCGCGGCTTCGTCCGCCGCTTCTCTCCGGGGTCCCCCATGAGCTTCATTCGAAGGTTCGGGCTGTCGCTGCTGCTGGCTGGCGCTGGTGCCGTGGCCGCGGCGCCGTCGGCGCTGGCGCAGAGCTTCATCAGCTTCGACCAGGCGGCATCCACGATGTCCGCCTTCGTTCCGTCGTGCCTCACGACCAAGATCGAGTTCTTCACCGATCCGCAGACGGCGACGACGCAGGTCGGCGTGTTCGGCGCGACCGCCAAGATGGACATCGGCTACACGCTGACCCTCGACGCGGTCTCGGGCGCTCCGCTCAGCCTCGCGGCGGCGCCGCTCACCGACTTCGAGCGCGCCGCGCTGCTGCCGGTGATCCCGCGGCTCCAGTTCTGCACCGCCACCTACGGGCAGGCGTCCCAGATCGCGGCGACCGTGATGAGCCGCCCCATCAACCGGGTGCGCCTCGTCCAGCTGATCTCGACCAACACGCTGCTCGTCTACTTCGCGCGCTTCGACGACCTCGTGAGCGTGAACACCGACGCGATCGCGGGCGTGCGTCTCGCCGACGGTTTCGAGGGCGAGCCGGTCGCGCGCGCCAGCAGCGCCCAGCTCACGTCGGCGATCGGCTCGGCGCAGCTCGCGCTCGGGTCGGCGTGGACCTTCCTCCGTGCGCGCGCCATCGCGCAGACGCCGGCGATCAAGCTCGACATCGTCATGGCCGATCCGGTCAAGGGCATCGCGCGCAACGTGCGGGTGACGCTCGGCGCGCCGAACATCACCGAGGTCTCTCCGCCGTTCACGCCGCGCGGGAACCTCGCGGCCGATCTTGCGCAGCTGCGGGCCTCGCGCGCCGCGGGCTTCGTGTCGACCTCGACCGAGGCGCTCACCAAGCTCAACGCGAGCGCGACCAACGTGCGGTTCTACGACTTCCGCTTCCGCGACCTCGCGGGCGCGCCGAAGTGGGCGGGCTCGTGCGACTCGCCCAACGTGTACCTGAGCGCCGAGTTCACCATGTTCCTCACGGCCAACGAGCCGGCGCCCTTCGCCTTCGTGTGGGGACGCCGCGAGTTCTCGCTGCAGAACGCGGACCTCAACTTCGACGCGCAGATCTCGGGCATGGATCTCGCCGAGATCCTCAACGCGTGGGGCGCGTTCTATCCGCCCTACGACCTCAACGAGAGCGGGGCGGTCGACGCGGGCGACCTCGCGGCCATCCTCAACGGCTGGCGCTGAGCGATCCGCTCCGAACACCTGTCGCGGCAGGACTTGCGCAATCATCGCGGCGCGCGTCGGCGGTTCGATCCGCCGGCGCGCGCGTTGTCCTTCACGCGATCTTGACGCGATGCACACGCTGCGCCGCACGATCCGCACCACGGTCGAACCGACTCTAAACGATTCGCACACAAACGCGGTCTACCTTTCGCCTCGCCAAACCCTCCGCGCGGGTTTCCTTTACGGAAGGCCATCGTGAAGCGCGAAGGCAATTCACGGAACGTGAATGCATCGAGGCTAGTTTCCATCGTGAAGGCGCACCGACTGTGGTCTCGTTGATCGCAGACTGCGTGCAGCAGGCAGCCGGTCGCCCTCACTCGCGCTCAGAGTTGCATTGAGAAAGACGGATCCCCCCCATGAAGAAGAATCTCGCCACTGTCGTTGCAATGGTTGGAGCCACGGTGCTCTCGACCAACGCGCTCGCCGCCGAAGTGCTCGTGTCGGGCAACATCTCGACCTCGACCATCTGGACCAAGAACAACACCTACAACCTCCAGGGCCAGGTCTTCGTGCTCCCCGGCGCGACCCTGACCATCGAGCCGGGCACCGTGATCGCCAGCGACAACGGTGGCTCGCTCGCCATCACCCGCGGCGCGCGCATCAACGCGGTCGGCACCCAGGCCGAGCCCATCATCTTCACCTCGAAGCAGGACGTCGCCACCTGGACCGCCGGCGATCCGAAGACCGGCACCTGGCGTCCGGTGTGCAACGAGTGGGGCAACCTGACCATCATGGGTCGCGCCTACATCTCTGAGAACGCGGTTGCCGCCAACACGGCCACCCCGAACGCGGCCAACGTCGCGGCGATGGAAGGCCTCGTCGGCACCAGCGGCACCGACCCGAACGTCCTCTACGGCGGCGGCGACGACCTCGACGACAGCGGCACCCTCGCGTTCTGCTCGTTCCGCTACGGCGGCAAGGTCATCGGCCTCAACAACGAGCTCAACGGCCTCTCGATCGGTGGCGTCGGCAAGGAGACGATCATCGACCACATGGAGATCATGAACAACGTCGACGACGGCATCGAGATCTGGGGCGGCACCGTCAACCTCCAGTACATCTCGATCTGGAACATCGGCGACGACAGCCTGGACATCGACCAGGGCTGGCGCGGCAAGGTCCAGTTCGGCCTCATCGTCCAGGGCTACTCGGCCAACGCGGCCCAGGGCTCGGGCGTCGGCGACAACTGCATCGAGATCGACGGCGCTGAGCAGTCGGACTACCAGCCCGTCACCACCGGCGTGCTCTACAACATGACCGTCATCGGCAACAACGGCTCGAACGCGACCGGCTCGAACGGTGGCGACCACGGCGTCGCGTACCGCGACAACGCCCGCGTCCAGATCCGTCAGTCGATCTTCATGGACCTCGGCGAGCGCCTCGTGGCCATCGACAACGTCGACGGCGACGGCGGTGCGGGCTACGGCTTCAACGGCACCCACACCTGGGCCGCCACCTGGACCACCCCGTACAACACCTACCCGACCGTGAACGCGCCCGCGAATCCGGCCGCCTTCTACCAGGCCCAGACCAGCGGCAACCTCAACGAGCTCAAGGACTCGGTGTTCTTCAACAACATCAACACCGCGGCCTACACCGAGGCCGACGCCCGCGGCGTCCGCGCCAAGGGCAACAGCAACGTGACCGCGACCTCGATGCCGATCGCCGGCATCACCCGCGGCCCCGTCGTGAACCCGATCGTCACCCTCGCGGTGAAGCCGGTCATCTCGCTCGACCCGCGCGCCGCCGGTGATGCGCTCAACGCTGCCGGCACCGCCCCGAACGACGGCTTCTTCACCCCGGTGACCTACCGTGGCGCCTTCAGCTCGACGGAGAACTGGCTCTGCGGCTGGACCGCCGCCGATGCCTACGGCTACAACGTCGCTCCTCCGGGCGGCTGCGTGATCGGTCAGCCCTGCCCGGCCGACCTCAACGGCGACGGCAGCGTCGGCGCGACCGACCTCGCCGAGGTCCTCGCGGCGTGGGGCACCAACGACCCGATCATCGACCTCAACGATGACGGCAGCGTTGGCGCTGCTGACCTCGCGGTCCTGCTCGCTGGCTGGGGCGTCTGCCCGTAAGTGATGTGAAGACCGCATGCCCTGCGGCATGACGGTGAAGTGCATGTTCTCGCGCCCGTCCCGCGGGAGGTTGGAGTCCACCTCCAGCCTCCCCGGGCGGGCGCGGTTGCTTTTCAAGCTGGATGCAACGGAAGCGGGTTGCTCGGGAAACAACGAGTATCCTGAACGTCCGTCCTGAAGTTCGCGGCGCCCGCGCACGACGCGTCCGCCGCCGAAGGAAAGCCCGCCCATGAATCCCCGACCGCTCGAACTCGCCTCGCTGCTGCTCGCCCTCTCGATCGCGCCCCTCGCCACCGCGGGTGGGCAGCTGGGTGCGTCGATCGCGCCGGCGGGGGAGAGCGGGCAGGCGACGAAGGACGTCGTCGGAACCGCGGAGGCGGGCGGGACGCAGGTCGACGCGGCCACCGTGGGCGCGAAGGCCGGAACCGCGACGCTCGAGGCGCGGCGCGCGCTGCTCGAGACCGCGTTCGAGATCGCCTCGACGATCCCCACGCAGGGCTACGCGCGCGACCGCGCGCGCATGCAGGCGGTCGCGGCCGAGGCGTTCATCGCGATCGGCGTGCCCGACCGTGCGGCGATGCTTGCCTCGTCGATCGACGGCTGGCGCCGCGGCGAGGTCTGGGCGGCGACCGCGCTCGACTCCGCGAAGGCGGGCCGGGCCGACGAGGCGCGCATGCTCGCCAAGCGCGCGCTCGGCGTGGTGCCGTCGGTGCTCGACTGGCAGCGCGAGCGGATCAACGTCTCGGTGGCGCGCGTCTACGCGTGGCTCGGCGATGACGGCGAGGCCGCGAAGCTCGAGAAGGGCGTGGGCGAGACCGAGATGGGCCGCGTCGCGGCGGCGCGCGCGGGCAAGACCGCCGGCGCGAACGCGGCTGCCGACGGTGGCGAGGTGTTCTCGAAGGAGTACTTCGAGACGCAGATGGCCGCGCTCGACGAGTGGATCAAGACGAAGAACTTCGACCTCGTGCGCAACTCGATGGACATCGCGTTCGAGTTCTACCCCAACTGCCTGGCCGACGCGGCGCGGCGCACGCGCCTCGAGACGCTGATGGCCGCGGCGAACGACCAGCTCGCCTACGACCTCCGGATCGCCAACCTCACGCGGATGGCCGACATCCTGTCGGCGCGGGGCGAGCTGCCCGCGGCGCGCGCCGCGATCGAGAAGGCCGAGACCGTGCTGAAGTCGAACAAGTGGCTGACCGAGGACGCGGTCCAGCAGGCCGCCCGCATCGCTGGGGCGAAGGCCCGAGCGGGTGAGCGCGAGGCCGCGCGCAAGGATCTCGAGGCGGCGCTCGTTCGCTACGACGAGGGACGCGCCGGCATCGTCGACATCTACCGCGCGCGACCGCTGCGCGCCGTCGCCGAGACCTTCGCGTTGCTCGAGGACGCCGCCCAGGCGCGGACCGTCTACCTGCGCGCGCTCGAGGATGGATCGACCAATCCGAACGCGCGCCCGCGCGCCGAGGAACTCACGGCCACGCTGGTGTCGATGGCGAAGTCGGGCATCGGCGCCGATGAGGCGATCACCGCCAAGGTGGCGGCGATCCGCGCGGGGCTGGTTGCCCCCTGGTGACGTGGCCTGTGATGGGGCCTGTGATGGGGCCTGTGATGGGGCCTGTGATGGGGCCTGGTGGCGAGGCCTGCTGACGAGGCCTCGCGATGAGCCTCGCGACAGCGTGCGTCCCGACGCGTCGGTCGCGACGAGCCCGTCGCAAGTCCCTCCTGGCCAAGCGCCTTAACGCGGTCTGAACCCTTCATTCACGCAATACAAGCACCGCCCTAGCAAAGGGCGTTCGCGCCCCATTTAGGGTGCGCCTCCTGATTGAAGGGGGGCGCGCTTCGCGCGCTCCGACCGCGTTTATCGAGCAACACCATGATTCGACTCGACATTCTTTCCAGCCTGCCGCGACCGACCCGGGCCCTCGCCCTGGCCGTCGCGCTCGGTGCCTCGGGTGCGGCCCTCGCGCCGCTCCAGGGTGCCGCGAACCCGCCCGCGGCGACTCCCGCCGCCGCCCCGGCGACCGCCCCCGCGGCGTCCTCCGAGCCCACGCTCGAGGAGACCCGCATCACCATGGGCAAGTGGATCGAGACCCAGCAGATCATCGGCCGCGAGCGCAACGAGTGGACCCAGGGCAAGGAGATCCTGAAGGGCCGCATCGAGCTCGTCGCCAAGGAGGTCGCGACCCTCGATGAGAAGATCAAGCAGGCGCAGACCAACGTCGCCGAGTCGAAGAAGGGCTACGACGACCTGATCGCGGAGCGCGAGCAGCTGAAGGCGGCCGCCGCCCAGCTCGTCGCCTCGGTCACGACGATGGAGTCCGAGGTCCGCAAGCTCTCCAAGATGCTGCCCGACCCGGTCCGCCAGAAGCTGCAGCCGCTCTTCCAGCGCCTGCCCGAGGATCCCGCCACCACCAAGGTGTCGGTCGCCGAGCGCTTCCAGAACGTGCTGGGCATCCTCAACGAGGTCAACAAGGCCAACAGCGAGATGACGGTGGTGTACGAGGTCCGCACGCTGCCCGACGGCAGCAACGCCGAGGTCCAGTGCATCTACGTCGGCCTCGCGCAGGCGTACTACATCTCGCCGCGCGGCGAGGCCGGCATCGGCCGTCCCACCGCCGACGGCTGGAAGTGGCAGGCGGCGCCGAACGCCGCCAACGGCATCCTCACGGCGCTCGAGATCATCCAAGGCAAGCACGCCCCGGCCTTCGTGCCGCTCCCGGTGAACATCCAATGAACACGCTCCACCGCACCATCCGTCCCATGCTTCCGGTGCTCGGCCGCTCGGCGCGCGCGCTCGTCGTCTCCGCCGCGGCCGCCGTCGCCGCCGCCACCGCGGGATCGGCGTTCGCGCAGACCGCCGATCCGGCGGGCACGAAGGTCCTCACCAAGGTCTCGCAGAGCGCCGACGAGCGCCTCGCCCGCAGCATCGCCGACCTGAACGCGCTGCGCGAGCAGGTCGCCGCCGAGAAGCTGCCGCTCTCGCAGGAGCTCACCTCGCTCGAGGAGCGCGTGACCGAGCTCCGCAAGGACAGCGACCGCATGTCGCGCCTCGTCGACGAGGGCGCGCTCGAGATGGCCAAGATCCGCCAGGAGATCAAGGCCCGCCAGGACGAGCTGTCCTACGTCGGCAACCTGCTCGACGAGTACGCCCGCACCTTCGAGACCAAGGTCAACCCCGTCGAGCTGCAGGTCTGCGGCGCGGCCATCGCCACCGCGAAGGACGCCGTCGAGAACAAGACCCTCACCATGCCGCAGCGCTTCGAGCGCCAGACGACCTTCGTCGACGGCTCGATCAAGCGCGCCTTCGACGTGATCGGCGGCACGCGCTTCGCGGGCGTCGGCGTCGACATGCTCGGCACCGTCGCCGAGGGCCAGTTCGCCATGATCGGCCCGATCGCGCTGTTCCGCGCGTCGAGCGGCCTCGCCGGCATCGCCGTCCCGCAGGCCGGCTCCGACAAGCCGCTGATCCGCCCGCTCGAGGGCGCGCTCGAGCCGACCGTCGGCACGCTCATCGCGACCGGCGAGGGCACGCTCGCGCTCGACCCGTCGCGCGGCGGCGCGCTCAAGGCGCTCGTCCAGAAGACGAACCTCGTGCACATCTTCATCAAGGGCGGTCCCATCATGTGGCCGATCCTCGTGGCGTCGATCCTCGCCCTCGCGGTGGTGCTCGAGCGCGTCTTCTTCCTGCTCAACGAGCAGCGCAAGCGCGACCGCAAGGCCCTCAACCGCTTCTTCGGCGAGGTCGAGCGCAAGGACCTCAACGCGGCGATCGAGATCTCGCGCAAGTCGAAGGACTGCATCGTCACCACGCTCGGATACGCCCTCGAGCACCGCGACCAGTCGCTCACCGACGCGCTGGCGTACGCCCAGGCCCGCGCCCTCAAGCGCTTCCGCCGCGGCATCGCCGTGCTCGACACCGTCATCACGCTCGCGCCGCTCCTCGGCCTGCTCGGCACCGTGACCGGCATGATGGGTTCGTTCGCCGTCATCGGCGGCGACCTCAGCTCGCCCGGCGCGATCACCGGCGGTATCGCCGAGGCGCTCATCGCCACCGCGGCCGGCCTCGGCGTCGCGATCACCTGCCTCCTGCCGTTCAACTACCTGAACGCCAAGATCGAGGAGATCGAGAACGAGATCGGTTCCGCGTCGTCGCACCTGCGCCTGCTCGTCGAGAACGACGCGAGCCGCCACCACCACGGCGGCGCGCGCCACGCGTCCGACTCCAAGCAGGGATCCGCCCCGGCGATGGCCGCGGCGGGAGGAGCCTGATCCATGGCCGGAGCTCCCTCGGGCGGCGGAGGCAAGCGCAAGAAGGCGCGCCTCGAGATCATCCCGCTGATCGACATCATCTTCTTCCTCCTGGCGACCTTCGTCATGGTGTCGCTCTCGATGACGAAGAACCAGGGCGTCCAGGTCGCGCTGCCGACGGCATCGACCTCGACCTCCCTCGGCGACCAGTCGGAGATGGACAAGACGGTGACGCTGAGCGTGAACGACAAGGGCGAGGTCTTCTTCAACAAGGAGAAGATCACGCCGGCGCAGCTCTCGCTGAAGCTCCAGACCTACAAGACCCAGTCGAAGGACCCGAAGTGCGTGATCAACGCCGACGCCGGCGCGGACTTCAAGCACGTGGTCGTGGTCCTCGACGAGGTCCGCAGGATCGGCATCGCCAAGGTCGGCATCAACACGGACAAGAAGTGAACCGAGAAGCAAACCACGAAGTGAACAGGGCGCATCGATGAACTTCGGACTCATCCTCGGCATCGTCGGCGCGGTGCTGGTCCACATCCTCATCCTGCTCTTCGGCGGAATCTTCTTCATGCACGGCGAGGACGGCATCGACAAGACCCGCGAGGTCGAGCTGCTGTCCGAGACCGAGTCGGAGAAGCCGAAGGACGAGGAGAAGCCGCAGGAGACCAAGGTCTCCGAGGAGATCAAGGAGGAGCAGGAGGAGATCCCCGACTCCGCCGAGGTCGTGCGCAGCCTCGAGGCCGCGCCCGTCAACAGCGCGCCCGCGCTCGCCGAGGCCAGCCTGGCCGCGATCGAGCAGGCGCTCAACGGGCAGGGCGGCGGCGGCGGCGACTTCGCCGCGGTCATGGACTTCAGCTCCGGCGGCGTGATCGGCGGCAAGGGCAAGGGCGGCATCAGCGAGGAGAAGCTCGAGGAGGCGTTCAGCCTCAGCGAGATCGACCAGGGGCCGCGCGTCGTCTACCAGGTCGGCGGCAACTACCCGGGCGAGCTCCGCGGGAAGAAGATCGAGGGCGTCGCGACGGTGATCTTCATCGTCGACAGCGCCGGACGCGTGCAGGGTCCGCGCATCGAGAAGTCGGCGCACCCCGCGTTCGAGAAGCCCGCCCTCGAGGCGGTGCGGCAGTGGAAGTTCGAGCCCGGCGTGAAGGGCGGCCAGCGCGTCGCCTGCCGCATGCGCGTGGGCATCCGATTCCAGCCGCGGTGATCAGGAACAGCGTCATCCATTCCGGCAACCACATGAACCTCCGCAACATCGTCACCATCGGAACCCTCCTCACCGCCTCCGTGCTCTGCGCGCGGCAGGCGCCCGCCGACATCGCCGCGGGCGGCGCCGCGACCAGCTTCCAGAAGGAGGAGCTCGCGAAGGTCTGGAACGATCCGACCTTCCAGAAGCAGTTCGTCGCCGGCTACGGCGTGAACGCGGAGATCGAGCCGCGCGTGACCAAGGAAGAGGTCGCCATCCTCGAGAAGGTCCGCCCGATGATGGCCGAGAGCCTGCCCGCCGCCGAGGCGGAGCTGCTCAAGGCGATGAAGCCGGACTGCTCGCCGATCCTCGACTACACGCTCGGCGGCATCCTCTTCCAGCAGGACAAGCTGGTCGACGCGCTGGTCTCGTTCCGCAAGGCGGTCGAGAAGTTCCCGACCTTCCGCCGCTCGTTCCGCAACATCGGCCTGATCAGCGTCCGCAACGGCGACTACGAGGGCGCGATCGCGGCCTTCAACAAGATGATCGAGCTCGGCGGCGCCGACCCGTACTCGTACGGCCTGCTCGGCTTCTCGCACGCGTCGCGCCAGGACTTCCAGCCGGCCGAGAGCGCGTACCGCAACGCGCTCCTGCTGCAGCCCGACAACGTCGAGTGGCGCCTCGGCCTCACCCGCTGCGTGTTCAAGCAGGGCAAGTTCGACGACGCGGCGGCGCTGCTCGACGTGCTCATCACGACCTACCCCGAGAAGTCGGAGTTCTGGATGCTCCAGGCCCACACCTTCCTCGGCATGAAGCAGCCGCTCAAGGCCGCGATGAACCTCGAGGCGATGGACGAGCTCGGCAAGTCGACGCTCGACAGCCTCTACACCCTCGGCGACATCTACCTCACCGAGAACCTGCCCGACCTCGCGTTCGGCGCGTATGCGCGCGCGGTCGCGATGACGCCCGAGCAGCCGGTCGCCCGCCCGATGCGCTCTGCCGAGCAGCTCGCCTCGCGCGGCGGCATGTCGCAGGCGCGCAAGCTCGTCGAGGCGATCCGCACCGCGAAGAAGGACACGCTCGAGGACGCCGACAAGCGCAAGATCCTCAAGCTCGACTCGCGCCTCGCGATGGCCACCGGCAACGGCGGCGCCGAGAGCGCGGCGATGCTCGAGGAGATCATCCGCCTCGATCCGCTCGACGGCGAGGCGCTCATGCTCCTCGCGCAGCACTACGCGTCGACCGGCAAGGAGGGCGACGTCGACCGCGCCATGCTCTACTACGAGCGCGCCGCGGGCATCGAGCAGTTCGCCGCGAACGCGAAGGTCCGCCACGCGCAGATCTTCGTGAGCCAGTCGCGCTTCGCCGAGGCGATCCAGCTCCTGCGCCAGGCGCAGGAGATCAAGCCCCGTGAGGACGTGGCGCGGTACCTCGAGCAGGTCGAGCGCATCTCGAAGTCCCGTCGCTAATCGTTCCGCCGCGAATCGTTCCGTCGTTCATCGTCCCGTCGCACTTCGTTCCCGACGCCGACCGTCTCCGACGCCGCTGTCCCCGACGCCGAGCTCCCCATGAACCTCTCCCGCGCCATCTGGACCACGCCCGGCGTCGTCCTCATCATGACCTCGACCGCGCTCGCCCAGCAGGCGGGGTCGCTGCGCGGCGTCGTCCTCGACCGCGAGTTCGCGGCGCCGGTCACGGGCGCGACGGTCACCATCGTCGAGAACGGCCTGAAGGTCACGACCAACGACCAGGGCAACTACGTCTTCAACGACCTGCGGCCGGGCCGCTACACGGTCACGATCGTGAAGGACGGCTTCGTCCGCCAGGTGAAGCAGGACGTGCTCGTCGCCGAGGGCCGGCTCACCGACCTCGACGTCGACCTCGCGGGCGAGTTCCAGGACATGGACGAGGTCGTCGTCCAGGAGCTCGAGCTCGGTGGCTCGGAGTCGGCGCTGCTCGAGCTGCGCCTCGAGAGCCCGGCGCTGCTCGACTCGATCGGCGCCGACATGATGGCGAAGGCGGGCGCCGGTGACGCCGCTGCGGCGCTGCTGCTCGTGTCGGGAGCGACCGTGCAGGACGGCAAGTACGCGGTCGTGCGCGGCCTGCCCGACCGCTACGTGAGCGCGCAGCTCGACGGCGTGCGCCTCCCGACCTCCGACGCCAAGCGCCGCGCGGTGCAGCTCGACCAGTTCCCGTCGGCGATCATCCAGTCGGTGCAGGTCAGCAAGACCTTCACGCCCGACCAGCAGGGCGACGCCTCGGGCGGCGCCGTCAACATCGACCTCAAGGACATCCCCGACGAGACCTCGTTCCAGATCCGCGGCCAGGCGGGCTTCAACTCGCAGGTCAAGGACGCGGGCGACCAGTTCCTCACCTACGAGGGCTCGAACCTCGGGCAGTGGGGGCAGTACGAGGGCGCGGGCATCCCGCTCGACCTGATCGGCCAGACCTGGCCCAACGCCGTGGGCGGCAGCCGCGGCTCGCCGGCCGGCGACGACTACAAGTGGTCCATGTCGGGCGGCGGCAAGTGGGAGATCGACGAGGGCGTCAAGGTCGGCGGCTTCGCGAGCCTCTTCTACGAGCGCGACAGCTCGTACTTCAACGGCGGCACCGACGACTCGTGGTGGATCACCCCGAACGAGGGCGTGGTCCCGCAGTACTCGCAGGGCACGCCGAGCCAGCTGCAGTTCCAGTCGAGCCTGCTCGACATCGAGCAGGGCTCGCAGTCGGTGCAGTGGGGCGGCATCGCGGCGGGCGGCATCGAGACGGAGAACCACCGCGTCGGCGTCACCTACCTGTACACCGACCTCTCGCAGTCGACCACGACCGTCGCGACCAACACGCGCGGCAAGGAGTACTTCTGCGGGCCGGGCTACGACTGGTCGAGCCTCTTCCTGCCGGACCTGCCGCCGTACGACCCGAACGACCCGGGCAGCATCGCGAACACCACGCTGCTCTTCGCGTCGCCCTACCAGCGGCTCGAGACGCTCGACTACACCGAGACGACCACCGAGTCGGTGATCCTCAAGGGCGAGCACAAGCTGGCGATGGACAGCGCGTTCGGCGCCTTCAACGCGCCGGTCGTCGACTGGACCGTCTCGTCGAGCACCGCGACCTGGGACCAGCCCGACAAGACGCAGTTCGCCGCGATCTGGCTCCCGCCGTCGAACGACATCGATCCGTCGCTGCCGGGCCTGTGGCTGCCGTACACGCCCGCCGAGAACATCAACCTCGGATGGGTGCAGCACATCTCGCAGTCGATCGAGGAGACCAGCGAGCAGCTCTCGCTCAACCTCAAGCTGCCGTTCAGCAACGCCTCCGAGCGCGAGGGCTACTTCAAGACGGGTGTGTTCCACGACCTCGTCGAGCGCTCGTACCGGCAGGACACCTACAGCAACCGCGCGAGCGATCCGAACACCTTCTACGTGGGCGGATGGGACCAGCCGTGGAGCGCCGAGTTCCCCGCCGAGGACCACCCGATCTACGAGTCGACCTTCGACGTCGACTACGACGGCGAGCAGCGCATCAGCGCGCTCTACCTCATGGGCGACCTCCCGGTCGGCGACGACTGGAACCTGATCGCGGGCGTGCGCCTCGAGTCGACCAAGCTCTCGACCACCGTCTACGGCGAGCAGGATGCGGTGTGGTTCCCGCCCGGCGCGCTGGTGCCGGTCGACTTCGCGGGCGATCCCGACGCGGCGAACGTGAACTTCAACGAGGACCGCGCGCTGCCGTCGCTCTCGACGCAGTGGCAGGTCAGCGAGCAGGTCGTGTTCCGCACCGCCTTCGCGCAGACGGTCGCGCGGCAGACGTTCCGCGAGCTCACCCCGGTGCTCCAGCAGGAGTACCTCGGCGGTCCGATCTTCATCGGCAACCCCGAGCTCGTGATGAGCTCGCTCGACAACTACGACCTGCGCCTCGACTACACGCCGCACGAGGGCTGGCTGGTGTCGGCCTCGGGCTTCTACAAGAGCGTGGCCGACGCGATCGAGTACGCGCAGTTCGAGGCGCCGCAGGGCTTCGTCTACACCTCGGCGGTGAACTACCCCGACGGCGAGATGCTCGGCGGCGAGCTCGAGGTGCGCGTGCAGGCCCGCAACATCGACGAGCGGCTGGACGGCCTCTCGTTCGGCGTGAACGCGACCTACATCAACTCGCAGGTGACGCTGCCGGACTCCGAGCAGGCCGCGTTCGACGCCGCGGGCTTCCCCACCGAGAGCCGCGACATGACGGGCGCGCCGCAGTACCTCTTCAACGCGAACGCGTCGTACGAGTGGCTGCCCTACGGCACGCTGGTCTCGCTCTTCTACACCGTCGTCGGCGACACGCTCACCACGGGCGCCGGCATCGACTCGGGCAACTACGTGCCGAGCATCTACACGCTGCCCTTCGGCACGCTGAACTTCACGCTCCAGCAGAAGATCGGCGAGAACTGGAAGCTCTTCTTCCAGGCGAAGAACCTGCTCAACCCCGAGATCGAGACCGTCTACCGCTCCGAGTACCTGCCGGGCGGCGACATCGTCAACACCTCGTACACCGCGGGCATCGACTACGCGGTCGGCCTGTCGTTCCAGCTGAACTTCTGAGCGCGGCCACTGCGCGCCTCGCGCGCGGGCGCGTGCGAACGCGCGCTGGAGCGTGAGACCACGCGCCGCGGAAGTGCATCGCGCGCCGCGGAAGTGCATCACGCGCCGCGGAAATGCATCGCGCGCCTCGCGTGCAGACACCAGCATCCACCGAAAGAAACAGCCCGCGACGTAAGGCGCGGGCTGTCGTGTTTCAGGAGGTTGGCTGGGTGATCAGCCCGTGCCCCGGGATCAATCCGCCCGCGGGATCAACCCCACGAGCCGAGCATGATCGCGAGGTCGGCCGCATCGACGCCGCCGTCGGTGTTCACGTCGCCCTGGCCGATGCCGCCCCAGTTGCCGAGCAGGATCGCGAGGTCGGCCGCGTTGACCGAGCCGTCGCCGTTGAGGTCGGACGGATCGGCCGCCGCGCCCGACGGCACCTGCGTCGCGATCGCGATCGAGGGCTCCGCACCCGGCTTGAAGAGGCCGAGGGTGGCGCTGCCCGCCGCGGGAGCGGCGTTCGAGTCGAACGAGAAGTTGTAGAGCGTCGAGAAGCGGAGGGCGTTGCCGTTCACGTTGTTCGCGTAGACCGGACCGGTCCAGGTGACCGCGCCGCCGCTCGTCGAGGCCGCCCAGTCGGTGCCGTCGTAGGCATCGCCCGAGTGGTAGAAGACGTCGTGGAAGGCGATGTTGGTCGCGGTCGCGCCGGCGGGCAGCGGCACCGAGAACGAGCGGCCCGAGCGGTCCGAGTTCAGGTTCTGCACCGCGTACTCGTAGTGCCAGGTGCCGTTGCCGTTGTCGGTGACCTTGTAGCCGAGGATGAAGCGGCCGTCGGCCGGCACATCGGCGTTCACGAGCGTGACGGCCGCGTCGGCGGCGCGCCAGGCGTTGATCGCCGGCTGCTGCTGGATGGTCGCGCCGGTCAGCGCGATCGTGTACGAGCCCGAGGTGAGCGCGCCGACGGTGCAGGTCCGGTACGAGGCGTTGTTGTTGTCGTTGCCGCGGGCGGCGTCGCCCGAGTGGATGTACTGGCCCTCGACCACGTAGGTCGCGCCGCTGTTGAGCGCGGGGTTGAGGTCGTTCGCATTGACCTGGATGCGGCGGCCGATGGTGGCCGGCGCCGCGGGCATGCCCGCGTTGTAGTTGCCCGGGAACACGCCCGTGGCCGCGTTGATCTCGGTGCGGGTGCCGAGACCCGACTGGCTGCCGTTCAGGCCGGAGCTGTAGGGGTCGGAGCAGCCGATGCCGAGCCAGGTGCCGCTCGAGCTCGGGGTGCAGGCGCCGCACAGCGTGCCCTGCAGCGCGGTGAAGCCGTGCTTGCCCCAGCCGAGGCCGATCTGCTCGATGCGGCCGCCCTTGATGCGGTAGATGTTCTGGGTGATGAACGGGTGGCGGTTGTCGGGCTGGGCGAACCAGTCGAGCAGCTCGTCGCCGATGTTGCAGCTGGTGGTGCCGATGGCGTAGGCCATGATGGTCTGGCCGCCGACGACCGCAGCGCCGTACTTCGAGATGTCGGGGATCGCGCCGACGATGACGTCGGGGCCGACCACGCCGGTGCCGCCGCCGCCACCACCACCACCGCCGCCACCGCCCGTGCCGCCCGCGGCGACATTGAGCGAGCCAGCGCCGCCGTCGCCGGTGCCGAAGCCACCGACCACGACGCGGTAGGTGGTGCCGGCCGTGAGGCTCGCGGTCACCGAGCTCTGCAGGCCGCAGGCATCATCGTTGCAGCCGAGGACGCCGCTCGTGACCGAGCAGGTCGTCATCACGAGCAGGCGCGAGTCCCAGCTCGTGCCGTTGCAGGTCGTGAAGGTGAAGTTGCCCGTCTCGGCGGGGGTGAAGGTGAAGTAGTTCACCTTGTACATCGTGTGGGCGCCGCAGCCGGTGACCGCGCCGACCGCGAGGCTGACCGACGACGCCGTGGTGTTGAACGCGTTGTCGCCGACGGCGAGCGCGGGCGCGGCGTTGCAATCGGTGGCACCACCGGCGACGCCACCGTCTCCCTTGCCACCGGCGTTGGCGGACATCTGTCCGAGAAGGATGGCGGCGCTACCGAAGGCGATCGAGGCGAGGGTGATGCTGGTCTTCAAGGTTGGTCTCCGATGGCTCAAAGGATGCCACGCATCCGCAACAGATACAGGGCGGGCTGCAAATGTAGCCCGTTGTCCGGGCCAAGGTCCGCCTTGGCTCCGCCATCGGTTTCGGCATTCCGACCGATATCCGAATGAAAAGGGCCAACGCCCCCGGTTGGATCGGGGGCGTTGGCGAGAGGGGGTCGGTCGGCGAGGACGCGTCGTCGTCCGCGCCGTCGACCTGAGAGCGGAGCTGCAGTGAGTGTCCGGCGGGGTGTTCCCGCAGGTGTTCCCACGGGTGTTCCCACGGGTTTCCCCGGGTCTCTCCACACGAGCTCGGAACCCCGACCGGCCGGGCCGAACGGGTCGGCCATCGGCGCGGTCGGGGACCGTGTCTCTGTCACGGAATCGGGCGCCAGTACGTCTCGACCGAGCGGATGAACGCCGACTCGGTGATGGCGAACCCGTTCATGAGCCAGCCGCTGACATCGCCCGAGGCGTCGTCGCGCCACACCAGGTCGGCGTGGCCGTCGGCGTCGAGGTCACGGGCGGCGATGAGGCTCTTCCCGCCGCCGAGGTCGAGCGAGAGGTAGTCGCCCTGCTCGCGGGAGAGGCCGTTCATCTTCCAGGCCGCGACCCAGCCGTTCTCGGGGTCGTGCCAGATCAGGTCGTCGCGCAGGTCGCCGTCGAGGTCGGCGACGCCGACGACGTGCCAGTTGGGATCGACCGGGTGCGCGTTGCCGATCTCGGCGGTCTCGATGATCGACAGGTTGAACAGGCGCCAGCCCTCGACGACGCCGTCCGGCCGCTGCCAGAGCAGGTCGTGATGGCGGTCGGCGTCGAGGTCGCCCATGCCGAGGAAGGTGAGTCCCGCGCCGTTGCCGATGGGGCCGCCGTCGGTCTTCACCAGTCCGTCCATGAGCCAGCCGCGCACCTCGCCGGTGTCGTCGTTGATGAGCACGATGTCCTCGCGGTCGTCGTGGTTCAGGTCGCCGACGGCGATGATGCGCCACCACGGCTCGATGGTCCCGGAGATCTCACCCGCGGCGAGCACGTCGCCGCCGTCCATCAGCCACGCCGAGAAGATGCCGGTCTCCATGTCGCGCCAGATGATGTCCGGCTTGCGGTCGCCGTTGAGGTCGGCGGTGAACTGGCCGACCCAGTCCGGGTTCGGCTCGAGCGAGGTGTACCCGCCCTGGTTCCAGTCGAGGCCCTGCATCGCCCAGAACGACGAGCGGTCGTACTGCTCGCTGTGCCAGAAGATGTCGGAGAAGCCGTCGCGGTTGAAGTCGGCGCCCGCGAGCGACGAGCCCGAGGCGTAGACGCCCGACCACGACTGGTGGGTGTCGTGGTTCCACATCGTGGCGGAGATCACGAACCAACCCTCGCGCAGCGCGTCGCGCTCCATGCGGAGGCCGGTGATGTGCGCGCCCTCGGGGCTCTCGGCGTCGAGCTCGGAGCCGAGGTCATGGGTCGCGATCACCCGGGTCGGCGTGCCGCCGTTCGGGCCGTTGGCCACGAAGATCGCGTCGTGACCGTCGTGCGTCTGTCCCATGAAGGCGACGCGGAACTCCTGGTCGGTGCCGCCGTAGCCGAGCGCGTTCTCGACCGCGAGGTAGACGTTCGGACGCCAGCGGGCGATCTCGACCTCGTCGAGGGGGACGCCGTCGTCCTCGCCGTGGCCGCCGCCACCGCCGCCGCCGCCGCCACCGCCACCGCCGCCGCCACCGCCGCCACTACCACCACCGCCGTTCCCGAACGAGCTCTCGTCGCTGAAGGCGTTGTCGCCGCCACCGCCGCCGCCACCACCGTGGCCGCCGCCGTGCTCGTTCCAGTCCTGAGGCACGGTGCCCTCGAAGGTCCAGAACACGAAGTTCTCGATCTCGGCGTGGCTGCCCTGGTGCTGGTGCGTCATCACGACCGGCACGATGGTGTCGGTCTGGGTGTCGTAGACGAAGATGCCCTGGTGGCGCGGCACCTCGACCTCGTCGTGGCTGAGGTGGTTCTGATGCTCGCAGTAATGCGCGAGCTCGGGATCATCGACCTCCCACTCCTCTGGGCAGTGCAGATGGATGGTCTCCGTCTTGTGGTCCCACGAGCCCCAGAACGCGATCCAGCGGTCGTTGAACGAGACCGCCTCGCCGAAGCTCTCGAAGGTCGGACCCGAGATGCCGTTCCCGTCGCCGAATCCCGGCACGCGATCGCCGATCTCGACGATCGGCACCAGCGAGGGCGCGCCCGCGGTGGTGGTGCCGAAGCTGCCCTTGCCCTGCGGGATGGTGTAGAGGTAGATGCCGCCGTGATGCGGGTCGCGCTCGTCGTCGACGCCCATGAAGGCCACCTGGCCGTCGTAGGACGACGGCGAGCCGATGACCTCGAAGCGCGGCTGGCTCTTGAGCACGAGCGGCATCGGGATGTCGGTCTCGTTGGTGACGATCTCGATCATCGGATCGAACGGCGCCTGGAGGTCGCGCACGTAGAGGCCTTCGGTGTAGTGCTCGTGGTTGAGGGTCGGGTGCGACCACTCGCGCCACGCGCCCTTGAGCGCGACCCAGCGGCTGCCGCCCATCGAGGGCACGCCGGTGAAGCCCTCGAACGCGGTGCCATCCGATTCATTGGGCACCGCGAACTCGGGGAAGTACGGCTCGAGCGTGTCGGGATCGCGCACGTCGCCGAGCATGTTCGACGCGGTGTAGCGGTCGCCGTTGGAAGTCGCGAAGACGCCCGAGGTGCCCTGGAAGAGCTCCTCGCCGTTGGGAAGGAAGAAGCGCCACACCGCGGCGGTGGTGCCGCGGCTGGTGGCCATCACCGCATCGGCGTCGATGCGCGGGAACCACGGGAAGTCGCGGTATCCGGCGAACTCGCCGCTGAACGCGGGGCTCTCGACGTTGTTCGGCGACGCGGCGTCGCCACCGCGCACGAACATCGGCTCGAGCGGCTGGTCCACCGAGCCCATGCGGCGCAGGTACACGCCGGAGAGCGGGTACGGCACATCGCCCGCGGTGCCGCGGAAGATGACCGCGCCGCCGCGGTTGACGGACGGTGCGGAGAACCGGTCGAACGGCTGGTCGCTGTCGGGCATCAGGTCGTTGCGGTTGACGACGGGCTTCCAGGGCTCGAGCGGGGTGACTGGACCGGTCTGCGCGAGCGCGAGGGCGCCCGGGACGATCGGCAACGAAACGGCCCCTGCGAGGGCAAGCGGCTTCCACTTCATCTGGGTTTCTCCGAACGGTGTTGATGCGGACGATGCGGCCCGCGCGTCTCCCGCCTCAGCAGCGGGAGGCTCAACGTAGGAAGGGGTGCCTGCGAAGTCAGGACGGTACGGATCCCCGAAGGCGGCGTGCCCGCGGCGTTCACCGCGATTCGGGGCGGTACGCGGCGCGCGCGGCGCGGCGATGTCGGAAATGTTCGCGCGGCAGAGTGCTTGTCTGCCTAGGCTCGGTCCGAAGGCCTGTCCGAGAGGCCGTGGTTCGTCGTCCGCCACCGCGCGTCGCGGGGCGTGGTTCCATCGATGGGCACAGAGCAGGGAGGCTTCATGCGCGGATCGAAACCCGCGGCGCTGTCCGCGTCGCTTCACGTGATCGTGTCGGTGTGCGGCGGGGCGCTCGTCGTCGGTGGCATGGCCTGCAGCGCATCGGCGCAGCGCGCGCTGGACGATGCGGTCGGAGAGGCCGCAGCCACGCCGCCTTCGCAGCGCGCGACGGGTCCCACGCGTTTCACGGAGCACCGCGGCGTGCGCGAGTTCCGCGGCGTGCTGGTCGCGCGGCCGATCCAGGAGTCCGACGCCGACCGCCTCGGTCTCACGCGCCGGCAGGTCAACGCCGCGATCGACGGCGCGATCCGCGAGCTCACCGCCTTCGACATCGAGCGCTACAGCGACGAGACCGACGAGTTCCTGATCCGCATTCCCGCGGGCGAGGATGAGAACGCCGTCGCCGAGCGCCTGCTCGCGACCGGCGACTTCGCCTACGTCGAGCCCGACTGGACGGTGTATCCGGTCGCCTGCCCGAACGACCTCAACTACAGCGGGCAGTGGCACCACGCGGCGAACCGGCTCGGCTCGTGCGCGGCGTGGGACCTCGAGACCGGCTCGCCGTCGGTCGTGATCGCGCTCTGCGACACCGGCGTGCGCACGACGCACGGCGACCTGCGCCTCAACCGCCGCGAGGGATTCAACGTGCCCTCGATGCGGTGGGAGAGCGCTGGCGGCGCCGTCGCCGACGTCAACGGCCACGGCACGCGCACCACCGGCTGCGCCGCGGGCAACGGCAACAACGCCGTCGGCATCGCCGGCGCGGGCTGGAACCTCGGCCACCGCATGCTGCGCGTGACCGACAGCAGCACGGGCGCCGCGTCGCTGTCGAGCCTCGTGACCGCCGCGCGCACCGCGGCCGACGCGGGCGACCGCGTGGTGAGCGTCAGCTTCAGCGGCGTGGGATCGTCGTCGTCGGTGCAGACGACGGGCACCTATGTGCGCTCCAAGGGCGCGCTGCTCGTGTGGGCCGCCGGCAACGAGGCGCTCACCCTCACCGCGACGCGCGAGGACAGCGTGATCGTGGTGGGCGCGACCGATCTCAACGACGCGCTCGCGAGCTTCTCGAACCGCGGGCCGATGGTCGACCTCGTGGCGCCAGGCGTCGGCATCTACACCACCTCGCACACGGGCGACACCTCGTACGCCTCGGCGACCGGCACCAGCTTCGCGTGCCCGCTCACCGCGGGCGTCTGCGGGCTCATCTGGTCGCGCAACCCCGCGCTCACGCCGGCGCAGGTCGAGGCGATCCTCCGCGGGAGCTGCCGCGACCTCGGCGCGGCGGGCGTCGACACGCTGTACGGCTACGGTCGGCTCGACGCGGCCGCGGCGCTGGCGGCGACGCCTCCGAGCGGCGGCGGAAGCACGGGTGGCGGCACCGGTGGAGGCACGGGCGGCAGCACGGGTGGAAGCACGGGTGGAAACACCGGCGGCGGGACCGGTGGAGGAACCGGTGGCGGAACCGTCGTCACCCTCTTCAGCGATGGCTTCGAGTCCGGCAATCTCACCGCCGGCGGATGGACCGTGCAGAACGGCCAGGCCACGGCGAGCACGCTCTCCCGGCTGACCGGCACCTGGGGCGCGCGGCTCGCGGGCGCGACCTGGATGCAGCGCGCGGTGCCGACCACGGGTCACACCGCGATCACGCTCACGCTCGCGCGTCGCACCGCCGGACTCGACGCCGGCGAGGCGCTCGTGGTCGAGTGGTGGAACGGCGCGGCATGGCAGTCGCTCGGCACCACCGCGGCGACCGCGTGGGCCACGCAGACCTTCACGCTGCCCGCGGCGGCCGCGAACCTCGCGGCGTTCCGCTTCCGGCTGCGCTCGGCGGCGAGCGATCCGAGCACCGAGCGCGCCGACATCGACGGGGTGGTGCTCAAGGGCACGACGTTGTAGAGACCCGCGGTCGCGGGTCGGGATGTGACGACCCGCGGTCGCGGGCGTGGTTCTCGTAGCCCGCGGTCGCGGGCGTGGATCTCATGGCCCGCGCTCGCGGGCGTCGACGCTTCGCTTACGGCGTGCCGTCGGGATCGGCGGCCTTCGTGTCCGCCGCGGCGGGCGCGACGGGCTTGGCCGGGACGCCCGGCGTCGGGCGCGGCGTGTAGGGCACCGGCTTCGGCTCGTCCTTGCGGTACTTGGCGAGCTGCGCCTCGTAGGTCTTCTTGAGCTTCTCGTTGTCCTGCAGGCGGATCGCCCGCTCCTGGTTCGCGATCGCGTTCTCGCGGTCGCCCTTCGAGAAGTAGGCGAGCGCCATGATCTCGGCGGCGCGCGCGTCCTCGCCCTTTCCGAGCGTGTCGGCCGCCCGCGCGATCGCGAACGCGAACTCGAGGTCGCGCAGCTGCACGCGCGGCGAGTTCAGCGTCGTGCGCGCGAGGGTCCGCAGCGCGGCGATGTCGGTGGCGTAGCGCTTCGCGAGGTCCTTGCCGAGCGCATAGCCCTCGACCGGCATGTTCGCGGGACCGATCATGGTGCCGAACTTCTGCAGCTCGAAGGTCGAGGCGTTGTCGGGGAACGCCGCCGCGATCGAGTCGAACAGGTCGAAGGCGTCCTTCCAGGTCACCCCGGCCTCGCCCTTCTCGCAGCGCTCGACGAGCTTGCTCGTCTGCGACTTGGCGCGCGCGAGCAGGGCGTTGTTCACGAACTCCTGCTTGATGGTCGCGGGGTTCCAGGTGCCCGCCGCGATCGCCGCGAACGGATCGGCGGCGACGTCGGGATGCCCGTACCACAGCACCTCGCCGGCACGCAGCACGAAGAAGCGCGGGTTGAGCACCTGGTGCGTCGGATCCTGCAGCGCGCGCCGCACCGCGCCGTTCGGGTCGAGCGCGACCGAGTGCTTGACCATCTCGGCGTGCTCGGGCTTGGCGAGCCACTCGCGCACCTTGGCGCCGTCCTCGTCGGTGACCGAGATGAAGCGGAAGCCCTTCGGCGCGAACTCCCCGACCAGCGCCTCGACGGTGGGGGCCGCCTCCTCGCAGTGGCCGCAGGTCGTCGAGAAGAACTCGATCACCACGATCTCGTTGCCGTTGAATCCGCGGAGCTGCTCGCCCTGCACGAACTCGCCGAGCGGCGGGAACGCGATCTTCGCCCCGGGATAGACGCCCGGCAGCACCACCTTGTAGGGGCGCGGCTTGCCGGCCTGTCCCGGCGTGGCCTGTCCGGCGGCGGACGACCCGAGCGGGAACTGCGGCGCGGCGATCGCGGTCTGGCCGGTGGTCTGCGCGGTCGGCGCGGCGGCGCTCTGGTCGCAGCCGACGATCGTCGGGGACGCGGTGGCGACGGCGAGCGCGAGGACGAAGGGGAGCCGGAGGTTCGTGGCGCGGGTGTCGGGGCTCATGGGGTGGGGCTCGTCGTTGGGGAGCTTGGTGGCGGAGCTCGATGTTGGGGAGCTCGGGTGGAGGCTCATGCGGGGAACCGCATCGGGATTCGCTCCAGTCGGTGCGCGCGCGGCGTCACGGCGCGGCGGGCGCGGGCGGGGTTGCGGGCGGTGTCGATGGCGGTGTCGACGGCGCTCCGGGCTTCGGTGCCGCGGGCGCGGGGGAGGAACTCACGACGCGCCGCACGAGCACCTGCAGCTCGGGCGTCTTCGGATGGTCGGTCAGGATGGTCATGCGCGGGACCTTGCGCTCGGCGCGCCACTTGGCCCAGTCGATGAGCACCGTGTGGTTGAGCGCGCTCTCGGTGCTCGCCGCGTTCGCGACCGGCGGATCGAAGCCGGTGACCTTGAACGGCGTGTTGTCGGCGCCGCGCAGCGTGATCTCGCCGAAGCCGGGCTCTGCGACATCGTCGGCGGGCGCGCGGATCATCTCGGGCGTCACCTCGACGAAGAGCCCGACCTTGCCGACGACCTCGAGGAACGCGAGCTCCTCGGCGGGACCCGAGCCGCGGTCGACCTGCAGCTGGAAGGTCACGCGCTTGGTCAGCGTGACGCCCTGCTTCGGTCCGGCGTTGATGGAGATGTCGGTCTCGACGGTGGCGCCGGGAGCGATCGGTTCCTCGGGCCAGCTCGGCGTCGTGCACGAGCAGTCGGCGATCGCGTTGGTGACGGTGAGCGGCTTGGTGCCGCGGTTGGTGAGCTTCACCTTCTTGGTGACGGGCACGCCGGGGATGAGGTCGCCCATGTCGAGCGTCGTCGGCTCGAGGGCGATGGCCGCGTCGGAGGCGGACTTCGCCGGCGACGATGGCGGCGTCGTTGCGGGGTTCGCGGCCTGCGAGGATGGCTTCGCGGGTGCTGCGCCGCCGCCGTCGCAGCCGACGATCGACGCGCCGAACGCGATCGCGCAGGCGGTGCCGAGGGCAAGGTGAATCCGAGAACTCGCGGAGTCGTGCTTCATGGCAGAAAATCCACATCGACCGAGGGGTCAAGTTTCGGTCTGCGGAGTGCTTACATCGGCAGGATCGATGCGGGAGTGCAATGTCAACGCGGGTCGGAGCGCGCGCCCGTAAGCGCAGACGCGGTCGCGGGTTGCGGGCTGCGTCGGTGGATAATGTCGGCGGGCGTCCGCTGCGTTCCGCATTGCGCGGGTTTCGTGAACTGTCTAAAGAGGCGGGGAAACTGAGCCCTGGCCGTTTGGAAACGCAAGGTCGGGGGTTACCTTTGGCCTCGAGCTGTCAGGGTTGTACGGGCGGCTCCTTGGTGTTTTTGGTCTGTACTCAGTGCGATGGCCCCGGCGCTCCCCGTCTGTGCTGTCCACGCATGCTCAGTGGAGAAAGCCGTGACGAATCGCTTTGTTCGTGCGTTCCGTGGTTGTGTCGCGATCGTTGCGGCGTGTGTGGCCGTGGTTGCCGCGCGGGATGCGGCGGCGGCGAATGCGGTGCGCATCAGCCAGGTGTATGGCGGCGGCGGTAACACGGGCGCGCCGTACACGAACGACTTCGTGGAGCTGTTCAACGCGTCGGACGCGCCCGTCTCCATCGGAGGGTGGCAACTCACCTACACCAGCGCGGCGGGAACCTTCGGCGCAAACACGCTCGCGATCCCCGCGGGGACCGTCATTCAGCCCCACGGCTACTTTCTGATCCGGTTGGCTTCGGGCGGCGCGGTCGGCGCTGCGCTTCCCACTCCAGACCTTACCGGCGTCATCAACATGTCTGCCACGGTCGGCAACATCGCGCTCATTACCTCGGCGCAGTCTGGAAGTACCAACACCTGTGCGAGCCTTGCCTCGATCCTGGTCGACAAGGTCGGCTTCGGCACCACCGCGGTTTGCTTCGAGGGTGGCGCGGCGACTCCCGCCCCGTCCAACACCACCGCAGTGCTCCGCAAGTCGGCGGGCCTGATCGACACCGACGTCAACTCCGCCGACTTCTACGCCGCCGCGCCCTCGCCGCGGAACTCCGCCTCGACGCTCGCCTTCGCGGCGCGCAGCGGATCCTCCCCATCGGGCGATGGATGGACCATCGCGGCCTCCACCGCGAACACCGCGCAGGCGGGTTCGTTCACCGGCAGCAGCGCGGACAACGGCGCAACCCCTCCGTCGGGTGCGGGTGCCGGAACCACGGCCTGGGGCCTCTACGCCAACTCGTCGCAGAACGTCACCGCCACGCTCCCGATCACCCCGAGCATGGGGCAGACCGTCGCGATCGACTTCGACAACGGCCAGGTCGACAACGGGTCGGCGGTTGGCGTGGAGCTCCGCAGCTCGACCGGCGCGGCCGTGACATTCGGCTTCACCGGTGGTGACTCCTTCTACAAGGTGACCGACGGCTCCGGCAGCACGACGACCAGCGTCGGCTACACCGACGGTGGCGTGCGCGTGGCGTTCACGATCGGCCAGAACGGCGGCTACAAGGTCGTGGTCGGCTCGTACTCCAGGACGGGTTTGCTTGCGGGGGGCGCGACTTCGGTCGCCTCGATCCGCGTGTTCAACACCAACGCGGGCTCGAACGCGAACCGCAACCTGTACTTCAACAACCTCGCGATCAGCGCCGTGGCCTCGGTCGACCTCGACGGTGACGGCTATGCGGCCGGCAGCGGCGCCGGGAAGGACTGCAACGACAACAACGCGGCGATCAACCCGGGCGCGGCGGAGCTCTGCTCCACCGTCGGTGTCGACAACAACTGCAACGGCAGCTCGGCGGACGTCGATGCGAATGCCGCGGACAGGGTGACTTTCTACACCGATGCCGACGGCGACACCTACACGCTTGCGACCGGTGCGCTCTTCTGCTCGGGAACGACGAACGCGGGCTACCGCGCGACGGTCTCCTCGCCGCTCGACTGCGACGACGGCAGCGCCTCGATCTATCCGGGCGCCGCGGAGCTTTGCGCCACCGTCGGCACCGACAACAACTGCGATGGAAGCCCGTCGGATGTCGATGCGGGCGCCGCGGATCGGGTGACGTACTACGCCGACGCCGACGGTGATTCCTTCACGCTGGCGACCGGTGCGCTCTTCTGCGCGGGTACGACGAACGCGGGCCACCGCGCCGAAGCGTCCTCGCCGCTCGACTGCAACGACTCCAACCCCGCCATCTACCCCGGCGCGACCGAGACCTGCAACACCGTCGACGACGACTGCGACGGCTCGACCGACGAGGGCGTGACCACGACCTACTACGCCGACGGCGACGGCGACGGCTACGGCCGCGCCTCGGCCACGCAGCAGGCCTGCGCGGCGCCCTCGGGCTACGTCGCGAGCGGCACCGACTGCAACGACTCGAACGCCGCGGTCAACCCGGGCGCGACCGACCTCTGCGACGGCGTCGACAACAACTGCGACGGCGCGATCGATCCGTCGGGCTGCGCCAGCCAGGCGGTGGGCGGCAACGGCCGCGGAGGCTTCGGCTCAGTGATCGGCGGCTCGACGCTCGATGTCGCGCGCGACGGCGGCGACTGGGTCTTCACGCTCACCAAGGGCGCGGGTGCGTTCAACGACGCGCTCGTCCTCTACTTCGACACCGAGGTCGGCGGCTTCTCGTCGACCGCGGGCTTCACCGACACGGGCGACTACCTGCGCAAGGCGATCTCGGGCTTCGACGGCA
>JBMOGJ010000027.1:0-33086 GCA_049318425.1 Phycisphaerales bacterium | reverse complement strand
CCATCGCCGAGAAGCTGAAGCGGCGACCGCCTGCGACGGTCGACGAGGTGCGGTAGACGCCGACGGTCGTCGACTCGATGGATGAGGTTTCGTCGATGATCTCTGCCATAGTGAAGCCTGTCTTCAGTCGGACCGGGCGCTCAGCGCCGCGGGCCGCGTGTCAAATCAATCAGAACCGGACAATCAGAACCAGACAACGACAGCCAGACAACGAGAGCCCCGGTCAGAACTGCAGACCGGCCTCGCGCGCGCCGTCGGCGAGCGCCTTGATGCGGCCGTGATAGAGGTAGCCGTTGCGGTCGAAGACGACCTTCGAGACGCCCTTCTCCTTCGCGCGCTGCGCGACGAGCTTGCCCACGGCGGTCGCCTCGGACATCTTGGCGCCCTTCTCGGCGAAGCCCTTGTCGCGCGTCGAGGCCGACGCGAGGGTCTTGCCGGTCAGATCGTCGATGACCTGCGCGTACACGTGGTTGAGCGAACGGAACACAGAGAGACGCGGACGGTCGGGGAGACCGAGGATCTCCTTGCGGATGCCCTGCTTGCGGCGGGCTCGACGGACGCGCTTGATGGTCGTGCGGTTCATGGTTTGCTGCCTTCTGTCTTGATGCGGTCGGTGGCTTGGACTGCTCAGGCTGCGTCGAGTACTTCGCCGCAGCCGTGAAAGCACGTGCTTTAGCCGCCGGTCGCCTTGCCCTGCTTGCGGATGATGGTCTCGCCTGCGTACTTGATGCCCTTGCCGTTGTACGGCTCCGGCTTGCGCTTGGAGCGGATCGCCGCGGCGAACTCGCCGACGCGCTGACGGTCCGCGCCGCTGATCGTCACGAAGATGCCGCCTTCGGTCGCGATGTCGACCTTGACGCCCTGCGGGATCGGGAGCGAGATCACGTTGGCGTAGCCCAGCTTGAGATCGAGGTTCTTGCCCACGATCTTCACCGAGTAGCCGACGCCGATGACCTCGAGCTTCTCCGAGTACCCGTCGGTGACGCCCTTGATGCAGTTGTTGATGTTGGCCCGGGTGGTGCCCCAGAAGGCCTTGCGATTGCCTTCCTCGAGCTTCGCCATGTCCGTGGTGACGAGGATGTGGCGATCCTTCTCGTTCCAGGCCACCGAGACCTCGGGGCGGTACGCGACCTTCAGGGTCTCGCCCTTCGGGCCGGTGATGGCGACTTCGCGGGTGCTGGCGTTCACGGCGACCTTGCAGTTGCCGGGGACGAGGATGGGCTTCTTACCGATGCGCGACATGGTTGACTCCTGTCGGACTTTCTTCTTCTCAGGGGCCTCGGCGACGACTTCGCCGAGACCGACTCACTTCACCGACCCGTATGGCCGGCTCACTCGCGGCTCGCGGGCCTGCTCAGCCTGTGCTTAGCAGACGGTCGCGACCACTTCGCCGCCGACGCGCATCTCGCGCGCCTTGCGGTCGGACATGATTCCACGGCTCGTGGAGACGATCGAGATGCCGAGGCCCTGGAGCGGGCGCGGCAGCTCGCCGACCGGCGAGTAGGTGCGGCAGCCCGACTTCGAGACGCGACGGATCTCGTTGATGATGATCTCGCCGCGGGCTCCGTACTTGAGGCCGATGCGGATGATGCCCTGGCGGCCATCCGCGATGCACTCGAAGTCGTTGATGTAGCCTTCGTCCTTGAGGACGCCGGCGACGCCGCGGTTGAGCTTGTTGCTGATCACGACGACGGACTTCTCGCGGTTCCGCACGGCGTTGCGGATGCGGGTGAGCATGTCGGCGGTGAGGTCTTGAACGGACATTTCTTTGGCTCCTGTCCCTCGCGGCGTTCCGCGGGGCGAGTCGATCGATTCGGTTCGGTTGGTTTCGGCTCCCCTGGCCTGGCGGCGCTCCCGGGACTCCGGGCTCGGCGCACAGGGTCGGCTCACCGTGCTCGGGTCACCAGCTGGCCTTGCGCATGCCGGGGATCATGCCCTGGAGCGCGAGCTCGCGGAGCATGTGGCGGCAGATGCGGAACTTGCGGTACACGCCGCGCTTGCGGCCCGTGATCTCGCAACGCACCTCGCTGCGGGTGCTGAACTTCGGCTTGCGCTTCATCTTGTTGAAGGTACGCGTGCTGGCCATGTGGTTTGATCCGTGCTTTCTGGTTCTGTCCTAGCCTCGGGGAGTACTTCCCCGACGCGGTGATTTCACGCCTTCTTCGCCTTGCGCTCTTCCGGCTTCACGAACGGCATGCCGAGCTCCGCGAGAACGAAGCGGCTCATCTTCGGATTCGAGTTCTCGAACACGAAGGTGATGTGCATGCCGTGGGTGATGGTCGCGTTGGCCATGTTGATCTCAGGCCACACGGCCTGCTCGGTGAGGCCCATCGAGTAGGAGCCGCCCTTGTCGAAGGAACGGTCCTTCACGCCGCGGAAGTCCTTGATACGCGGGATCGCCAGGTTGATCAGGCGGTCCATGAAGTGCCACATGTGGTCGCGGCGCAGGGTGACCATGAACGCCGAGGGCATGCCCTCGCGGACGCGGAACTGCGCGACGGCCTTCTTGGCCTTCAGCATGATGGGCTTCTGGCCGGTGATGGTCGCGAAGTTGTTGATGAACTGGTCGCGGACCTCGGGCTTCAGCTTGGCGTTGTCGAGGTACTTGCCGATGCCGGCGTTCACGACGATCTTCGTGAGGCGCGGCAGCTGGTGGACGTTGTCGAGACCGAACTCCTGGAGCGCCTTCGGACCGACGGTGTCGATGTAGGCCTGCTGGAGTCGGGGGTACTTGCGGATGACGTGTGCCATGAATCGGTGCTTTCTGCTGTGTCACGGGCGGGCCGTGACCTTGGCCATCGGATGCTGCTTACTTCTTGGTCTTGCGCGGGCCACGGAGCTGGTGGAGCTCCTTGCCGTTGCGCGCCGCGATGCGCGACTTCGAGCCGTCGGGCTTCGTGACGAAGCGCACGCGGGTCGGCTTGCCGTCGACCACCGGGCTGACGTTCGAGGCGTGGATCGGGCCCTCCTCCTTGAGGATGGTGCCCTGCGGACGAGCCTGGGTCGGCTTGACGTGCTTGGTCTGGATGTTGACACCCTTGACCACCACGCGCTCGCCCTCGTCGACGATGCGGAGGATCTCACCGACGACGCCCTTGGAGGCGCCGCGGGTCACGATGACGGTGTCACCCTTGCGAATGTGGCGTGGCATGATTAGATGACCTCCGTCGCGAGCGACACGATCTTCATGAAGTTCTTCTCGCGGAGCTCGCGGGCGACGGCGCCGAAGATGCGGGTGCCCTTCGGATTACCGTCCTTGTCGACGAGCACGCAGGCGTTCGAGTCGAAGCGCACGTACGAGCCGTCGTCGCGGCGGGTGGGGAACTTGCAGCGGACGATGACGGCCTGGACCTTGTCGCCGGCCTTGACATCACCGTTCGGCAGCGCCTTCTTGACGGTGCAGACGACGCGGTCGCCGATGCCCATCGTGAGACGGGTGAAGCGGCCGGTGGCGGTCGAGGATCCGAGGACGCCGATGACCATGGCTTCCTTCGCGCCGCTGTTGTCGGCAACCTCGAGTCGTGATTCCTTCTGGATCATTGCTTGGCTCCATCGCCGGAGGGATCCCGGCGTTCATTCACAGTGGACTTGCTCAGGCGGTCTCGCCGAAGTTGATCGCTCCACCCTCGGGGGCGCGCTCGACGACACGGACGAGGACCCAGGACTTGGTCTTCGAGATCGGGCGGCACTCGGCCACCTCGACGCGGTCGCCCTGGTGCGACTCGTTCTTCTCGTCGTGCACCTGGAGAACGGTGCGCTTGCGCATCGTCTTGCCGTACTTGGCGTGCTTGCCGGAGTACGCGATCACGACCTTGCGCGTCTTGTTGCGCTTGTCGCTCTCGACGATGCCGATGCGGCGCGGGGAGGTCTCGGGGATGACGAGTTCAGTGTTCGTCGGCATTGGTTCGTTCCTAGTTGGCGATTACGCCTTGGCGCCCTTCGCGCGGGAGGTCTGCTCGGTCAGGACGCGCGCGAGATCCTTGCGCGCCTTGCCGATGCGGGAGTTGTCAGCGATCTTCTCGGTGGTCGACTGGCAACGGAGATCGAAGATCTCGCGGCGGAGGCGGGTGGCCTCGCCCTTGAGGTCGTCGGAGGAGAGCTTGCGGACGTCTGCGGGCTTCATGGGTGACTCTTTCTGCTTCTCGGGAACCGGCTCGTGCTCGGCCGGATCCGATGTACATCCTGATTAGACGGCGATGCGGCGACCGACGAAGCGGCACTTGACGGGCATCTTGTAGGCGATGCGCGCCATGGCCTGCTTGGCGAGGTCCTCGGGCACACCGGCGATCTCGAAGAGGATCGTGCCCGGCTTGATGCGCGCCGCCCAGTAGTCCACGTCGGCCTTACCGGTACCCATTCGGGTCTCCAGCGGCTTCTTCGAGATGGGCTTGTCGGGGAAGACGCGGATGAAGATCTTGCCCTGACGACGGAGGAAGTGCTGCGCCGCGATACGGCCGGCCTCGATCTGGCGACCGGTGAGCCAGTGCGGCTCGAGGGTCTGCAGACCGTAGTCGCCGAAGGCAACGTAATTGCCGCGCGTGGCATTGCCCTTCAGCTTGCCGCGCTGCTCTTTGCGGAACTTGACTCGCTTTGGCATCAGGTTGGACATGGGGTCCTCTTCTGTCTTCTGTCTGGTTGGTCGTGCCGCCGCAGGACGGGGGCACGGTTGAAGTCACGGACTCACGGGATCCTCGAGACACTCCGGCGGGATCCGCCGGAAGGGCCTCATCAGCGGCGACCGCGGGCGCGGGCGCGGCCACCGGCAGCGCTCGAGTGGGTCTGATCCTCGTCGTGCTCGGTGTAGAGGCCCTTGAAGACCCACACCTTCACGCCGATGACGCCGTAGTTGGTCGAGCTGTGCGCGATCGCGTACTCGACGTTCGCCTGGAGCGTCGACAGCGGGATCGAGCCGAGGCGGGTGTCGAGCGTGCGGCTCATCTCCGCGCCGCCGAGACGGCCGGCGAGGAGGATGCGGATGCCCTTGGCACCGTTCTGCATCGAGCTCTCGGCGCGCATCTTGAGGATGCGGCGGAAGTTCGCGCGCTTCTTGAGCTGCTCGCCGATGCTCTCGGCGATGAGCTTGGCGTCGAGGTCGGGATTCTTGATCTCGACGACCTTGAGCACGACCTTGCGGCCGGTGAGGGTCTGGAGATCCTTGGTCAGCGACTCGATGCCGGCGCCGCGGATGCCGACGACCTGGCCGGGACGCGCGGTCTTCACGATGACCGTGAGCTCGTCGCGCGTGCGCTCGATCAGGATGTCGCTCACCGCCGCGAACGGCGGGGTGCGGTTGAGCCGCTTGTCGACGTACTGGCGGATCTTGTAGTCCTCGACGAGGAGGCTACCGAACAGCGCCTTCGGTGCGAACCAGCGGGAGCGGTGGGCTTCGGTGATGCCGACGCGGAAACCGAATGGATGGACCTTCTGTCCCATAGTGAATCTCCGGAGCGATTACGCCCCGCGCTCCTCGACTGCGATGTGGATGTGGCTGGTGCGCTTGCGGATGGGGTGGGCCCGGCCGCGATCCTTCGGCTGGAACCGGTCGAGGGTCGGACCCTCGTCGACGCGCGACTCGCTCACGACGAGCTTGGTCGGGTCCGCGTTCTTCTCCTCGGCGTTGGCGATCGCGCTCTTCAGGACGACCGCGATGAACGCCGATCCGCGCTTCTTGGAGAAGTCGAGCGCGACGAGCGCCTCGTCGACGCGCTTGCCGCGGATCATGTCCGCGACGAGGCGCGCCTTGCGGGGCGCGATGCGAGCGAATCGGTGGCTGGCTTGGAATGCCGAAGCTTTGGATGCCATGGTTGGTACCTCACAGGACCTGAGCCGGGGCTCAGGACTTGAGTTCTTCCTTCTTGTTCGTGTGGCCGCGGAACGTGCAGGTGTGCGAGAACTCGCCGAGCTTGTGGCCGACCATGTCCTCGGTGCAGTACACGTCGACGAACTGGCGACCGTTGTGCACCTGGAAGGTGAAGCCGATGAACTCGGGCACGATCGTGCAGGCGCGAGCCCAGGTCTTGATGGGAGTGCGCTTCGAGCTCGCCTCCTGCTTCTGGACCTTGCGGTACAGGCTCTCGACGACGTATGGACCCTTCTTGAGCGAACGAGACATGGTGGGTTCTCTGCTGGTTCTCGCCGCACTCGCGGCGTGGATCTGTCTGACTTCGTGACTTGCCTCTCAGGCACCGGGGCGTGTTGCCCGCGATGCGCTCCGACCTCGGCTCCGGACGGATACCGCCCGGACGCGGTCAGAGCTTGAGCTGGCCGTAGCGCTTGCTCTTGCGGCGACGGATGATGCGCGAATCGCTCGACTTGCCGTAGCGACGCGTGCGGCCACCCTTGGCCTGCGTACCGGAGTAGTTGGACGGCTCGCGGCCACCCTTCGACACCGAGCCACCGCCGTGCGGGTGGGCATGGTGGCTCATGGCGATACCACGGGTCGTGGGACGGCGGCCCTTCCAGCGGTTGCGACCGGCCTTGCCGATCACGACGTTGGCGTGATCCGCATTGCCGACTTCGCCGACGGTCGCGCGGCACTCCATCGAGACCTGCCGGATTTCGCCCGACGGGAGCACGAGGGTCGCCCAGCGGCCTTCCTTGTTGGTGAGGCGCGCGTACATGCCCGCGCCGCGGCACATGCGTCCGCCGGCACCAGCCTCGACCTCCACGTTGTGGAGCGCGAGACCGGTCGGGATGTGCTTCAGCGGCATGCTGTTGCCCGGCTTCGGGTCAACGGGGTCCGGCGAGCTCATCACGACGTCGCCGGCCTTGAGGCCCTTCGGCGCCAGGATGTAGCGGAGCTCGCCATCGGCGTACTTGAGCAGCGCGATGTGCGACGAGCGGTTGGGGTCGTACTCGATGCCGACGACGGTGGCGGCGATGCCATCCTTGTTGCGGCGGAAGTCGATCTTGCGGTAGCGACGCTTGTGACCGCCGCCGCGACCGGCGATGGTGATCTTGCCCTGGACGTTGCGGCCGGAGCCACGGACGAGCGGCGCGAGAAGGCTCTTCTCAGGGCTCTTCTTCGTCACTTCCGAGTGGAGGTTCACCGACGCGTTGCGGCGTCCGTTGGTGACCTTCTTGTAAACACGAATTGCCATTGGTGGTTTACCTCAAGGCTCAGAAGAGCTCGATCTTGTCTTCGGGGTGGATCTTGACGACGGCGCGCTTCCAGACCTTGCCCTCGACGATGCCGTAGCGGTAGGCGCGGGCGCGGATGTGGCGGTTCTGGGTCGCGACGCCGACGACGCGGACCTTGTAGAGCGACTCAACGGCCTTCTTGATGTCGGTCTTGGTCGCGAGACGCGAGACCTCGAACGCGAAGCGGTTGTGGTGGCCGGAACCCCAGGTGATCTTCTCAGTCACGAGCGGGCGGACGATGATGTGGATGGGGTCCATTTACTTGGCCTCCTTCTTGGCCTTCGGGGCCTTCGCAGGCTTGGCCTCGGCGGCCGGCGCGTCAGCAGCCGGAGCCTCGAAGCAAGTCTCGTTGAGGAAGGCGACGAGCGCGGCCTTGTCCACCACCAGGAAGCGGTGGTTGAGCAGCGCGAAGACGTTGAGCTGGTCGATCCGGCAGACGTCGACGTTGGCGACGTTGCGGGCCGAGAGCATGGCGTTCTTGTTGGTCTTGTCGGTGGCGACCAGGCAGGTGCGGTTCACGCCGACCGACTCGATCATCTTGGCGAATTCCGAGGTCTTCGGAGCCTTGAAGTCGAGCGCGGCGAAGCACTTCACCTCGTTGTCGACGAGCTTCGCGAGCAGCGCGTTGCGGTTCGCGAGGCGGCGCATCTTCTTGGGGAGCTCGTGACGGAAGTCCTCGCGGGTGCGGGTCTTCTTGAACGTCACACCGCCGCCCTTGCGGATCGGCGTGCGGGCGGCGCCGGCGCGCGCGTTGCCGGTGCCCTTCTGCTTGTAGAGCTTGCGGGTCGAACCCTCGATGTCTCCGCGGCTCTTGGTGCGCGCGGAGCCCTGTCGCTGGTTGCCGTGGGTGATGACGTAGGCCTGCTTGAGGAGCGCGTGACGGATCTCTCCGCCGAGCGACTGCTCGTCAATCTTCAGGCTGTCGACTTTCTTGCCGGTGGAATCGTAGATCGGCAGATCGATCATAAACTTCGCCTCTCGCGGGCTCAGCCCGCTGTTCGCTTCATCCTCCGCGTGCCTGTTGTCGGCGGCACGGGGCAGGAATCAACTCGGTGAATGGGTCTTGGCCTGTCATCGACGCGGCCGCGACCCGGTACTTGTCTTGCCAGCTGGTTCCCTTGCGGGCCTTGCGGGCGCCTGAGTGCCTTGTTGCAGGTCTCAGGCCTTGGCTTCACCTCACACACGCTCGACCCGGCTCCCGCGCCGGGTGGAGATTTCCTCAACCGCCCGGCTTACTTCTTGCCGAGCTTCTTCGCCTTGCGCTTGAACAGGCGCGTGGCGGGACGGATGAAGAGGTATCCGTCGTTCGCGCCGGGAACCGGGCCCTTGACGAGCAGCAGGTTCTTCTCGGCATCGATCTTGATGACATCCAGGCTGCGGACCGTGATCTGCTCGTTGCCGAGCTGACCGGACATGCGCTTGCCCTTCTTGATCTTGGCGCCATGACCACGGTCGGTGCCGTGCGAGCCGATGCCACCGGACGTGCGGTGCTTGCGCTCGGTGCCGTGCGTGGCACTCATGCCCTTGAAGTTGTTGCGCTTCATGTTGCCGGCGAAGCCCTTACCCTTGCTCGTGCCGATCACGTCGACGTAGGAGGTGCCGTCGAGGGCACTCACGTCGATGACCTGGCCGAGCTGGAAGCCGTTCGCGGCAGCGTCGTCGGCGACCCGGACCTCGCGGTGCATGCGCTTCGGGGCCGAACCGGCCTTCGCGTCATGACCGATCATGGGGATCGTCGAGTTGCGCGCCTTCATGTCGTCGAAGGCGATCTGGATGGCGGAGTAGCCGTGGCGGTCGGCGGTCTTGACCTGCGTGACGACGCAGGGACCGGCCTCGATGACCGTGACGGGGATGTTCTTGCCGTCGGCAAGGAAGTAACGCGTCATGCCGATCTTGCGGCCGAGGATCGCGATCTTGCTGGGGGTTGCGCTCATGTCGAGTTCGCTTTCTGGTTTCCGTCAGGGGTTCAGGCACCGGTCATCCGGGCTGCACTTGACGCGGGTGTTGATTGCTTCGCTCACTCACTCAGCCTGCGGCCAGTACTTGGCCGCAGGCGCGAGACTTCGTCAGGCCTTGATCCGGAGGAACACGCCCGCCGGGACCACGAGGCGCTGGAGCGCGTCGGTGGTGCGGTGGTTCCAGTCCGTGATGTCGATGACGCGCTTGTGCGTCCGGATCTCGAACTGCTCGCGCGACTTCTTGTCGATGAACGGAGAACGGTTGACGGTGTAGATCTCGCGGCGCGTCGGCAGCGGGATGGGTCCCGCGACGCGTGCGCCGGTGCGCTTGGCCTGGTCGACGATCTCGCGCGCCGAAGCGTCGAGAGCTTGATGGTCGTAGGCCTCCATGCGAATCCGGAACTTGCCGCCAGTCATTGAGTGTCGCCTCGTTCTTGTGTTCGGTGTTTCGTCTGAACTCTGACTCACGCTGCCGGGCGGTTCCACATGGTTCCGCACGGCCTGAACTGTTCCTGAATCCGTGCGGGGCCTTGGTCGGCTCCGGTGCGTGCCCTGCGGCGCGTTGCGCTGCGGAACTCGCTTGAAATCAGGCTGTTTCTCACACACTGCTCGTTCGTGCGTGCGTTGAAACGCTTGCACGACGCTCACTTGCCAACCCGTCGCAGGCACCTCGCGCAGCGGCGAAATGCAGAGACGATCGCACGCAACGGCGGCAAAGCCGAAGCGACGCGAATCGGTGAAGATAGCAAATCCACCGTTCCTGTCAATGCGGTCCGCGGGTGCAACTTGAGCGACTTCCGAGGATTTGCGTTATTGGTCGAGGTGCTCGAGTCGGTCGAGCCGCTCGCCATGCTCGTCGCGCCCGGTTCGCTCGCCTCGGTGTCGACACCGTCTCGACCGTGTCGCGCTTGACTTCCCTTCGCCCCGGCGGACGGATCACCGTACCATCCGCGCCGTGTCGAACCACCCTCCTGCTCCTCGTGGACGCCGCCCGCTGGGCACGACCGTCATCCTCGCCGCAGCCGTGGCCAGCCTGACCGGCGTCCAGCCGCTCCGCGCTGCATGGTTCTCGGGCGTTGGTGTGGATCAATCCGCGGCGAAGCCCCCCCACGCGTCGACCGCCAAGCCTTCCGCCGATGGCCCGACCGACGGTCTCGCCGAGGCCCCGCTCGACGCCGACGGACTCGGGTTCACCATGCGTGTTCCCGTCGGCACCGCCGTGCGCATCGAGCGCTCCCCCACCGTGAGCTACCTGCTGTCCGACGGGGCCGAGGCCTCGGCCTGGAGGGTCCGTGCGACCACGGTGCGCGCATCGAAGGCCGGCACGACCGCCCGCAGCCAGTGCGAGGACTACCTCGCGGATCTCCGCAAGCGCGACCAGAAGTTCGACGTGCTCGCCGATGAGCCGCGAAGCATCGCCGGCGCCGACGCGCATCTCGTGTATCTCGGCGTGCCGCTGGAGGCCGGGGGACGCGGCATCATGGGAATGCTGGTGGTGCCGAACGCGCCGGACTCCTACCTCGCGTTCTCGATCCTGATCGTCGACGCCGAGTTCGCGCGCGCGCGCAGCCTGCTCGACCGGAGCTTCGCGACCATCGCGCTGCGCGACATCGCGAAGACCCTCGTCGAGAACACCGATCTCATGGTGCGCGGCGCGGAGCTCGTGGCGGCCATCACGCCCGAGGCGCTGCGCTCGACCATCGACGCGGCGCCGCGCGTGTACCGCATGTGGCGCCCCGACGGGAACGGCGGCAAGAAGGACTACGGCTACATGGTCGTGCGCGTGCGCGAGGGCCAGCTCGGCGAGGTCGACGCCTCGAAGAACCCCGCCAAGTTCGAGGGCGAGGACAAGGACACCGGCCTGCTCGCCTCGATCGACGCGCGCGTGATCGTGAACGACGACCCGCAGCACACGCTCGACGCGCAGAGCCGCTATTTCGTGCGCTGGGACCGCTCGAGCGAGTCGTGGTCGCTGCGCTCGACCGAGCGCCAGAAGCGCGCCAGCCGCTCGAGCGCGCAGACCGGCATCCGGCTCGCGCCGACCACCGGCGCGCCGCGACCGAAGCTGCAGGTGATCGCCTCGAGCCGCGACGGCATGACGCGCGAGCCGCAGGAATGGGCGATCCCGCCGGTCTACCTGTCGCAGGCCGAGCTGATCGTGATCGGCGAGCTCCTGCCGCGCGATCCCGCGGCCGGCGTGATCGAGTTCAAGGACTACGCGTTCGACCAGCGCGACCAGAAGCTGCCGCAGCGCAGGGAGACCTGGACGCCGATCGCGAACGGATGGCGCCTCGAGACCCAGCAAGGCTCGGCGCCCGCGAAGATCGTGCAGGAGTTCGACGGCAAGGGCGAGCGCGTGCGGCGCGTGGACATCGACGGCTCGGTGACCGAACTCATCGAGCTGGAGGACCTCCGGAAGCTGTGGAAGTCGAAGGGGCTTCCGGTCGACTGATGCGCGCGCTCGCGGTCATGGCCGTCTCCCTCGGCTGCGGCGCGTGCGCCGGCACCGATGTCCTGCGCGGCGACGGCGCGGGCGACCGTGCCCGCGCGCCCGACCCGAGTTTCGCGGTGCTTTCGCGCAGCGAGGCCGGGGCGAAGACGCAGGCGATTCCCGCGGAGGTGCTCGTGGGAAAGCCAGGGACAACCCGGCGCTTCGTCGCGCTCGCCGGATCCCGCAAGGGCAAGGTCGTGGAGCAGCGGTTCGTCGACGCGGGCGACGGCAAGCTGGCCGTCGAGGAGCACGACGGCGAACCGAGCGAACGCTTCCTGCTCGAGCCGCGCGACGGCGGCTGGGCGATCACGACGGTCGAGACCTACGGCGAGGATTCGCGCAGCGTGTTCGAGCAACCGCTGCGTTTCGCGCCCGCGCGGCTCGTCGCGGGCGAGAGCCATCCCTGCGGGTCGCCGATGGCGGTCACGCTGCTCTCGTCGGGCAAGCCGCGGGCGAGCGGCACGGCGCGCCGCAACCTGCGCATCAGCGGCGAGGCGGAGATCGACCTGCACGGCGAGCGTCTGCGCGCGACCGTGGTCGAGGTCGAGTTCGTTGCGGAACTCGACGCCGCGACGGCGCGGCGCGTCAGCGAGCTGTTCGTCGTGGAGGATCGCGGCATCGTCGCCGAGCAGTGGCGCGAGCGGCTGCTGATCCTGGGCGTCATTCCGCGCAACAGCCGCGAAACCCTCGCGATCGAGCCGTCGAAGGGCGGCACACGATGACCAGCGAACACGCGGCTCCGCAACCCGCGGCCCGGCAACCCCGCATCCTGATCGCCATCCCCGTGTTCAACGAGGAGAAGTCGGTCGACCGCGTGCTGACCGAGGTCGCGCGGTATGCCGCGTCCTTCGGGGGCGAGATCCTGGTGATCGACGATGGGTCCACCGATGGCACGCCCGGCGCACTCGCCCGGCACCCGGTCGAGGTGATCCGCCACGGCAAGAACCGCGGCTACGGGCGCGCGATGCAGGACATGCTCGAGTGGGCCGATTTCCGCGGCTACGAGTGGGTCATATCGATGGACTGCGACGAGCAGCACGAGCCCGCGAGCCTGCCCCACTTCGTCGCGGCGATCACGCGCGGCGCATCGGACATCGTGTCGGGCTCACGCTACATGGACGAGTCGCTTCCGGGTGACCCCGCCCCCGAGGACCGGCGCCGGATCAACGCCCTGCTCACGCGCGAGGTCAACGAGCGCCTCTCGCTCGGCATCTCCGACGCGTTCTGCGGCTACAAGGCCTACCGCGCGAGCGTCTGCGCGAAGCTGCGGCTCGATGTGAACGGCTACGACTTCCCCATGCAGTTCTGGGTGCAGGCGTGCGCCGCGGGGCTGCGCATCGAGGAGCTCGCGGTGCGCCGCATCTACGTCGACATGACGCGCACCTTCGGCAGCGGGCTCGATGTGCCGGACCGTCGCCTCGCGGTCTACCGCGAGACCATGCACCGCGAGATCCGCCGCTGCGCCAGCAGGCTTCCCGTGCGCGCGATGGACGGCCTCGCATGAGTGGCGACGCGGGCGTGCTCGGACGCGAGCTCCTCGCGTGGCGCCGCGAGGCACGCGCGGAGCTCGGGCTGCCCGCCGACCGGTTCATCGTGATGACGGGACACCAGGCGGGCATCTGGCACGCGGGCATCGCGGAGAAGTTCGTCGTGGGCGCGCGCCTCGCGGCCGAGCGCGGCGGCGTGCTCGTGCATGTCGTCGTCGACCATGACCTCAATGACGCGGCGCTGATCGCGTATCCCGCACTGGTCGGCGGCGCGCTGTCGCGCCTCGCGCTCGAGCGCTCGCCGCGCTCGACCGGGCCGAATGCGCTGCGAAAGCCCGTGCGCACGATGCGCCCCGAGCGCGCGCACGAGGTGCCCGCCGAGATCGAGGCGCCGCTTGCGGCGATCGAACGCGCCGTCGCCGCCGAGCGGGGCCGCGAGAACCTCGCGATGCAGATGGCGCACGCGGCGAACGCGCTGCTCGCGCCGATGGCCCGCGTCGACCACACCATCGCGGCGACGGCACTCGCGCGCACCGGGCTCGGCCAGGCGATGCGCGACGGTTTCGCGCCGCTGCGCACGGCGTACAACGCCGCGATCGCCGGCGAACGGATCGCGCCGCTGGCCACCACGGAACTCCCCTTCTGGGCGCTGGATCGCGCGACGGGGACGCGCGGACCGCTGCTGGCCGGCGAGACGCGCGAGCTCGTCGCCCCGCGCGCACTCACGCTGACGGCGATCGCCCGACTCGCCGTGTGCGACGTCTTCATCCACGGCACGGGCGGCGCGCACTACGACCTGGCGATGGAGCGCTGGATCGGCGCGGCGTTCGGCGAGACCGCGCGCGCCGCGCTCGCGCCGATGGCGGTCGCCACCGCGACGCGCCACGCGCCGCTCGCGCGGTTCGTACCCGCCTTCGACGCAGCCGCGACGCCCGAGGCGCTGCGCGCGCTCGAGCAGGATCCGTTCGGCGACGCGGAAGGAACGGCCGGCGCCGTGGGCGCGACGAAGCGCGCGCTGCTCGCGGCGATTCGCGGCGAGCACACCGAACGGCGCGCGGCGTACGTCGCCATGCGCCGACGCATCGTCGAGGCCCGCGCCGCACGCGCGGCCGAGCTCGCCGCGCTCCGCGCACGCATCGCCGCGAACGCCGAGGCGCGGCGCATCCATGCGCTGGCCACCGACCGGACCTGGCCGTTTCCGCTCGCGCTCGGGGTGAACCCGGCCGCCGCCCCGGCTGCCGTCTGAATTCACGGATTCCGTTGAACGTGGCTCGGATCGCGACTAGCATCCGCCCGCGCCACGGGGCGCCAACATTTCATCGATCACTGGGAAGAAAAGAAGGTTGTCACGTGCTGCATCTACTCTTTCGTGCCATCTGCGAATACACGAATCCTCCGCTGATTCTGGGCGTGTTCCGCTCCAAGGAGCTGGCCGAGGCGGCCAGACTCGAGTACCTGGCGACCGTCATGCACGGCGGCGCGGATCCCTGGGCGGAACAGGTGTATTCGGAAGTCTCGGACAGCGACCTGCACATCCGCTGCGAGATCCCGTTGGTCGCGTGTGAAGGGCTGGGCGACGGCGCGAGCAACATCGCCGACAGCAGCGCCGAGAACAGCGCCGAGAACAGCGCCGACAAACTCGTGTACGTCATCAGCGCCTACTTCCACGGCTGCGGCCAGGTCATCCGGCAATTCGAGTCGATCGTGGGCACGCGAGAAGCCGCCGAGGCGCGTGCGGCCGAAGTCACCCGCGCGAACGCCGACGACGACTTCTGGGCGGGATGCCGGATCGACACCGTCCCGCTCGACCGGCTGACCACGAATCCGGACGGCTACCGCGGTCCGTGACCGCATGGCGCGTCGGCGCGGCCACGCGACACCGCCGAGAACGGGGAACTCCACGTGAACATCAGCTACAGATCCGCCGACTGGCGCGAGCGCATCCTCTCCAACCTCGCGGAGACGCCGTTCACCATCGCGATCAACGGCGAGGTCTTTCGCTGCGCGTCGGTCGAGGGCTTCTGGCAAGGGCTCAAGTCGAAGGGCGACCGGCGGCTCTACGTGTTCGGGCTTGCCGGCATGGCGGCGAAGAACGCCGGTCGTGGCAAGCAGGCGTCGTCGTTCGAGATCGCCGGGCTCACGATCCGCGTCGGGAGCCGCGAGCACGAGACCCTGATCCTCGACGCGATCCGCCAGAAGGTCGCGCAGAACGCGCGCGTCGCGGAGGCGCTCCAAGGCAGCCGCGGAACCATCACCCACCACGTCCCGAGCCGCGTCACGCCGATCTTCAAGATGGAGAAGCTGCTGATGGCCGTGCGGCGCGAGTCGTTCGGGTTCTGAGTGCGCCGCGCGGGCGACGCGCTCACCCGGGCGGTCGCTTCAGGAGCTTCGCGAAGGCCTCGGGGAGCGCGACGTTGTCCGGGATCGGATGCGCGGCGAACAGCGGTGCGATGTCCCAAGGCTGGTACCCCGCCAAGCCGCATCCGATCTGCGTCACGAGGAAGACGTGCTGCGGGTTTGCCACCGCAAACCGCAGGAACTTCGCGACCTGGCTGCCGATCGCGGGAATCGGAAGCGTGCGCAGATTCCGGTCCTTCGTCGGGATGCCGTACGACCGGCCCATGAGGCCGTCCGCCTGGCCCATCCTGGCGCCGAACTTCCGGTGCGCGAGCAGCGCGGCTCCCTTGGTGTGACGACCGGCTCGGTTTGAACCGAAGACAAAGACCTCGTGCTCCGCAAGCTCCGTGATGTCCGCTGGCGCGATCCTGACGTGCATGATTTCCCCCGAAGGACGGCAACCGTAGGCGCCGTCCCTCGCGTGATCAAGGTCGCGCGCGGCCGCGTGCGGGACCGGTGGGAAACCCGCTGCGTGCGCGACTAGATCAGCGGATCGGGCCGGTAGATCTTGGTGTCGAGCGCCCAGACCTTGTCGGTCCACTCGCCGCCGCCCGCGAACTCGCGCTTGGCCGCGGAGAGGGCCGCCTGCGTCTTCGCATCGAGGTTGTCGAGCATGGCGACGAAGATGGCCTCGGGCGTCGCGGGCACCTTCGCGGCGCCGAACTCGGGCAACGCGTGGTGCGACACGATGATGTGCTGCAGGACGCGCATCGTCTCGCCGGGGAGCTTCTCGACCTTCGACGCGTGGGCGGCCTTGATCTGCAGCCACACGGCGCCACGCACGACGTGCCCGATGAGCTGCCCCTCGGTCGTGTAGTTGAAGCCGCGCTCCCAGTCGAGCTCGACCGTCTTGCCGAGGTCGTGTGCGAACAGCGAGAACAGCACGATGTCGCGGTTCAGGCCCGGGTAGAGCGGGAGCATGCGGTCGGCGAGCTCCATCATCTGATGGGTGTGCTCGAGCAGGCCGCCGATCCACGCGTGGTGGACGCTCATCGCCGCGGGCGCGCGGCGGAAGTCCTCCATCAGGCGCTCGTCGGCGAGGTACTGCTCGGCGAGCGCGCGCATCGCGGGATGCCCCATCGAACGCAGCAGCTCGGAGACGCGGCCGAACATCGCGCCGATGTCCTTGGTGGTCGAGGGAAGCAGCGCCATCATCTCGTCGGCGGTGACCTCGCGCGCCTCGATCTGCTCGATGATCAGCTGCACCTGGCCCTGATAGGCCTGCGTCGAGCCGCGCAGGAACACGAAGCCGGTGCTGGTCACCGCCTCGAAATGCGCCTCCTCGAAGCTCCACACGCGCGCGGAGATCTCGCCGCTCGCGTCGCGGATCATGCACTTGAGGTAGGGCTTGTTCGTGCGCGTCTGCGCGAGCTGCGGATTCAGGATCGAGTAGACGCCCTCGACGTAGGTGCGGTCCTCGAGCGTGGCGATGCGCTGGTGTTCCTTGGGCATCCGCGCAATGTAGCCGAGAAGACGCGGGTCACCGGAGAGGCGACGCGGCAACCATGCGACGCCGTCGCGCTCTGCACGCGCGTTTCATCCGCCGCGCATCGCGCGCATCGCATCGGGTGCGAGATCGGCGATCTCATGGGCGAGCGCGCCCGCGTCGCCGTGCGCGTCGCGCCAGAGGTCGCCGGCGCGCGCGTGGATCTCGACCGCGAGGGCCGTGAGCGCGCCCGCGCCCGGCCGTTCCGCGCGCGGATCGGCGGAAGCGGCGGCGGCGCCACCGAACTGCGCGAGCATCGCCGCGACGATGCCCGAGAGGACATCCCCGCTGCCGCCGGTCGCGAGCGCCGCGTTGCCACGGTCGCAGCGCCAGGTGCGCAATCCGTCGCTCGTCACCGTGCCTGCGCCCTTCAGCGCCACGACGGCGCCGAGGCGCTGCGCGAGCGTGATCGCCGCCGCGGGCCGCGTCGCCCGCTCGGTGCAGTCGACGTCGAGCGACAGCGCGTCGGCGAGCGCGCGCGCCTCGCCGGGATGCGGCGTGAACACCACCGTCCCGCGCAGGTCGCGGGCGGCGTCGACGTGCTCCGCGAACAGGCGGATCGCATCGGCGTCGACGACGACCGGCGCGGCATCCATCGCGATCAGCCGCATGACCACCTGCCCGGCCGCGGCGCTGCGCCCGAGCGCGGGACCGACGACCACCACCGTCGCCTCGGCGAGGGCTGCGTCGATCGCCTCCGCCGAGGCCGAGGCGATGAGCTCGCCGGTGGCGTCGGTCGGCAGCGCGACCACGGTCGCTTCCGGCAGGATCGTGAGCGCGTCGCCGGCGAGCGGCCCGGGTACGGCCACGATCACCCGCCCCGCGCCGGCGCGCAGCGCACCGCGGGCCGCGAGCATCGCGCCGCCGAGCATGCGGCGCGGCGCGTGCGCGCAGCCACCCACGACCAGGACGGAGCCGAATGTCCCCTTGTGACCGCCCTGCGCACGCGGCGGCAGGCTCGGCACGGGCTGGAACTCGAGCGCAATCACGGCGTGCTCCTGCCCGCGGGAACGCGCGCCGGCGCGGACTCGGACGCGCGATCGCGCGGCGCACCGTCACCGAGCACCTCGACCTTCAGCGCGCCGATGAGCGACAGCGCGCGCGAGAACGCCGGATCGGTCGCGCCGCCGGAGAGATCGCTCGTGGCCACGAGGATGTGCGCGGGATGATGACCGCGGCCCTCCGACGAGATGGTGGCGTCGAAGTCGACCCAGCCGAGTCCGCCGCCGCCGGCGACGATCGGCGGCTCGACGAGCGCCTGCGTCCAGAGATGCCAGCCCCAGCCGGGGCCCTTTCCGCCGAGATCGGGCACGTAGACGAGCCCGCTCGCGACGCGCGCGGGGATGCCCGCCGCGCGGCAGAGCGCCGCGAGGAGCACCGCGTGCTCCGTGCAGTCGCCGCTGCGCGACTTGGCCGCCTCGCTCGCCGAGCCGAAGGCGGTCGCCATGTTCTTGTCGCGCAGGTGGCGCGCCACCAGCAGGCGCAGCGCGTTGGCGCGGTCCCGTGGCGACGCGTCGGCCGCGAGCCGTGCACGCTCGAGCAGCGCGCGCACCGGCGCACTGTCGCTGTCGATGAGTTCGTTCGGCTTGAGCCAGCGCGGATCGGAGCGATCGCCCGGCTGCTCGCCGCTCGCGCGCAGCACGTCCACCGACACGATCGCCGCGCGCGCATCCACGCGGCGAAAGGCCTGCGATCCCTCGGTCGGAAGATCGGGCATCTCGCCGGCGGTCGCCTCGAGGCGCAGCTCCAGCGCGCCGCGCGTCTCGTAGGCGGGAATCCGCGGCGAGGGCACGAAGGTCCCCGCCAGCAGGTCGAACGACGCGCGCGCGTGGCACTCGTCGGCCGCGGCGCGCGTGGTCTTGCGCGAAACGAGGTCGCCGAGGCCGATCGCGGTCGTGCTCTCGCAGAGCTGCGCCTCGGCGTCGTAGAGATCCTTGGCGACCACGGGCTGGATGCTGTTGCGCACCTCGTACTGCACGAGGCGGAGCGTGCGGTCGGCGACCGCGCGCTCGACCTCGCCGAGCCGCTTCATCGAGATGGCGGTGACCACGAAGCCGCTCTGCACGTCGAGCGCCTCGAAGCGGATCTCGGACGCCTTGGCGGCATGCCGCGCCTCGATGAACTTCGAGATCTCCCGCGGCGTGAGCCACGCGTCGCTCGCCAGTTCCCGCACCTCGCGCACCGCGCCCCGCTCGACGCGCGCGCGGCGGGGCGACTCGAACACGTAGCGCACCGTCTCGGCGCCGCGCTGGCGCACGGTGGCCTCGATCGGCTCGCCGCGCGCATCCTCGACGAACTCGCTGGAGAGCTCGATGCGCGTCTCCTCGCCGAGGCGCACGAAGCGCATCTCGATCGTCGACACGGTGCGGAAGCGGTCGCCGTCGCGCTCGACGCGCTCGGAGGTCCGCCCGCACGGATGCCCGCCGAGCGTGAGCGCGTAGAAGTGCTCCTCGACGAGCGTCCAGCCCGCGCGCGGCGCGGGCATCGGCGCGGCGCCCTGCGCATGCGCCGCCACCGCCAACGACATCACCCACGACACCGCACCCGCCGCGAGCAGCGCACGCAGCGCGCCGGCGGCGAGGCGGCGCATCAGGCCTTCTTCCCTTCGCCGCCCGCCGCGGCTTCGGACGCCGCGGACTCGTTGCCGCCGCCGCCCATCGACTTGAGCAGCGGGAACAGGATCACGTCGCGGATCGACGCGCTGTCGGTCATGAGCATCACCAGCCGGTCGATGCCGATGCCAAGGCCGCCGGCGGGCGGCATGCCCACCCGCAGCGCCTCCACGAAGTCCTCGTCGAGCGTGCGGAAGGTCGACTCCTCGTCGTCGGCGCCCTTGAGCTGCTCGGTGAACTTGGCGAGCTGGATGTCGGGATCGTTGAGCTCGGTGTACGCCGGCCCGACCTCCATGCCGCCGATGAAGATGTCCCAGCGCTCGCAGAGCGCGGGATCGGTGCGGCTCGGACGGGTGAGCGGACTCACCGCGCTCGGGTAGTCGGTGACGAAGGTCGGGCGACACGGGTCGATCAGCGGCTCCGCAAGCTCCTCGAAGAGCTCGTTGACCACGAGCCAGTCGTCGAGCTTCGCCTCGTGGTGCATGCCGACCTCGCGCGCCTTCGCGCGCACGGCCTTGAAGTCGCGCATGTCGACGCCGACGCCGCGGCGGAACAGCTCCTCGAAGCGCACGCGCACGAACGGCTTCGCGTAGTTGATCTCGAGATCGCCCCACGGAAGCACTGGGCCGTTCGGCTCGACGCGCAGCCCCGCGGCCTGCCGCTCGGCCACCATCGACACCGCGAGCTCGTGGATGAGGCTCTCGGTGAGCTCCATCATGGTGCCGTAGTCGCCGAACGCCTCGTACACCTCCATCGCGGTGAACTCGGGGTTGTGCGAGCGGTCGATGCCCTCGTTGCGGAAGTTGCGGTTGATCTCGTAGACCTTGCGCATGCCGCCGACCATGCAGCGCTTGAGGTACAGCTCCGGCGCGATGCGCATGAAGAGCGGCATGTCGAGCGCGTTGTGGTGGGTCGTGAACGGGCGCGCCGCGGCGCCGCCGGCGATCGGCTGCAGCACGGGCGTCTCGACCTCGAGGAAGCCGCGCGCGTCCATGAAGCGGCGGATGCGCGACACGATGCGCGCGCGCATCGCGAAGACCTTCGCCGTCTCGGGGTTCGCGTACATGTCGACGTAGCGGCGGCGGTAGCGCAGCTCGGGGTCGCTGAGGCCGTGCCACTTCTCCGGCGGCGCCGCGAGCGACTTCGCGCCGAGCGAAAGCGTGCTCGCCCACACGCAGACCTCGCCCTTCTGGGTGCGGCCGATCGGACCCTCCGCGACCAGGATGTCGCCGTAGTCGGCGGCCTTCGCCAGCTCGAACTCGTTGGCGGCGATGGCGGCCTTCGAGATGCTCACCTGCAGGTCGCCCGTCGCGTCGCGCAGGAACAGGAACACGAGCTTGCCCATGTCGCGGTGCTGGACGATGCGGCCGGCGATGCGCACCACGGCGCGCGCGTCGGGCACGTCCGCGGGCGCGGGCGCACCGGCGGCCTTCGCATCCTTCGCGGCCTTCGCCGCCGCCTCGTGGGCCGCGTGCGCCTCTTCCGAGAACAGCGCGCGCGCGTCGGCGAGCGGAAGCAGTCCGTCGACCCGCTGCCCGTACGGCTCGAAGCCGAGTTCCTCGCGGAAACGCTTCAGCTTCGCGCGGCGTGCAGCGACGATCTCGGACTCGGAAAGCGGGACGGCATCCTGCGGAGTGGTCTCGGCCATAGGCCGCCAATCCTAGCAAGACTCGCGAAATCACTTCGACTCGGCGTGCTTTTGCGCTACTCTCCCCGACTTCTCTCGGAACCCCCTATGTCACCCTCGACTCGTCGACTCGGAATCCTCACTGGCGGCGGCGACTGCCCCGGCCTCAACGCAGTGCTCCGCGCCGTCGCCAAGACGGCGATCCTCCAGTACGGGATCGAGGTGATCGGCATCGAGGACGGCTTCCAGGGGCTCATCGAGCACCGCGTCCGACCGCTCGGACTGAAGGATGTCTCCGGCATCCTCACCCGCGGCGGAACCATCCTCGGCTCGAACAACAAGTGCAACCCGGCGCGCTACTGCACCGGCCGCAAGCCCGATGGCACGCTCATCTGGGAGGACGTCACCGAGAAGTGCCTCACCACCATCGCCCGCGAGCGGCTCGACGGCCTCATCGTGATCGGCGGCGACGGCACCATGGCCTGCGCCGCGCCCATCGCCGCCGCAGGCATCAACGTGATCGGCGTCCCCAAGACGATCGACAACGACCTCGTCGGCACCGAGATCACCTTCGGCTTCCTCACCGCGGTCGCCACCGCGACCGAGGCGCTCGACCGGCTGCACTCGACCGCCGACAGCCACCACCGCGTGATGGTCTGCGAGGTCATGGGCCGCAACGCCGGCTGGATCGCGCTCACCGCGGGCGTCGCCAGCGGCTCGGACGTGATCCTGCTGCCCGAGATCCCCTTCGACCTCCGCAAGATCGCCGACGACATCGAGCGCCGCATGCGCGGCCCCGGCTTCGCGATCGTCGTGGTCGCCGAGGGCGCGCGCCCCGCGAACGGCAACCAGGTCGTCGGCCGCTACGACCCGACCAGCCCCGATCCGATCCGCTTCGGCGGCATCGGCAACCTGGTCGCCACCGAGATCTCCGACCTCACCGGCATCGAGTCCCGCACCACCGTGCTCGGCCACACGCAGCGCGGCGGCGCGCCGATCGCGGCCGACCGCATCCTCGCGACGAACTTCGGCTTCCACGCGATGGCGCTGCTCGCCAGCGGCAAGCGGAACCGCATGGTCGTCCGCGAGAACAACCTCTTCTCCGACATCGACCTCTTCGAGACGGTCGGCAAGCAGCGGCTCGTGCCCGTCGATCACCCGCTGATCGCCGCGGCGCGCGCGATCGGCACCAGCTTCGGCGACGGCGCGGGATCGATCGTTCCCAAGGCGATTCCGGCCGCGGTCGTCTGAACGCGGCCGGCTGGGCGCAGTCGCGCGCCCTGTCATGTCAGGGCACGAAACGGCACGTCACGGCAGTCACGAGTTCGAGCAGCACCGCCGCGCGCAGACACGCACGCGGCCACAGGACGAAAGATGGACCCCGCGATCTTCCTCGATCGAGATGGCACCCTCGTGCCCGATGACGCGAACGCCGGCATTCCCGCGCGGGTCGCGCTCGTCGACGGCGCGGCGGCCTCGCTGCGGCGCCTGCGCGACGCGGGCTTCCGACTCGTCGTCGCCACCAACCAGGGCGGCGTGGCCCGCGGCCGCTTCACCGAGAGCGACGTCGACGCGGTGCACGCCAAGCTCTCCGAACTCGTCGACCAGCAGACCGGGCTCAAGCGCACCATCGAGCGCTTCTACTACTGCCCGTTCCATCCGAAGGGGATCATTCCCGAGTACACGCGCGAGCACCCGTGGCGCAAGCCGCGTCCCGGCATGCTGCTGCAGGCGGCGCAGGACATGGAGCTCGAGCTCGAGCGCTCGTGGCTCATCGGCGATTCGCCGCGCGACGTCGCGGCCGGCCGCAGCGCGGGCCTGCGCACGATCCTCGTCTCGCGCGACAAGACCCGCATCGCCGACGCGGCGGCCGACTACTCCGCCGCCACGCTCGCCGAGGCGGTCGAGATCGTCCTCCGCCACCGCGACGAGACCACCGCGTCGGTCGCGACGGTGCGCACCCCCGCGCCCGCCCGCTCGACCGCGCGCCGCGTGCGCCGCGAGCGCGACAGCGAGCGGCTCCGCCGCGGCCTCGCCGAGCTCACCGAGGAGGTCCGCGCCCTGCGACTGCGCCGCGCGGAGGCGAGTTCGCTCCGCCTCGCCGCGATGGGACTGCAGCTGGTCGCGGTGCTCGTGATCGCCGTCGCGTTCCTCAACCTCGCCGACTTCGAGAACTTCGCGCGCTGGGCGGCCGCCGCGGCCATGATCCAGCTGGTGACGATCACGATCCTCCTGTTCGACCGGCAGTGAGCCCACCGCCGGCGCCGAGCACAGAGCCATGCCCCTCATCGCGCTGCGCGCCGCGTTTCCCGACTCCCTCGCCGATCCGGCGCTCGCCGCGCTCATCACCGCGTGCGCGCAGGAGACCGCGGAGCACCAGGGCGTCGCCGCGCCGCTCGTGCAGATCCACGGCGACCGCGTCGAGCTGACGGCGGACCTCCCGCAACCCGTCCTGCTCGCCATCGCCACCGAGGTCCGGCGCGCCACCGGCCGCTGGCACCGCGCCAAGTACGGCTCCGCGCTCTGGTACGGCGAATAACGGCTCCGCAGGGGTTTCCGTATCATCCGCGCCCCCATGCAGTCCGCAGAGCCGCTCGTCCACGACCCGTCGCCCCTCCTCTGGGCGGTGCTTCCCGTGGCGGCGTACCTCGTGGGCAGCTTCCCGACCGCGCACCTGCTCGCCCGCTCGCGCGGCGTCGACCTCGGCACCGTCGGCAGCCGGAACTACGGCGCGACCAACCTCGGCCGCACGCTGGGCAAGCCCTGGGGCATCGCGTGCTTCGCCGTCGATGCCGCCAAGGGCGCGATCCCCGTGGTGGCCGCCGGCTGGATCCTCGGCGCGCTCGGCGCGAGCCCCGGCGGCGTCCCGACGGAGGTCGCGTGGTGCTGGCTGGCGACCGCCGCGGGCGGCATCGTCGGACACACGCTCTCCCCGTGGATCGGCTTCAAGGGCGGCAAGGGCGTCGCCACCGGCTTCGGCGCACTCGCGGCGATGTGGCCGGTGCTCACCATCCCCGCGCTCGTCGCGCTCGCGATCTGGATCGCGCTGGTCGCGGTGTTCCGCATGGTCAGCCTCGCGTCGATGGTCGCGGCGGTCGCCGTGCCCTGCACCGTGCTCGCCACCGCCTTGGGCGCGAACGGCGTCGCCGGCGTCCGCGCGGTGGTGCCGTTCCTCATCGCGAGCGCGCTGATCGCCGCGTTCGTCGTCTTCAAGCACCGCTCGAACATCGCCCGCATTCGCGCCGGCACCGAGAGCAAGGTCCTCCAGAAGAAGACCGCTCCGGCGGAGACCTCGCCATGACCACCACCGACAGCCTCCACTCCGGCTACCGCTCCCCGCTCGAGTCCCGCAACGCGAGCCGCGAGATGCGCGCGATCTGGAGCGAGCAGCGCAAGTTCTCCACCTGGCGCCGCATCTGGCTCGCGCTCGCCGAGAGCCAGCACGAGCTCGGCATGCCGGTCACGCGCGCGCAGGTCGACGCGATCCGCGCGCACCTCGACGACATCGACTTCAAGGCCGCCGCCGAGCACGAGGCGCGCCTGCGCCACGACGTGATGGCGCACGTCCACACGCTCGGCGACGCCGCGCCCGAGGCGCGCGCGATCATCCACTTCGGCGCGACCAGCCAGGACGTCGTCTGCAACGCCGACACGCTGATCCTGCGCGACGCGCTCACCGTGATCGCGGGGAAGCTCGCGCGCGTCATCGACCGGCTCGGCGGCTTCGCGGCCCGGCACCGCGCCCTGCCCACGCTCGGCTTCACGCACTTCCAGCCCGCGCAGCCGACCACCGTCGGCAAGCGCGCCACGCTCTGGGCGCAGGACTTCGCCATCGCGCTCGAGCAGGTCGAGTTCGCCGCGCACTCGCTGCGGCTGCGCGGCCTGCGCGGCGCGACCGGCACGCAGGCCTCCTATCTCGGGCTCTTCGACCGCGACCCCGCGAAGGTCGACATGCTCGAGGCGAAGTTCGCTGAGAAGCTCGGCTGGCCCGGCGACCGCATGCTCGCGGTCTGCGGCCAGACCTACCCCCGCCTCGTCGACGCGCAGGTGGTCTCGGCGCTCGCCATCGCCGCGAGCGCGGTGCACAAGTGCGCCACCGACATCCGCCTCCTCGCCAACCGCAAGGAGGTCGAGGAGCCCTTCGAGAAGGACCAGATCGGCTCCTCCGCGATGGCCTACAAGCGCAACCCGATGCGCTGCGAGCGCGCCTGCGGACTCGCGCGCTTCGTGATGGGGCTCGTCAACGATCCGCTGCAGACCCACGCGACGCAGTGGCTCGAGCGCACGCTCGACGACTCGTCGAACCGCCGGCTCGTGCTCCCTGAGTCGTTCCTCGCGCTCGACGGCGCCCTCGACATCATGTCGAACGTCTCCGAGGGGCTCGTCGTGTGGGAGGCGACCGTCACCGCGAATCTCGCGGCCGAGCTCCCCTTCATGGCGAGCGAGAACATCATGCTCGCGGCGACCCGTGCCGGCGCCGACCGGCAGGAGGCGCACGAGGTCATCCGCGTGCACTCGATGGCCGCGGCGGAGGAGGTCAAGCGCTTCGGACGACCGAACGACCTCATGGCCCGCCTCGCCGGCGATCCCTTCTTCGCGAAGGTCGACCTCGACGGCGCGCTCGACCCCGCGAGTTTCGTCGGCCGCGCGCCCGAGCAGACCGACCGCTTCATCGCGACGGTCGTCGAGCCGATCCGGCGGCGCTACGCCTCGGCGCTGGCCGCGAAGGCCGAACTCCGCGTGTGATCGCCGCCGGGCGCGCGCGCGTCAGCCCTGCGGGGGCTGCTGCGACTGCTGCTGCTGTTGCGCCTCGATCTTCGCGACCCACTCGACGAAGTCGAGCCCGAGCACGCACGACGGCGCCATCGTCGCGTTCACCGTGACGACCGACACCGCGGGGATCTTCATCGACTTGACCCACGCGACCACCTGCTCGGTCGGCACCGCGAGGGTGACCCAGAAGCCCGACTCGATCGGGATCTGCATGCGCGGGATCTCGGCGCGCGCGAGCGAATCGGTGGGGAACACCGCGAGGCTCGGGCACGGCTGCCCCTGCGCGTCGCGCACCTCGATCATCGAGAGCCGCTGGATCTCGGGCTGCGTCGCGCCCTGCACCGCGCACGCGACCACATGCCACGCGGGCAGGAACAGCATCGACCGCGCGTAGGAGATGTCGCGCGCGCGCTCGGCCGGCGCGCCGCCCGACTCGAGCATCTCGCGCGACTGGCGGACGAGCTCGTTGAACTGCGACAACAGCGTGGCGTCCGACGCGGCCCGCTCGGCCGCGGTGGGGGCTTCTTCCTGCGACATCCCTGTGCTCCAATCGGCCGACGGGGCCTCCGCCGGTGCTTCATTCACTCAGTCTCGGCGCCGGCCAGCGGCCACGCCATGTCGGGACTGCGAGACGGAGCGTCCGACGCCGCAGGACGGGTCCATGCTAGTCTCTCCCCATGCCGATCCCACGACTCTCGCTCGAACGGACCGCGCTTCTCGTGATCGATGTCCAGGAGAAGCTCCTTCCCACGATCTTCGACGCCGACCGCGTGGTCGCGAACTGCGCCGCCGCGCTCGAGCTGGCGAGGGTCCTCGGCCTCCCCGCCGTCGTGACCGAGCAGTACACGAAGGGACTCGGCCACAGCGCCCCTGCGATCGGCGCGGCCGCGGCGGGCCACGCGCGCGTGTTCGAGAAGACGCGGTTCAGCGCGCTCACCCCCGAGGTCGACGCGCTGCTCTCCGCCCGCCGCTGCGACGACATCCTGATCTGCGGCGTGGAGGCGCATGTCTGCGTCCAGCAGACCGTCCTCGACCTGCTCGCCACCGGCCGCCAGCCCTTCCTGCTGACCGACGCCATCTCGGCCGGGCGCCCGGACCAGATCTCCCCCGCCTTCCGCCGCATGGAACGCGCCGGCGCCACGCCGTCCGGGGTCCTCGGGGCCGCCTACGAGCTCCTCGGCGACGCCGCCCACCCCCAATTCAAGTCGGTTCTTGGCGTCGTGAAGACACTTCGCGCGCCATTGCCGCTACCTTGCCGCGAGTGATCGGACCCACGGCGTTCGCCGCGGGCACACGAAAGTACATCTGAGTGCATCTACGGAGGTAGCCATGGATCTCTACGAAACCCTGTGCCGTCTCGTCCGCGAGGTCGAGGAAGACATGAAGAAGGCCGCCGGCGGCAACAAGGCCGCGGGCACCCGCGTCCGCAAGTCGATGCAGGACATCAAGGACACAGCCCAGGCCATCCGCCAGCGCGTGCTCGAGATGCGCGGCACGGAGGAAGGCGGGGCCTGATCCCGTCGATTTCTCGTGGCAAGCGCCCCTCTCTTCGATATCTCGGCCCTCGACCTGTCGCAGACCATCTGCGACAGCGTCGGGCTTGATCAGTTCCTGCCGCAGACGGGCCCGATGCGCCAGTGCGACCGCATCGTCTGGGCCAACGCCGACTACATGCAGTGCGTCGGCATCAAGGACGTGCGGCCGGACGAGTTCTGGTGCGAGCACCACATCAAGGGGCGCCCGCTCTACCCGGGCGTGCTGATGATCGAGGCAAGCGCGCAGTGCGCGAGCTGGCAGTTCCGTCACCGCTACCGGCACCTCGGATTCCTCGGGTTCCTCCGCTGCGACGACGCCGTGTTCCGCGGACAGGTCGTGCCCGGCGACACCTTCGTGATCCTCGCGCAGGAGATCGAGGGCAACTCGCGACGATTCATCTCGCTCGTGCAGGGCATGGTGCGCGGCAAGCTGGTGTTCGAGGCCAAGATCACCGGCATGGCGATCTAAGCTGGTTCCGCCCGTGCCGCACGCCGCGCTGCAACCCCTGCTCCCACCACTGAGGTTCACGCCGATTCCGAAGGCGCGCCCCTGGGGCGCGTCGAGACTCGCCGCGCTCGGCAAGGGTGGCGTCGGCGGCGCGACGATCGGAGAGTCGTGGGAGGTCGCCGACCTGCCCGACGCCATCTCCGACGGCCAGTCGACCGTCGACGGCGGCCCGCTCGCCGGCATGACGCTGCGTGCACTGCGCGAGGCGAATGGGCGCGCGCTGCTCGGCATCGCGACCCCGGCCCCCGACGGCGCGTTCCCCCTGCTCGTCAAGTACCTCGACGCCGCGGACAACCTCTCCCTGCAGGTCCATCCGGACGCCGCGTACGCCGCGAAGCACCCCGATGCGCACCTGAAGACCGAGGCCTGGATCATCGTCGCCTGCGAGCCAGGTGCCCGCGTGTACCGCGGCATCCGCCTGGGCACCACGCACGACGAGTTCGCCGCAGCCCTCGCGGCCGGTCGCGCGCTCGAGCACATCGAGAGCTACCCGGTCGCGCCCGGCGACTGCATCTACCTGCCCAGCGGCGTCTGCCACGCGCTCGGCGCCGGCATCCTGGCCGCCGAGGTCCAGACCCCGAGCGACACGACCTTCCGCGTCTGGGACTGGGACCGCCACGATCCCAAGCGCCCCCTGCACCTCGAGCAGGCCTGGCAGTGCCTGAAGTTCGGCCGCGCCCAGGACGACGGAACGCCCGGCTTCACCCCCTGCGCGTCGGCCCCAAGGCACGAGGCCGCGGGCATCGTGACGCGGCGGCTCTGCCGGTCGCGGTTCTTCGCGATCGATCTGCTCGATGCGACGCGCGACGCGCGCATCCCGATCACGGAGACGGGCATCCCCGAGGTGTGGATGACGCTCGATGGCGCGTGCCGATGGACCACCGCGTCGGGCGCGCTCGACGCACCCGCGGGCGCGACGGTCCTCCGACCCGCGCATGTCGAGGCCGGGGAGGTCGCGATCGCCGCCGGCAGCCGCGTGCTCCGCACCACCTGCGCGAGCCACCTCGACCGCGCGATGTGACACGAACCTCGAAGATTCCCGCGCCCGAGGACGATACTGTCACGGACACGGTCACCGTCCATGCCCTGCCCCGACACGCTTTCCCTTGTCTTCACGCTGCTCGTCGCGCCGTTGGCGACGGCCGTCGCCTGCGCCGAGGTCTACGAGATCAAGGCCGGCGACGACTGGTCGCTGCTCGGACCGAAGCTGGTTGCGGGCGACGAGGTCGTGCTGCTCGAGGGCGTGCATGTCCCCGCGCAGTTCAGCGGCCTTGCGGGTGAGCCCGGCAAGCCGATCGTGATCCGCTCCTGGGAGCCGTCGAAGCTCGCCGAGATCACGCCCGCGCGCGAGGCGCTCAAGCTCACCGACTGCAGGCATGTGCGCGTCGAGCGCCTGTTCATCAAGAACATGCGGCGCGCGGGCATCATCCTCGACTCGACCGCGCCGGGCCTCTGCAGCGACATCGTCGTGCAGGACACGCTCGTGCGCGGCGTCGACGGGCTGGTGGAGCAGGCCGGCCTGCTCGTCCTCGGCGCGCAGCGCGTCGAGGTGCTGCGCTCGCGCTTCGAGGATTGCCGCGGCTCCGCCCTGCACCTCGAGCTGGCGACCGATGTCCGCGTCGAGCGCGTGCAGATCCAGGGCCGCAAGCCCGCGATCCTCGAGTTCGGCGTGCAGATCCTCGGCGAGTCGAGCGACCTCGCCTTCAACGACCTCTGGATCGCGGGCACGGTGAAGACCGCCATCTCGGTCGGCGCCAAGGACGCCATCAGCCGCGGCCCGCGCGTTCCGGTGGTGCCCGACGTTCCTGCAGCACCTGCGGCGCCGGAGACTTCAGCTGCGTCGGACGCGCGCACGAGCCCGCCCGCGCCAGGTGCGCTCACCACCGCTGCGTCGGACGCCGCGTCGGACGCCACGTCGGACGCCACGGCGGACGAGGCCAAGGCGTTGCCCGCGCAGCCGCCCGCGCCGACCGCCATGGTGCGCAACGTCACCTTCGAGCATGTCCTGATCCGGAACCCCGACCACGCCTTCGAGCTCGGCAGTTGCGAGGGCGTCACCATCGCCAACTCGACCATCGTCGATGCGAGCGCATCGATCTTCCGCCTCGTCCGCCCGCTGAAGGGGCGCGCGGGCGCCTCGGTCCGCTTCCGCGAGAACATCGTGACCTGGGGGCCCGGCGGGCTCCGCATGCTCGTCGACACGGTCGAGGGCGCCCCGACCGCGGGCCTGCGACTCGGACCGAACATCTGGTGGAGCAACGAGTTGCCTTCCGCCCTGCCCTTGCTCGGACCGGAGGCCAACCCGTTCCAGGGGACCCTCGAGGTGCCGCAGACCATCGATATCGACCCCGAGCTCGACGACGGCGCCCGCCCGATGCGTGAGGACGCGAAGATGTTCGGCCGAAACGTCCGGTGACGGAATCCGCGGCCGGCGACCCGCGTCCTGAGCGCGGCGCCGCACCCTGCGGCAGGAGCAAATGCGCATCATGGGCCAGCCCTTCTCGGAGCGAGTCCTCAAGCACTGGATCGAACGCCTCACGCCGGGCCTGATCCAGGTTTCGTTCGGCATCTGCCACGACCGGCACCGGGCCGAGGAGATCGTCCAGGAGGCGTGGATCCGCATCTGGAAGTCACCCCCCGACGCCGGCGAGCCGGCGATCTCGAGCTGGATGCGCTCGACGGTGACCAACCTCTCGATCTCAGCGATCCGACGCAAGCGCCGCGTGTGGACGCTCATCGACGAGTCGGGCACCGCGCACGACGTGCGCGCCGAACGGCCCGGCGAGGAGACCTCGCGGCGCGAGAGCCTCTCGCGCGTCGCCGAGGCGCTCGAGCGGCTCGATCCCGAGAAGCGCGCGATGATCATGCTGCGCGTCAACGAGGGGCTCTCCTACGAAGCCATCGCCAACCATCTGGGCGTGCCCATCGGCACCGTCATGAGCCGGCTCAACCGCGCGCGCCTCGCGCTCCTCAACGAGCTCGGCGAGGACGACGGCGCGGCCACTGGCCGACCCAGCGAGTTCAACATCAACAAGTGGCGCGATGCGACGCGCTGACGAGCGCGGACCACGCGCCGAGGACACCGACATGACCGCGCATCACGACAACCACCGACCTTCCGCCGCCGCTGCACCGATGGGCTGCAACGACCTGAAGGCCGCCCTTTCCGCGTATCTCGACGACGAGCTCACCCGCGACGAGCGCCTGCGCGCCGACGCGCACCTCGTCGGCTGCGGCCGCTGCCGCACGCTGGTCGAGCGCGCCGAGGAGCTCGACCTCTCCCTGCGCGAGGTGTTCGAGTCCGACCTCGCCGCCGCCGAGCGCGCGATCGACCCGGCGACCGTCGATGTCGGCGCCATGCAGGCGGGTGTGCTGGCCGCGATCGCGCGCGCCGACGACGCCGCGACCGAACCTTCGTCGCGGGCCGTCGCCGGTCGCATCGGCACCGACGACCGCCGCCGCTGGCTTCCCCGCATCGCCATCGCCGCGAGCATCGCCGCCGCGGTCTTCTCCGCCGCGATGCTCTGGAAGGCCGCGGGCCGCGCCGGAACGGTCACGCCCGGCGGTCCCGGCAACTTCTCGCTCGCCGACGGCGGCGCGCGCACCGTCGATCCCGTCGCCGCGCCCTCGGGCCGCGCGACCGAACTCGCCTCGCTCGACGCCGACGAGCGGCAGCTCCTGTACTCGACCGGCGTGATCCTCACCAACCTCCGCAAGGATGGCTTCGAGCACTCGGCGAACCGCACCGAGCTGCAGGAGGTCGCCCGGTACGACGAGCTCGTCCAGCGCCTCGATGCGCTGCTGAACAAGCTTCCCCCCGCCGACCGCCCGACCGTTGCGCTCGCCCGCGAGACGATCGAGTTCCTGATCGACGCCTCCGACGACCCCGCCCGCTGGGAGGAGATCCGCCGCGACATGGAACGCACCGAGCTCGACCGCAAGGTCGACTCGCTCAGCGAGGCGTGACCGAGGTGATGTCTGAGAAGCGCGGATCCCCGGGTAATTCCTGCCGAGGATCCGCGATGGCCGCGTGGATTCCCCGCTGAAACACCCCGGCGGCCGAGCACCCGCGACGCGCCTCTGTATATTCCCCCGCGCGAATGGATTCGACCCGCCCCATCCCCTTCCAGGCCGCGGCCGCCTACGGCATGAAGCCGAAGCAGCCGGCCGCGCGCGTTGGTAGCCCGATCACGCCCCCCGCCGCCCGCCCGTCGAACACGCCTGACCGCGTTTCGGCGCTGGTTTCCGGCAAGGTCGACTCGCCCGTCGGCCGCGGCCAGGGCTTCGACGCTCCCCAGGATGCCCGCCGCCAGGCGGCGCTCTCCGCCGCGACCGGCGCCCTGCAGATGTACTCGCGTGCCGCCGACCGCGTGGAAGTCGCCACCGCGGCGCACCTTGGCCGCATCCTCGACACCCGCGGCTGATCCGTCCTGCGTCGGCAGAATCCCGCGAGGTGCGCGGGTCGGTCGGCGCGATCGACCCTTTGCGCGGTTCGCCTCGGGCTTTGCACGGTTCGCCTCGGGCGGCTATCTTCTCCCCCTCTGTGAAATTCGTCACGAGCGCCGCGGCTCCGCCTCGCGCCCGTGCGTCCGTCCATCTTTCCGTCTAGTTGGAGCCCACATGGCCAGCACTGGCACCGTCATTCAGGTCATCGGATCGACCTTCGACGCGCAGTTCCCCGAATCGGATCTGCCCGAGATCTACAACTCCGTGCACGTGAACTTCGAGGCGAGGGGTCAGAAGTCGACCCTCGTCGGCGAAGTCGCGAAGCACCTCGGCGGCGGACAGGTCCGCTGCGTCGCCCTTGCGTCGACCGACGGTGTGAAGCGCGGCGATGCCTGCGTCGACACCGGCGCACCCGTGCGCGTGCCCGTGGGTGAAGGCGTCCTCGGACGCGTGTTCAACCTGCTCGGCCAGCCCGTCGATGAGCGTGGCCCGGTCGCGGCGACCAAGACCGCGCCGATCCACCGCGAGCCGCCCGAGTTCGTCGAGCTCAACCCGAAGACCGAGATCCTGCAGACCGGCATCAAGGTCATCGACCTCCTCTGCCCGTTCGTCCGCGGTGGAAAGAT
>JBMOGJ010000026.1:0-33654 GCA_049318425.1 Phycisphaerales bacterium | reverse complement strand
GGCGTTCACTCTGAACCGTTCGGCGCGCCAGTTTCGCGCGCGCCTCTTGAAGTAGCGGGGACAGGACTTGAACCTGTGACCTCCGGGTTATGAGCCCGACGAGCTACCAACTGCTCTACCCCGCAGTCTGCGAGGTTAGCAGAGACCGCGCCAAAAGGCAAACGCATCGACGATGCGCGCGCAACCGCGTGAAACACAGCGAAAACTCGCGCTCCGCTCCGTAGGATTCCTTTCCCGATTTCGACAGCACGACAGGAAGGAAGCCCAAGGAAGCCACATGAGCAACAACGCCACCGACACGCAGCGCGTCATCTACTCGATGCTCGGCGTCTCGAAGACGATCAACCAGAAGCAGATCCTGAAGGACATCTACCTGTCCTACTTCTACGGCGCCAAGATCGGCGTGCTCGGCCTCAACGGCTCGGGCAAGTCGACGCTGCTCAAGATCCTCGCGGGCGTCGACAAGGAGTTCGAAGGCAAGGTCGAGGCCGCGCCCGGCTTCCGCGTCGGCTACCTCGAGCAGGAGCCGCTCAAGCACGAGAAGCGCACCGTCGAGGAAGTCATCCGCGAAGGCTGCGCCGAAGTCACCAAACTCCTCGAGGAGTTCGATCGCCTCAACGAGAAGCTCTGCGACCCGAACATCACGCCCGACGACATGGACAAGACGCTCGCGCGCGTCGGCGACCTGCAGGAGAAGCTCGACCTGATCGACGCGTGGACGCTCGACAGTCAGCTCGAGATGGCAATGGACGCGCTCCGCTGCCCACCGAAGGAAGCGACCTGCGACAAGCTCTCCGGCGGTGAACGCCGCCGCGTCGCGCTCTGCCGTCTGCTCCTCTCCAAGCCCGACGTCCTGCTCCTCGACGAGCCCACCAACCACCTCGATCCCGAGTCGGTGTACTGGCTCGAGCAGTACCTCGCGCGCTACCCCGGCACGGTCATCGCGGTCACGCACGACCGCTACTTCCTCGACAACGTCGCGGGCTGGATCCTCGAACTCGACCGCGGCATCGGCATTCCCTACAAGGGCAACTACACCGGCTGGCTTGAGCAGAAGCACAAGCGCCTCGCCATCGAGGAGAAGCAGGAGTCCGTCCGCCAGAAGACGCTCGCCCGCGAGCTCGACTGGGTGCGCCAGAATCCCAAGGGCCGCCAGGCCAAGTCCAAGGCGCGCGTCGCCGCGTACGAAAAGCTCCTCAGCGAGGACAGCGAGAAACGCGCCCGCGAGATCGAGATCTACATCCCGCCGGGGCCGCGCCTCGGCAACCTCGTGATCGAGGCGAAGGACCTCTCGAAGGCCTTCGGCGACACGCTGCTCCTCGAGAACGTCGAGTTCTCGATCCCGCCGGGCGCGATCGTCGGCATCATCGGTCCGAACGGCGCCGGCAAGACGACGCTCTTCAAGATGATCGTCGGCCTCGAGAAGCCCGATGCCGGCAGCTTCAAGGTCGGCGACACCGTGCAGCTCGCGTACGTCGAGCAGACGCGCGACTCGCTCCCCGCCGGCAAGAACGTCTGGGAGGTCATCTCCGACGGCAGCGAGGAGATCAAGCTCGGCAACGCGAAGGTCAACAGCCGCGCGTACGTCGCGCGCTTCGGATTCTCGGGCACCGACCAGCAGAAGCAGGTCGACACGCTCTCCGGCGGCGAGCGCAACCGCGTGCACCTCGCGCGGCTCCTCAAGAGCCACGCGAACGTCATCCTGCTCGACGAGCCGACCAACGACCTCGACGTGAACGTCATGCGCGGCCTCGAGGAGGCCCTCGAGAACTTCGCGGGAACGGCCGTGATCATCAGCCACGACCGCTGGTTCCTCGACCGGCTCGCGACCCACATCATCGCCTTCGAGGGCGACGCCAAGATCCACTTCCACAACGGCAACTGGTCGAGCTACGAGGAGGAGCGCCGCAAGCGCTTCGGCGAGGACGCCTCCCAGCCGCACCGCCTGAAGTATCGGAAACTCACGCGTTCCTGAACCGGACGGATCGGATGGCCCGCTCCGCGGCGGACTTCGGACGCGAATGGGGAAGTCGCCCCGCCCGCAGTCGGGCGATCCCGATGCATGATTGCGAACCCCGCTCGTCACCCGGGGCAGTTCGTCCATGCACACGCCCTCCGACCCGACCGCGGCGCTCGCCGCGCTGATCGCTGGCAACCAGCGTCACATCAACCGCCGCGCCGAGGGGCGCCGGGCGTCGACGCCGTCGTTGCCGGCGGGGGCCGTGCTTCCCTTCGCGATCACGATCGAGGTCGAACCGGTCCCCGAGGCGCTCACGGAACTCTTCGACGTGTCGCCGGAGCAGGTGCAGGCGTTCGTGCTCTCGCCCGACGGCGCCGGCATGCGGTCCGGCCGCTTCGAGGTCGTCGTGCCCAGCGACGCGGAGTTGGTCCGGGTCGTCGAGGGCTCGATCGAGCCGCTCGGGTGCGCGCTGATCGTCGTGCTTGCGCGGCTCGCCCGGCTCGATGGGCGCGGCGCGGCGCTGGAGGCATCCTTCGCCCGCTCGGAGCATCGCGCTTTCGCCCTCGCGCGACGCCTGCTCGGACCCTCGGCGCGGGTGACCGAGGCGATCGGCCGCGGGCGCCTGCGGATGGTCGCCGCCATCTTCGACGAGCAGGACGGGCGCGTGCACTGGCTCGGGGAGCACCCCGAGCAGGGCGAACTGGTCGGACGCGCGCGCGGGTCGAAGTAGACTGTCCCGACCATGTCGAGCACGACGACGACCGCAACCGTGATGGCGGGCATTCCCGCCACGAACCTCTCGCTCTTCCGTGAGATCCGCTTCAAGGTGGGCGATCCCGCCGCGCTGATCACGCTGCCGGGCGCGACCGGAGGGTCGGAGCGGCTGCTCATCATCCGCGACATCGAGATGGAGCGCGCCAAGCGGCACGCGCGCGCCGACACCGTGCGCTGCCCCGCCGACTTCGAGCCGGTCGGCGGCCTGTCCGGCGACCGCGAGACCGCGACGGCGCAGTCGGTCGCGCAGTGCCTCGTCTCGCGCGGGATCACCCGCGCGCGCGCCGACCGCTCGCTGCCGCTCATCTTCGCGCACTTCATCCAGCGCGCGGGCATCGCGCTCGAGTGCGACACCGAGCTCGGCGTGCTCGAGCGGCGCGCGAAGGACGCGCAGGAACTCGACTGGCTCCGCGAGGCGCAGCGCGCCACCGAGGGCGCGATGCAGCTCGCCTGCGAGACCGTGGCGCGCGCGCGCCCGGCCGCCGACGGCACGCTCGTCCACGACGGCGCGCCGCTCACCTCCGAACGGCTGCGCGCGATCATCGACATCCACCTCCTCACCGCCGGCTACGAGAATCCCGAGTCGATCGTGGCGTGCGGCCCTCAGGGCGCCGACTGCCACGACCACGGCCACGGCGTCCTCCGGACCGGGCAGCCGGTGATCGTCGACATCTTCCCGCGCAACCGCAAGACGCTCTACAACGGCGACATGACCCGCACCGTCGTGCACGGCGCGATCTCGCCCGAGCTCGCCCGCATGCATGCGGCGGTGGTCGAGGCCAAGCGCGACGCCATCGCGGCGGTGCGCCCGGGCGTGACGGGACAGTCGGTGCACGAGGCGACGCTCGCCGCGCTCGCGCGGCATGGATTCGCGGCGGGACAGCCGTCGGCGCCGGGCGTTCCCGTGATCGCGCACGGAACCGGCCACGGCATCGGGCTCGAGGTGCACGAGCCGCCGCTGCTTGCGATGAAGGGTCCCGCGCTGCTGGCGGGGGATGTCCTCACCGTCGAGCCTGGGCTCTACGCGATCGGGATCGGCGGCATCCGCGTCGAGGACATGGTGGCCGTCACCGGCTCGGGATGCGAGAACTTCAACCGGCTGCAGGAGTCGCTGGTCTGGGCGTGAGGCGTCGGAGCGACGCCTCGATGCGCGTGCACGGAGGCGACGCGGCCGTGCCGCGCCGGGCTGCGGCCACGCGTCACTCCTCGGTGTCGTCGTAGACCGCGGCCTGCTCGCCGGTGCGGATCTTGACCGCGGCGCGTGCGGGTGCATCGCCGTCGGCGTAGTAGCGCGCGGCCTCGCGGCAGACCTCTGCGAGCGCCTGGTGCAGCTTCTCGTGGTCGGGGACGGCGTCGAGGCGCTCGAGCAGGGCGTCGACCTGCCGCGCGGGCTCCGCGGTGCGGTCGAGGGTCTCGATCGCGGCGTCGCCGAGCTGCTCGGTGGCCTCGATGAACCAGGAGAGCTCGGGCTTGTCCCACTTCTTCGGCGGATCGATGCGGGTGCGCACGGTGACCTGTCCGATCGCGACGACCGGGCAGAGTCCGAGCTGGGTCTTCGGCTCGCGGCAGAGGAAGACCGCGGGAATCTCGCGCTCGAGCGCGAGCAGGCGCAGGCGGCGCGCGTCGGCGCCGACGAGCGGGGGCTGCACCAGGTAGCACTTCGACTCGAGCTGGCGCTCCTCGCTGAGCGGCTCCTCGACGATCACGATCTTGCGCGAGTCGAAGGCGATCTGCATGCGCTGGCGGCGCGCCTCCTGGAGCGGCAGCAGCACGCGCGCCATGAGGTTGAAGTCGCACTCGGCCCGCGCCATGTCGAGGGCGCGCGCGCACAGGCGCTCGGCCTCGAACCAGTGGTTGCGGGTCAGGGCCTGCTGGGCCTTGGACATCAGGCTGTTGACGGAAGTGCTCTTGACGGTCGCCATGATGGGTCCTGCGTTCACTTCTGCGGATTCGAATGACGGGCCGCGATCTTCGCGACGGCGCCGGCCATGGCGGCGAGCGTCTCGGCGAAGCGCTTGGTCGTCGCGGGGAACTCGTACATCAGGCAGTCGGAGACCGCGGTGGTGTCCTGGGACTGCATCGCGGTGCGGAGGGCGCGCAGCTGCGCGTCGAGCACGGCGACCGCGCCGTCGAGGTCGATGCCGGCGGCCCGCACGTCGTCGCGCGTGAGCACGCCGAGCTCGAGCCCGCGCGAGACCGCGGTCTGCACCGAGCCCCACACGGCGAGCGCCTCGAGGAGCTTCTGGAGTCCCTCGCCCTCGCGGTTCGACTGCATGAGCTTGGCCGCCGCGCGCTGGATCTCCTCGGCGTTGAGCACGGCCTCGGTGGCGTGGGCGAAGGTGTCGCGCAGGAGCTCCGCGGGGTGCGCGGTCGAGAGCCGGACCTCGGTCGCGCCGCGGGCGGTGTGCTCGGGCCGGGCGAGGTCTTCCTCGCACCAGGCGATGCCGTCGACCTCGATCTCCACGATCATGCGCCCGGTCTGCCCGGCGAGCGTGGCGGCCTCCTGGAGCGCGACGCCCACGGTGTCGGCGCGGAGGGTGGTTTCACGGTCGTCGAGCAGAATGCGCATGGAGACAGCCTTTCGGTGGCACGATAGGTGTGCCGCGTGGGCTGCTATCGGCCTCCAGGGCGGGCCGAATGAGCGAATCGTTCGATTTGCGCGGTGCGCGCGGGGAAGGCCGAGAACCTCAGGCGGTCGGGCCGGGGGGCACCGAGGTCGCTGCGGCGGCCGCGGCGGTGGCGCTCTGCGGCTGCCACATGGTCGGGACCGAGCGCTTGTCGTCGGGGCGCAGGCGCTCGAGCGCCCGTCCGTGCACGCCCGACGCGCTGGCGACGAGGGCGTCGCAGAGCTCGTGCACCTGGGCGATCTCTGCGAACTCGGCGCGCAGTTCCTCGATGCGGGCGGTCATGGTGGCGCCCGCCTCGCAGAAGAGGCGCCGGTACGCGGTGCGGACCGCGTCGATCGCGCGCTCGGAGGCGCCGCGGCGGGTCATCTGGATGTGGTTGTGGCCGCGGATGCGCGCTGGGGAGCCCTCGACGATGAGGTATGGCGGGACGTCCTTGGCCACGCGCGCGAGGCCACCCACGAGCGCGCAGGTTCCGATCGTCACGAAGTGGTGGAACGCCGCGTTGCCGCCGATGGTCGCGCCGTCGCCCACATGCACATGCCCGGCGAAGAGCACGGCGTTCGCGACGGTGATGTCGTTCCCGAGCTGGCAGTCGTGCGCGACGTGCGCGCCGACCATGAGCAGGTTGCCATTGCCGATGCGGGTCGCGCCGCCGCCGGTCGTGGTGCCGCGGTGGATGGTGACCTGCTCGCGGATGTGGTTGCGGTCGCCGATCTCGAGCCACGTCTCCTCGCCGCGGTACTTGCGGTCCTGCGGGGTGCCGCCGATCGAGCAGAACGGATAGAGCACGTTGTCGGCGCCGAGCCGGGTGTGGCTCTCGACGACGACATGGTTCCGCAGGATCGTGCGGGGTCCGACCGTCACCTTGGGGCCGATGACGCACCACGGGCCGACGACGGCGTCGTCCGCGACCTGCGCGGTGCTGTCGATGACGGCGGTGGGGTGGATCGATGCCATTCGCGGGGAGGGTGTTCGTGGACGTGCTCGTGACGACGCGCGCGCGCGGCGCTCACTCGATTTCGGGGTCGACCATCATGAACCTGAGCTCGGCCTCGGCCGCGACCTTGTCGCCGACGAGCGCGCGGCACTTCAGGTGTCCGGTGCGGGCGGTCGCGCGGATGTTCTCCGCCTCGAGGACGACCTGGTCGCCGGGCACGACCGGCTTGCGGAGCTTGACCCGGTCGATCGAGAGCAGGATCGCGATCTTGCCGGTGTGCTCGAGCACGTTCGCGAGCAGGAGACCGCCGAGCTGCGCCATCGCCTCGACGAGCAGCACGCCGGGCATGATCGGGGTGCCGGGGTAGTGGCCCTGGAAGAACGGCTCGTTGATGGTCACGTTCTTGATGCCGACCGCGCGCTTCGCGCCGTCGACCTCGACCACGCGGTCGACGAGCAGCATCGGGTAGCGGTGGGGCATCAGCTTCTGGATGGCGCGGATGTCCATCACCTTGCCGTCGACGACCGTCTTGCGGAGGTCTGCCGCGAGCATCTGCTCGCGCACGCGGAGGGCGAGCTTGCGGTTGAGCCCGTGGCCGGAGCGCACCGCGAGGATGCGGCCCTGGATCGGCACGCCGATGAGCGAGAGGTCGCCGATGACATCGAGCACCTTGTGGCGCACCGGCTCGTCGTCGAAGCGGTAGGCGTTGTCGATCGGATTGCCGTCGTCGCCGATCACCAGGATGTCGCGCGGCGTGAGGTGCTTGCACAGGCCCGCGGCCTGGAGCGCCTCGGCCTCCTCGCGCAGGCTGTAGGTCCGCGCGGGGGCGATCTCGCTGACGTAGCTGCCCTCGGCGACGTTGTACGAGAAGGTCTGGTGTCGGATCCGGTGGCCGCGCTGGCCGTAGTCGAGGTCGTAGACCACGCGCATGCCCTCGGCGTCGTAGGGCATCGCGGCGATCATGCCGTCGGGCTCCTCGATCACGATGGGCTCGCGGATCTTGAAGACCTTGCGCGGCGCGTCCTGCTCGACGATGCCCGCCTCGAGGATCGGCTCCGCGAAGAGCGCGGCCGAACCGTCGCCGCAGGGGAGCTCGGGGCCGTTGATCTCGATGGTGGCGTTGTCGATGCGCAGGCCGGCGATCGCCGACAGGCAGTGCTCGACGGTGTCGATGGTCACATCGCCCGACTTCAGCGTGGTGCGTCGCGGCCGCGGCGCGACATGGTCGGCGGTGGCGGGGATGCGCACCGGCGGGTTGAGGTCGGTCCGGATGAAGGCGACGCCGCTGTGGGGCGGGGCAGGCTGGATCGTGACCGTCGCATCCGCGCCGAGCATGAGGCCCTTGCCGCGCACGGTGACGGGCCGCGCGAGCGTGCGCTGGCGGGGGGCGGCGGCGAGACCCGTCGCGTCACCCTGCGCGGATCGCGCGGAGGTCGGGCTCAGGGCGCCCGGGATCGAGCCCGCCTGCGGGACCTGCTTCCCAGCGTCGTGCTTCATGGGCTCTTGGGCGCCTCGAGAAAGTGCTTCAGTTGACGATGCCACTCGGGGAGTTTACGGATGAGCGCGATCTCCCGCAAAGCGGAGCGGAACTCCTGCGCCGGAATGCCGCCCCAGGTCTCGCCATCGGGGATGTCGCTCATAACTCCCGCGCGGGCCGCGAGCGAGACTCCGCGGCCGATGTTGAGGTGGTCGGCGATGCCGCAGCCGCCGCCGATCCGGCTGCCGTCGCCGATCCGGGTGCTGCCGGCGACGCCGGTCAGGCCGCTCATGACCACGCAGCGCCCGATCTCGACGTTGTGGCCGATCTGGCAGAGGTTGTCGATCTTGGTTCCCGCACCGATCCGGGTGGCGCCGAACTTGCCGCGGTCCACGCAGCTGTTGGCGCCGATCTCGACATCGTCCTCGATGAGGACGTTTCCGATGTGCGGCACCTTGGCGATGCCGCGGCCATCGGGGCTCGGCCGGTAGCCGAAGCCGTCGGTGCCGATCGCGACGCCCGACGCGAGGATGACCCGGTTCCCGATCACGCAGCGCTCGCGCACGACGACATGGGCGTGCAGGACGCAGTCCTCGCCGATGCGCGCGCCCTGGTAGACGGCGACTCCGTCGAGCAGCGCCGTCCGCGCGCCGATGCTGGCGCCGGCGCCCACGGTCACGCACGGCCCGATGCGCGCGCCGGGCGCGATCACCGCGGTCGGATGGATCCGCGCGCTCGGATCGATGCCGGGCTCGGGAAGCAGCTCGGGCGCCGCGAAGCGCTCGAGGATCGCGATCATCGCGTGGTCCGCGCTCTTCACCCGCAGGATGGCGCGGGCGCGCGCGGCCTCGGTCAGCGGCACATCGGCGCTGACCACCGCCGCGAGGGCGGGGCTGCGCTCGAGCAGGCGCGCGTACTTGGCGGCGCCGACGAAGGTCAGCGAGCGGTTGCCCGCGCGCTCGACCGTCTCGAGCGACTCGACGACGGTCGAGGTGTCGAAGCCGTCCGGAACCTCGAGCGTGGCGCCCACCAGCGCCGCGAGCGCGGCCACGGAGCGGTCGCCCGAAGCCGCGGCTCCGACGGTGGATTGGCCTTCAGCGGGGTTCGCCACGCGGTGTTCCTTTCACTCGGCGTTCATCATGCCGACGAGCTGGTTGGTCACATCGCGCTTCGGGCTCGCGAAGAGGAAGCGGCGGGCGGAGATCTGCGACATGGTGCGCGCGGCGTTCGCCGGGTCCATCTCGGGCACCGAGTCGTCGAGCAGGATGTAGTCGTAGCCCTCCTTCTCGGCGAAGCGGCGGACGGCGTCCTTGATGGCGAAGTAGGTCTCGCGCAGCGCGCGCGCCTTCTCGAGCTCGAGCTTCGCGTTGGCGAACTGCTGCACCGCGCGCAGCTCGCCGACCGCGGCCTGGAGCTTGGAGATCGCGTCGGCCTGCTCCTTGGAGCCCTCCTTGAAGCTCTCCATCTCGCTCTCGAGCTCGCGGACCCTGGCCTCGGCGTCCTTCACCTGCTTGTTGAGGGTCTCGCCGACGAGCTTCACCTTGGCCTGCTCGGCCTCGTAGCGCTTGAGCGAGTTGAAGGTCTTCTCGAGGTCGACGGTCGCGACCTTCACGGGCTCGGCGGCCGGCGCCGACGAGCTGCGCATGAGCGAGGCGCCCGCGATCGCGGCGAAGACCGCGACGAGCAGGAGCTCGGGCCGGAGGAGGCTGCGGAGCGCGCTGGCGCCGCGGGTGGTGCTGTGCGTGTTGCTTGCCATGTGCGTTCTCCCGGCGCGGATCAGCCCGCCTTCGGCCGGCTGTTGTTGATCTGGACGATGAGCTTCTCGGTGACATCGACCGTCTTGGTCGAGTGGAGCACGCGGAGCTGGGTGATCTGCGCCTTGACCTGGGTCTCGAGCGGCGGCGCGTCCTTGGAGCGCTGGGCGGTGATCTCGATCTTCGAGTCGTCGACCATGATGAGGTCGAGCTTCTCGTTCTCGCAGAGCTTGGCGCAGCCCTCGCGCACGGCGCGGTAGACGGCCTGCCACTTGAGGCTCTTCTCGCGGTCGAGCTCGAGCTCCTTCATGCCGTTCCACGCCTCGGCCTGGAGGCGCTTGAGGCGGAACTCGTCGAGCTTCCGCTCCTTGGCCTCGCCCTCGGACATGGCCTTGATCTCCTTGTCCATCGCCTCGAGCGCGGCGCTGCGGGCGCGGCCCTCCTCGATGAAGCGGGCCTCGAGGTTCTTGAGCTTCACATCCCACTCGGCGGCCTCGTTGAGGCGGTCGAAGACGGTGGCCATGTTCACCAGCCCGACGGCGGTCGGGGCGGCGGCGAGCACCACCGGGCGGCGGGCCTCGGCGGAACCGGCGAGGAAGGCGGCGGCGGCGATGGCGGCGCCGGCGGCGAGGGCGAGGAGTGTCGAGCGTTGCATGGTCGGTCTCGGGGGGGACGGTCGCGGAGGGCGCAGATTGTACGGACGCCCGCGGGAAGCGTCGGCATTCCCGGTCCGCGCGGTCAGAAGGGGATCTCGGCCGAGAAGCTGAAGACCTGGGTCTCGTCGGTGTCTTCCTTGAGCAGCGGCGCCGCGAAGTCGAAGGCGAGCGGCGCCGGTCCGAAGGCCGGGATGTAGAGCCGCACGCCGAAGCCGACCGAGAGGCGGTACTGGTCGAGGCTCACGTCCTCGGTGACCGTGCCCGAGTCGACGAACAGGACGCCGGAGAATGCATCCTTGACCAGCGGATGCTCGATCTGCGCGCCGGCGAAGAAGAGCCAGTTGCCGCCGATCGGGTCGTTGGGCGCGGGGAGCGTCGGATCGAGCGCGCCGCGGGACTTCGGGCTCACCGTGCGGAACTCGAAGCCGCGGAAGTTGCGGCCGCCGAGGTAGAGCTTCTCGTAGGTCGGGACGTCGTCGCCGAAGATGTAGGCGACGTCGGAGTTGACCTTGAGCGTCGTGCGGTTGCCGAGGAGGTCCTCGGTCACGGTGAAGAACTGCGTGTATCCCGCGCGCAGCACCGTGAACGGGTCGACGTCCTCGAAGCTCTGGAACTGGGTGACGCTGAACTCCGAGTTCGAGCCGCGGCTCGGCCGCATCTGGCGGTCGACGTCGGTGCGCTTCACGAAGAAGCCGCCGGAGAGGAACGAACTGGGCCCGCGGTCCTCGTAGACCTCGATCGCGGCGTCGGGATCGAACTCGCCGAGCTCGACCCACTGGTAGCCGCCGGTGAGTCCGACGGTCCAGAAGTCGCCGAGCTTGCGCGAGAGGGTGATCGGCACCGTCGCGCGGGTCTCCTGGTAGTCGGGGTAGAGGCGGATGCGGTACGCGGGCGATCCGCGCAGCGCGTAGTCGCTCTCGAAGAGGTGCGGCTCGAGCAGGTCGAACGAGAGCGTCGAGACCTCGTTGCCGGGCGCGATCGACATCGAGAACTGCTGCCCGGCGCCGCGGAAGGCGCGGCCGGCGATGAGCTCGTCGAGCGTCTCGGGCGTGTCGGCGATGTCGAAGTTCCGCTGGTTGACGCTGAACTCGCCGAACACGCCGGAGTCGGTGCCGAGACCGACGCCGAAGTTCACGCTGCCGGTGTTGCGCTCCTTGACCTCGATGAGGACGTCGCGCACCTCGCTGCGGACGAGCGCGGCGCGCTTCTGCGCGGTCTCCTCGTCGGGGGTGGCGGCGGGGGTGGTCGCGGGAGCGCCGGTCGCGCCGGCGGCTGTGTCGGCCGCAGGATCGGCCGCGCCCGACGGCTCGACGTCGAGGGCGTCCTGGTCCTCGGCGCGCGGCCGCTGGACGGTCACGCGGACGTCGTTGAAGAGCTGCGTCGCGCGCACGCGCTCGGTGGAGCGCTCGATCTCGCGGCCGTCGAGCACGCGGCCCGGCTGCATGCGGACGAGCCGGCGGACGACCTTGTCCTTGGTCAGGAAGTTGCCCTGGATGTTCACGAGGCCGGCGACGGTGCGCGGACCCTCGCGCACCGACAGCAGCAGGTCGACCTCGGCCTGCTCGCCGACGCGGACAGTGCGGTCGGTGACATCCACGTCGACGTGGCCGAGCAGGAGGTAGCTGTCGCGCACGCTCGCGATCGACTTGTCGAGCTTGAGCCGCGAGTAGACGTCGCCCGAGTGGATGTAGAGGAGGTCGTTGATCTGGTCGTTGCTGAACACGACCAGCGGCTTCGGGCCCTCGGCGCCCACGCCCTCGACCACCACCGAGCGCAGCCGGTAGCGCCGCCCCTCGGAGACGACGAAGACGACCTTCGCCTCCTTCGAATCGGCCGAGATCTCCACGCGGCGGTCGACGCGGACATCGACGAAGCCGCGGTCCTTGTAGTACTTGTCGAGCGCGGCCACGTCGTCGACGAGGATCTCCTCGTCGAGCTCGCCCTTGGCGAACAGCGGCACCGCGGTGCGGGTGCGGATCTCGCCGCCGAGCTCCTTCGCGGTGAGCGTGTCGTTGCCGGTGAACTCGATCTCCTTCACCTTGACGCGCGGGCCCTCGACGATGCGCAGGATGAGGATGCCCGTGTCCTTGAGGCGCGACTCGTCGACGGTGACCTCGGCGAGGTAGTGGCCGCGCTTCTTGTAGAGCTCCTTGATGCGCGCGACGGCCTGCTCGAGCAGGAAGTCGTCGCGCGGGCCGCCGGCGTAGAGCGGGATCGACTTGCGGAGCTCCTGGTCGGAGATCAGCTTGTTGCCGACGACCTGGAGGTCCTTGACGATCGGCTGCTCGGCGAAGGTGTAGGTGAGCTCGACCGATCCGTCGGCGAGCACCGCGGCGCTCGCCTGGATGGTGCCGAACTGGCCGAGGCGGTAGAGCGTCGCGACGTCGTTGCGGACCGACTTCGGGTCGAAGGGCTGGCCCGCCGCGACGCGGATGTTGTTGAGGATCTCGCGCTCGGGCACGCGCTCGAGTCCCTTGAAGACGAGCTTCGCGATCGGCCGGTCGGCGAGCTGCTCGTCGTCGATCGACGAGGCCGGCGACTGTGCGAGCGCGGTGCCGCAGATCGCTCCCGCGATCACCGCCGCCGCGAGACCGCGGCGGAACGCGCCGTGGGTTCGGGGGCTGTGGTGCGGATCGCGCGGTGCGTGCGGCATTGGCGGCGCAGGATAGCGGTTCGCGGGGGGATTCGCGGGCGCGTCGGCGCGCTAGCGGCGGTCGCGGGGCCGCGATACCCTTCGGCTCTATGACCACCGCCGCCGCAGCCCTGAAGCGCACGCCGTTCCACGCCCTCCACCTCGACCACAAGGCCAAGATGGTGGAGTTCGCCGGCTACGAGATGCCGATCGCCTACGGCTCGATCATCGAGGAGCACAAGTGGTGCCGCTCGTCGGCGGGCTTCTTCGACGTCTCCCACATGGGACGCCTGCGCTTCAGCGGCCGGCATGCGCGCAAGTTCCTCGACCACGTCTGCACGCGGCAGATCTTCGGCATGACCGCGGGCATGGTGCGCTACTCGCTCGTCTGCAACGAGCAGGGCGGCTGCCGCGACGACGTGCTCGTCTACTGCGTCGACGAGGACGAGTACCTCATGGTCTGCAACGCGTCCAACCGCCACAAGCTGCTCAAGCACTTCGCGGAGCGCAAGGGCGACTTCTCGTTCAAGCTCGAGGATGAGACCGAGTCGACCGCGATGGTCGCCATCCAGGGGCCGAAGGCCATGGAGCTCATCTCGCGCATGTCGAGCACCATCCCCACGATGAAGCGCTACCGCTTCATGGTGAAGAACCTCGTGGTGATCAAGCTGCTCGTCTCGCGCACCGGCTACACGGGCGAGGACGGCGTCGAGGTCATCCTGCCCGCGGGCATGGCCAAGCTCGCCCTCGGCATGGTCCTGAAGGACATGGGCGGCGACACCAGCGTGGTCAAGCCGGTCGGCCTGGGTGCGCGCGACACGCTGCGCATGGAGGCCGGCATGCCGCTCTACGGCCACGAGATCACCGAGGAGATCGACCCCGTGTCGGCCGGCCTCGAGTTCGCGATCAAGTTCGACAAGGGCATGACCGGCACCGCCGACGACGAGCGGACCGGCACCTTCATCGGGCAGGACGCGCTCCGCCGGATCAAGGCGGAAGGCCCGAAGCGGCGCCTGGTGGCGCTGTTCGTCGAGGGCCGCCGCTCGCCGCGCCAGGGGATGCAGGTCCTCTCGGGCGGTCAGGTCGTCGGTGAACTGACCAGCGGCTGCATCTCGCCGAGCCTCGACCGCGGCATCGCGATGGCGTATGTCCCCGCGGCGATGGCGGCGGAGGGCACGGCGTTCGAGGTCGACCTCGCTGGCAAGGGCACGACGCCGGCGGTGGTGACGAAGTCGCCGTTCCTCAACAACACCTGATTGGAGCGCCCGCAACGGCGGACGGCTGCGGCCCGCGCCGCAGTTCGACCGCCGTCGCCCGCGCCGGTGCCGCGCATGGCACTGATCCTGGAAACACAACGCCCCGCGCATGCGCGGGGCGTTGTTCATCAATCTCCGCGTCCGGAGTCGTTCGTCAGCCGAGCCGGGCGTCGCGACGCTGGATCGGGATGGTGCGGGGAACAGGGCGGGCGTCGCGGGGCTCTTCGGTCCGCTCCTGCATCATCTGCCGGAGGAAGCGGAGCGGCCGCTCGTCGGTGATCTTCTGCTGCAGGCGGCGCAGCGCCTCGACCTCGATCTGGCGCACGCGCTCGCGCGTGAGGCCGACTTCGTGGCCGATCTGCTTGAGCGTGAGCGGCTCCTTGCCCTCGAGGCCGTAGCGCAGGCGGATGACGCGGGCGTCGCGCTCGTCGATCTCCTCGAGGAGCTGCAGCACGAGGCGGAACTCCTCGCGCTTCGTGACCGACTCCTCGGGCTTGCCGTGGCGGTGGTCCTCGAAGAACTCGTGGAGCTCGATGCCCTCGCCGCCCTCGCCGGAGGGGGACTGGCTGGGGGCGTTGTAGGCGCGAACGGCGCGGCGGACCACGTTGAGCTTGCGCACCGGGATCTTGAGATCGTCGGCGAGCTCCTGCGTGGTGGCCTGGCGGCCGAGCTTCTCCTCGAGGCGGCGGGACGCCTCCTTCCAGCGGGCGATCAGGTCGACCATGTAGGCCGGGATGTGGATCGGCTGGACAGCGTTGATGAGCGTGCGCTTGATGGCCTGCTTGATCCACCAGGACGCGTAGGTCGAGAAGCGGGCGCCCTGCGCGGGGTCGAAGCCCTCGACGGCGCGGATGAGGCCGATGTTGCCTTCCTCGATGAGGTCGGCGAGCGACAGGCCGCGGTTGACGTAGTTCTTGGAGATGGAGATCACCAGGCGCAGGTTGGCCCGGATCATCCGGTCCTTCGCGGATGAATCGTTGTCGTTGATGATGCGCCAGCCGAGCAGCTTCTCCTCCTCGGCATTCAACAAGGGAACCTCGTTGATCTGCTTCAGATAGAGATGAAGGTCTGACTGGAGTGACGAGCGACCCATTTGAACCTCGCTACCGGAAGAGCGAACACAAGTGTTCCGCGTCCTGCTGCAGGCCCGATGCGTGCGAACGTCCCTCGTTGGCACGGGGAAGCCGTGGGCGTCGACGACATGACGCCACGAGATCCGACGGCGCATCGTGCGCTTCGGATCCTTTGCTCCCTCGTACGCCCTACTTCCATGTGGGCGGGACTCTCACTCGCCTCGTCTGCCCGATGCTCGCGCACGGGAAGACCCTGCGAACTGACCTTCGGAACACAACCTCCGTTCGGTGGTCGGCATGGCCCCGCCGACGCTTGAAAGCATACACCTCCGCTTGCTTCCGAACAGGTCGGATGATGACAAGTGGACCGAACTTTCGGTTTGGGGAGGCCGATGAATACGGTTGAGAACGTGTCATGGAACTTGACCTCACCGCCTTCCTTCGCGAGTTCGGCTTCGAGCCTGGGCGGGTCAACGCCCGCCTGGTGAAGGCGAGCGACGGACGCGAGGTGCTGCAGGTCAGGGTCGAGCTTGGGGCTCTGCAGATGGAGGTCGTCGGGCGCCCGGATGGGCAGCCGAGCGTGCTGGAGGCGTTGCGGGCGCAGCGAAGTGGCGCGCCAGGTGCCACGCTCAGCGTCGCCGACGGCGCGGCGCTGCGGCTCGAGCTGGTGATGATCCAACAGCGGGCGGTGGCCTTCCTGGCCGTCGGTGACGCGGTGCGGGCGCACCGCGACGCGTCGCTGCTGGTGGAGGGGACGGAACTGCTTGTCCAGCGGGGACTTTCCGCGGAGCGCGAGTGGGCCGAGGGCGCGCGGTTCTCGGTCCTCGTCCTGCGGACGAGGTGCGCGGCGATGGCGCTGATCGCGGCGGGACGCACGCGCGATGCGGGGCTGGCCATCGAGACCGGCCTCGAGGCGCTGGCGGTCGCGGCGGAGCGGATCGGCATCGCCGACGGCTTCGACTCGCTTGGCGATGTCATCGCGCTGCGGACGATGCGCGACACGCTCGTGCCGCAACTACCGCCCGCGCAGCGCGCCGAACTCGAGGGGCGGCTGCGCGCGGCGATCCTGGCGGAGAACTACGAACTCGCGGCGATCCTGCGCGACGAGCTGAGGCTCATGGAGCGCGGCGGCGGTTGAGGGCGCCGCGCGTGGGGGAGCTGCGCGTGGGGGACTGCGGCGCCGCGGTGACGGCGCCGCCTGCATCTCGATGACGGCGCCGCCTGCGCGGCGATCACAGCGCCGCCTGCGCGGCGATCACGGGGCCGCCTGCGCGGCGATTACGGGGCCGCCTGCGCGGCCTGGAGCTCGACGTAGATCGTGATCTCCTGGCCGTCGCGGAGCACCACGGCCTGCACCTTGGCGCCCGGATCATGGCTGCGGAGGTCGTCGACGAAGGCCTGGCGGTCCTTCATCTCCTTCTTGTTCCACTTGATGATCTTGTCGCCCTTCTTGATGCCCGCCTTGTCGGCGCTGCCGTCCTTGGTGACATCGACGACATCGAGGCCGGACTGGTCGTCGGTCTCGCGCGTGCGCATGCCGGCGCGCACCTTCATGGGCTGCGCGCGCATCGGTCCGCGCGCGGCCTCATCCATCTCGAAGCGCGCCTCGCGCTTGGCCATGTCCCAGCAGAGCTCGTGCCAGAGGTGCACGGCCTTGACCGACATCTCGCGGTCGATCTGGTCGTAGGTGTCGCGGGAGGTGTGGTAGTCCTCGTGGAAGTCGGCGCAGATCGCGAACAGGATCGGCACGCCGACGGCCTGGAAGCTCGCGTGGTCGCTGCCGCCGCCGCCACCGCCACCACGGCTCGCGGTGTGGACGACGGTCATGCCCGAGGCGTCGAAGAACGGCTTGGCCCACTCGGTCATGCCCTTGGCGTTGCCCGAGCTGGTGACCGCGACGCGACCGTTCTTGATGCGGCCGATCATGTCGAAGTTCATCATCAGGACGGTGTCCGCGATGGGGTAGATCGGGTTGTCGACGTAGAAGCGGCTGCCGATCAGACCACTCTCCTCGGCGCTGAAGCCGGCGAAGACGATGGTGCGGAGCGACGCGTCGGCGGGCGCGGCGTCGTAGGCCTTCTTGAGGCTCTCGCCGAGCAGGATGATGCCCGCGGCGCCCGAGGCGTTGTCGTCGGCGCCCGGGTGGAGCTTGCCGGGACCCTCGCGCGAGCCGAAGTCGCCCATGCCGAGGTGGTCGAGGTGGCCACCGATCACGACGACCTCCTTCGCGAGCTTGCCGCGGCCGGGGAGGGTCGCGACGACGTTCTCCGCCTTGACGGGACGCTCCTCGGTGCGGCCGGCGACGGCGATCTTGGAGTCGGCGAGGTCGAAGCTGGCCGGCTCGCCCGCCTTCGGCTCATCGGCGAGCTTTCGGAGGTCGAGCAGGGTGCGCGTGCCGCCGCAGCGGGCCACGAGGTCCTCGCCCGCGGCGGTCGAGACCATGAAGACGGGGACATCGGCCATCGCGCGGCCACCGCCGGCGGTGAGGCTGTCGATGCGCGGGTCGTCGGCGCCCGGCGTGTTCACCACGAGGATCGCGGCGGGCTTGCGCTTGGCGACCGCGGCGATCTTGCCGGCGAAGCCGGCGCGGCCGGACCAACCGTCGCCGTTCGACCAGCGGCTCTTGCCGTTGGCGTCCATCGGCTCGAAGCGGAGCAGGAGGGCGATCTTGCCCTCGAGGGAGTGGCCCTCGGCGAAGCTGTTGTAGCCGTCGGGGCCGTCCTCGATGCCGTAGCCGACGAAGGCGATGGCGCCCTCGGCGGTGCCGCTCCGGCCGAGCGAGGTGAGCTTGAAGTCCTTGCCGACCGCGAGCGACTTCTCATCGGCGCCGCACTTGACGGTGATCGTCTCCTCGACGACCTCGCGCTTGCCGCCGAGCGAGAAAGGCTGGCGGTAGGACTTGGCCGAGCCGTCCGAGGGCTGGAAGGCGGGCTCGAGGCCGGCCTTGCGGAACTGGTCCTCCATGTAGTCCATGGCGCGCTCCATGCCCTTGGTTCCGGGCAGGCGGCCTTCCATCCACGGACTGGCGAGGATGATGAGGTGCTCGTTGAACGCCTGCACATCCGGGTCGGCGGCGGCGATGGTGGTGTGGATCTGCGGCTTCTCGGTTCCCGCGGGCGTCGGGGTCGGCGCGGCGCCGGTCGATTCGGTGGTGGTGTCCTGCGCAAGCGCGCGCGGAGTCGCCACAATGAGCGTCGATGTCAGGAGCACCGACGCCATCACCCCAGCGCACGAACGGAGGGCGCGAGCGCCCGTCAGCGCCGACCCGCCGTCCGAGGGGCAGAGGCGCGGGAGCGGGGAGGCGTGGGTGGGGGTCGGCTGCATGGTCGGCGTGCTCCTGGTCGAAGGCGTTGTCGGAAGCCTGGTTTGGGGCGCGGTCTGAGGCCTTGTCTGAGGCCTCGTCTCAGGCCTCGTCTCGGGCCTCGTCTCGGTCCTCGTCTCAGGCCTCGTCTCGGGTCTCGTCTGGCGCGTCTGTCGGCGGCTGTCCTGCCGCGCCCTCGCGGGCGATCTGGATCGGCTCCGCGCTGGTTGCCGCCGCGATCGCGGGGCAGGGCGTTTGTTCTACCACGGCGGCGGCTGAACGCACGCCCTTGCCTGTGCTTTTCCGCGCGAATGCGACGGAATCGCGGCGACACCCGCAGGATGGACCTCACTGCGACCTGAAGTTCCGCGTGACTCCCGAGGCGTTCGTCGCCGAGATCTCGATGAACCTCGTCTTCCTCGATTGGATGCTCGAGTTTCCGCGCGAGGACGGCGAGCGCATCGACCCGAGCGAGCTGCCGCAGCTGGCGCCGCTGCTGTCGTCGTACTTCGCCGCGCAGATGCCGGTGTCGGTCGACCGCGTCCGCGTGGCGCCGACGGTCCGCGCGATGTCGGTCAACGATCCGGACGAGGTGCTGCTGCCGCTGTTCCCGATCAGCGGGTGGCGCGGGCTGCGGAAGGTCTCGTTCGAGCTGGCGTTCCCGCTGAAGAGCGCCCCCGGGGAGATCTCGGTGGTGTGGCCGGCCTATCCGCCCGACCTGCTCAGCGTGCTGGCGTCGAAGCCGCCGCTCGAGATCGCGGCGGAGTGGACCGCCGACGGGCTGCGCTCGCAACTGCTGTTCACGCGGGAGGAGCCTGGGTTCACCTGGCACCGGCCGTCGGGCGGCATCGATGCGCGGCTCGAGTCCGTCCCCGCGCCCGCAGCGCCGAGGCCGCTCGTGCCCGCGTGGACGACGCTCGCGTTCGCGCTGTTCACGGTGGGGTTCGGGTCGGCGGCGTTCGCACGCAAGCCGCCGCGCGTGGCGCTCGGGCTCGGCCTGGTCGCGGCGACGGTGGTGATCGTGCTTCGGCCGAGCGGACCGGCGTTCCTCGCCTTCGGCACGCGCGCCGCGCCGCAGCTGGCGCCGGACCAGGCCACGGCCACCTTCGAATCGCTGCACGCGAATCTCTACCGCGCCTTCGACTACGAGGATGAGCGCACGATCTACGACGCGCTCGCGCGCAGCGTGTCGGGGCCGCTGCTCGAGGAGACCTACCTCTCGGTGCGTCGCGCGCTCGTGATGGAGGAGGAGGGCGGCGCGATGAGCCGCGTCGTCGCGGTGCGCCCGCTGGCCACCACGGTCGAATCGCAGGGGGAGATCGAGGTCGAGGGTCGCCGCGTCGCCGCGTTCACCGTCGCCGCGCGATGGCAGGTCGACGGACGCGTCACCCACTGGGGCCACGCGCACGAGCGCACCAACGAGTACGACGGCCGCTTCACCATCGCCGCCGAGCAGTCCGGCTGGCGCATCCACGACGCCGAGATCACACGCCAGGAGCGCGTCGAAACCGACGCCGCACCCGCGATCCCCGCCGAAGACGAAGAGCTGTGATCACGAAGCCGGTTCCGCGCCGCAGCGCGGAAACGCCCACCAATCACGACACGCGCGAACCGGCCTTGACCGCCCGCTGCGGCGTGAGCACGACGACGTCGCGCTCATCCGCGCCCGGCTTCGCCTCGCCCGAAGGCGCTGCGCCCTCGGCGAGCGGCTTGAGATCGCTCGCCGCGAGGATCATGCCCTGGCTCACTTCGCCACGCAGCTGGCGCGGCTCGAGGTTGGCGACGATGACGACCTGCTTGCCGACGAGCGACGCCGGGTCGTACCACGCGCGGATGCCCGCGCAGACCTGGCGACCTTCGGGGGTGCCGTCATCGAGGCGGATCTTGAGCAGCTTGTCCGCGTTCGGATGCGGCTCGGCGCTGAGCACCGTGGCCACGCGAAGGTCGAGCTTCGCGAAATCCTCGAACTTGATCGCGGGGAGGGGTTCGGTCGTCATGATGTTCGGTCTTGTGGTCGTTCGACCAAGGGGAGGGGTGAACCTGCGGGCGCCCGACGTCGCTCAGCTCGCGGGATCGAGCGGCGGCACGGGCGCGCCCGACGTCGGGATCTCCGACTCGTCGCGGGTCTGCTTGAAGTCGAAGCGCTTCGCGAGCGCGTCGTAGCCGAAGAGCGACTTGGGATCGATCGCCAGCGCGGGATCGCGGGTCACGCTCACGAGCGAGGCGCCGTTCGGGGTCTGGATGTCGGCGGCGAGCTCGCCGTACTTCTCCTCGGTGACGGGCGTCATCGCGGTGACCTGGAGCACGACCATCGAGAGCTTGTCGGGCACGGCCACGGCCACGGTGCGCTCGGCGACGGGCACGCTGTTCATGTCGGCGGCGAAGGGGATCTTCGACGCGGCGTCGATGATGGCGGCGATCGCCTTCGGATCGTTGTTCAGCGTGGGGAGGCCGGTGCCCATGCGGATGCCGAAGCGGAGGAACTGCGGGTTGGTCTCGGCGACGTCCTTGGCGAACTCGACGGTCGCGCCGAACTTGGTCGCGACGGCGCGGATGCCCTCGGCGGCCGCCTGCGAGGCGATCGACGCCTTGTTGGCCTCGAGCCAGTTGAAGCGCTCGAGCGCGAGCGCGTCCTTCTCGACCTGGGCGCGCACATCGGCGAGGTTCGACGCGGCCTTCGAGGGCTCGGCGGCGATCATGCGCACGAAGTGGACGTCACCGCTGTCGGAGACGAACGCGGGGCTGGCGATGTTGAGCTGGAACGGCGTCGCGAGGTTCGGCGAGCCGAACTCCTTGGCGGCGCCGACGAGCTGCGCGACGCGCACGGGCGTGCCGAACTTGTCGGTGCGGGCGAAGCCGAGGCCCGGGATGGCCTCGAGCTCGGTCGCGGTGGTCCACGCCTCGCCGCTCGACTGGTAGGTCGGCGCGGCGACGCCGAACTCGGCGGCGATGGTCTGGGTGAGCGCCTGGAGCGACGGCATCTGCGCGCTCCAGTCGGCGGGCAGCAGGAAGTACGCGCCATCGCGCTTCAGCGAGCGCTGCGCGAGGCCGAGCTGGTCGCCGGCGAACTTCGAGATCTCGTCGAGGCGCTCCTTCACGATCTCGTCGGTGGCGGCGGTGCGCACGACGGTCTCGAAGGCGGCGAAGTTCGAGGCATCGGCGGCGCCGTACTTCGAGGGGTTCTGCGCGAAGCGCTTCTTGAGCGAAAGGGTGGTGAGCTCGGGCGAGTTCGCGATCGCCGCGGCGACCGCGGCCTTCGAGATCGAGATCCACTCGAGCTTGAAGCGGTCCGGAACCTTGTAGCCGAACTTGTCGAGGCCGATCGCGGTCTCGGCGGGACGGGCGGTGTCGGCGAACTTGCGGAGCTGCTCGTTGAGCTTGTCGTCGCCGGGGGTTGCGACCTCGATGGTCGCGTTGCTGCGGGCGTCGATGATGACCATGTCACCCGACACCGCGAGGAGCGAGCGGGCGACCGACTGCTTCAGCCGGCGGTCGCTCACGCGGTCGACGGCGACCGAGAGGTTCACGAGGCGCATCACGCCCTGCATCTTGCTCAGCGTCTCGAGGACGATGTCGCCGTTGGTGCCGCTCGCCTTGACGAGGTTGAACAGCACCTGCTGCGCCGACACGTTCTGGCCGGCCGACATCTGCGCGAGGATCGCCTCGCCGTCGCCGAGGCCGCCGACGAGTCCGGCGAGCTTCGCCTCGTGCACGAGCAGCCACCAGTGCGCGGGCTCCTTGTCGGCGCCGAGGAACGCAAGGGTCTGGTTGCCCAGCAGTTCGATGACGCGGAGTTCCTGCTGCGCCTGCTCGAGGTCGGCGCCGGTGACGGTGCCTCCCGAGTAGGTGGCCCAGGTCGCACCGGACACAGCGCTGCGCTGCGCCAGGCCCTGGATGGCGGACGGCATGAGGAACGTGATGAGCAGGAGGGTCCCGCCCACCACGAGGATCCACTGGTTGTACTGTCGGAGCAGCTTGAGCATGGGAGTTCGGGAAGGTATCGGAAAGCCGCCGACCTCGGGACAGAAAGATCGGTCGGGTTTCGTCGGAAACAGCAGGTTCGGAAAGGGCGAGGTCGCAGGCGCTTGAGGCTGCAGGCGCGTGAGGCCGCGGGAGCTTGAGGCGCGGGCGCTGGGGCGGGGAAAGAAGCGAGGCCGGAGCTGGGCTCCGGCCTCGGGGATCTGCAATCGCGAGTCGAGTTGACCTTTAGCGGTAGAACTCGACGATGAGGTTGGTGTTCACGTCGAAGGGGATCTGGTCCGAGGTCGGACGCGACACGCACTTCGCCGAGAGCTCCGACGGATTGACGGCGAGCCAACCCGGGACCTGGTGGCCGGGGATCGACTCCATCTGCTCGCGGGCGAGCTTCTGGATGCCCTCGCGGAGGGTGACGACGTCGCCGATCTCGATCGCGTACGACGGACGGTCGACCTTCTTGCCGTTCACGAGCACATGGCCGTGGGCGACGAACTGGCGGGCGCCCCAGATGGTGCGCGAGAAGCCGGCGCGGCGGATCACGTTGTCGAGACGGAGCTCGAGGAGCTGGAGCAGCACTTCGCCGGTGTTGCCCTGGCGACGGCCTGCCTCGCGCATGTAGCGGCGGAACTGGCGCTCGAGCACGTTGTAGTGGTAGCGCACCTTCTGCTTCTCATCCTTGCGGATGCCGTAGTCCTTCTGGCGACGGCCGCGGAAGCCGTGCATGCCAGGGGTCGTGAGCTGACGCTTCGAGGTGTGCTTCGGGATGTCCGCAACGGGGACGCCAACCTTGCGCGAGAGCTTGACCTTCGGACCGAGATAGCGCGACATGATTCTTCCAGTTTCCTGCGGGGGTGGCTTGCTCGGCGCAGTCTTGCGCGAAAGCAAGTCGTGATCGATCAACATCTGCGACGCCCGTGCGCCATGGATGCCCTGTGGGGGAAGGGGAGAGTAGAACGGAAAGGGCGCGCCGCGTCAAGCCTTCGCGGCGCTCGTGCGGGCGGGAGGCCGAACGGGACGCGCGCTCGACGGCCGCGCTCTTACGCCTGCGTGCTTCGCCCAGCGCTTCGACCGGGCCGCTCAGTACGCCCGTCGGCCGTCCGCACCGCGACGCCAGTTGAGATACGCGGTGTTGAGCACCCGATAACCACCCGGAGTCGGATACTCGCCGGTGAAGTACCAGTCGCCGGTGTGGTCGGGCATCGACATGCGCAGGCCCTCGACCGACTGGTAGGCCAGCCGGATCTCGCCGGACCACGCCAGCGACTTGCTGCGGATGAGCTCGGCGACCTTGCGCTCGATCTGCCCGAGGCTGAAGAGCCCGTAGAGCAGCCCGACGTGGTTCTTCATGCGGTCGGGGGGCAGCGCGGCCTGCTCGAGGCACTTCGCCTCGATCTCGTCGAGGACGCCCGCCTGCCCGGTGTCGCGCGCCAGCCCGACCGCCGCCTCGAACGCGATGAAGCGCCCGAGCTGGCTCATGTCGATGCCGTAGCAGTCGGGGTACATGATCGGCGGGCTCGCGCTCGCGACGATGATGCCCTTCGGGTTGAGCCGGGCGAGCATCGTGATGATCGACTCGCGCAGCGTGGTGCCGCGCACGATCGAGTCGTCGACCACCACCAGCGTGTCGTCGGGAAACACGGTGCCGCGGGTGATGTCGTAGATGTGGTTGACGAGGTCCTTGCGGGCCGCGTCGTGGGTGATGAAGGTGCGGAGGCGCTGGTCCTTGTGCGCGACCTTCTCGGCGCGGACGCGGCCGTCGAGCGCGGCGAGGATCGACTCGCGCGTCGCGGTGCCGGCCTGGACCTGCCGCCAGATCGTCTCGGCGGACATCTTCTGGCGCTCCTCGCCGAGCGCCTCGACGAGTCCGTAGTACGAGGTCTCGCTCGTGTTCGGGATGAAGCCGAACACCGCGCGGTCGAGGTCGCCGCCGAGCATGTCGACGATGCGCGGCGCGAGGTTGCGCCCGAGCTGCTTGCGCTCGCGGTAGATCGACGGGTCGTTCCCGCGCGAGAAGTAGATGCGCTCGAAGGTGCACTGCCGCAGCGGCAGCGGCTCCGCGAAGCGCTCGATCGAGTACTCGCCCGACTTCTTGATGATGATCGCGTGCCCGGGCGGGATCGGCTCGATGTCGCGCGGGTCGGTGTTGAACACGGTCGAAAGCGCGGCGCGCTCGCTCGCGACGGCGATGCAGTCGTCGTTCACGAGGAAGAAGCCGGGCCGGATGCCCGCCGGGTCGCGGCAGACGAAGCTGTCGCCGTTGCCGAGGATTCCCGCGAAGACGTAGCCGCCGTCGAAGACCTCGGTGGCCTTGCGGAGCACGCGCGCGAGGTCCAGCTGCCGCGAGACCTCCGCCATGAGCTCGGAGCCCGAGAGGTTGAGGAACGAGCCCTCGCCCATCGTCGCCTCGAGGTGGGCGTGCTCGCGGTCGATGAAGTAGCCGATCTTCTCGAGCACCACGCCGGTGTCGCTGTCGCCGACCGGGTGCAGCCCGTACTCGACGAGCTTGCGGAACAGCTCCGACGAGTTGGTCAGGTTGAAGTTGCCCGCCATCGCGATCGAACGCGACTCGGCGTTGGAGCGGCGCAGGTACGGATGGCACATCGCGCTCGAGTTGCCGCTGTGGGTGCCGTAGCGGAGGTGCCCGAGGAGCACCTCGCCGAGCAGCGGGAACTGGCGCTTGAGCGCGGTCTCGCCGAGCGAGTTCATCTCGGCCTCGCCCAGCCTGCGGGCGGGGGAGAGGGCGTCGTCGAAGAGGCGCTCGATCGGGTTGCGCTTGGCGGTGCGCTCACGCTCGAGGAACGCGTCGCCCGCGGGCATGTCGAACTTCACGCAGGCGATGCCGGCGCCGTCCTGGCCGCGGTTGTGCTGCTTCTCCATCAGCAGGTAGAGCTTGCGGAGGCCCCAGAGGGCGTCGCCGCGCTCCTTCTGGAAGAAGGAAATGGGCTTCCGCAGGCGGACGAAGGCAAGGCCGCATTCGTGGGTGAGCGCGTCGGACATCGAGGCGCGAAGGGTAGCGGAGGCGGGGCGCGCGCGTGGGTCGGTTTTTGCCGAGCGGCGTGAGTGCGCGCGCTCGCTCGACCCGCACGGGGCTTCAGTGCTCTCGCGCGCTCCGCACGGGTATCACCCCGCGGTCGGGCATCGCCGCGCGCTGCATCGCGAGCCATGCGTCTCGGGGTTGGAGGAAGCGGCCGATGCGCGTGCCGTCCAAGAGGAGCGGCGTCAGCATCGGGAGGCCCGCGGTGACGTCGTCCTCGATGGAGGCGAGGTGGTCCGCCACGAAGCGCCCGCGTTCGTCGAGCTCGCGGTAGATCTGGAGCGGCGCGGCGGCGGCGCGGCGGAGGACGCGGGGATGCGTGAACGCCGGCGCCGGTCGCCCGCACCACCAGGCGATCGGCTCGCCCGGCATCGCGATCGAGCCAGGCGGCATCGCCGCGAGGGTGCCGCGGTGGGTGGCGGGATCGCCCTCGTCGAAGCCGAGGGCGGCGGCGTCGAGCGTGTCGAGCTCGAGCGCGCCTTCGCCGGTGACGACGAGTTCCTCGAGTCCCGCGTAGATCGCGTGGCGGAGCGCGCGCTCGGCCGCGGCGCACGCGGCGGAGCATTCGTCGGGCCACTCCTCGCCGCGCCAGAGGTGGTCGAGTTCCTCGGCCGCCTTGCGGATCGAGATCTCGGCGAGGTCGCGCGCGTGGGCGCGCTCGTGCTCGGGGACGCCGGCGAGCTCGCCGAGCGCGGCGGTGTTGGCCTCGATCGCGATCAGCGGGGCGATCGAATCGCGCAGGCGGGCATCGGAGGCCGGGATCGCGCGGCTGGCGCGGGCGACCTCGACCCAGCGGGCGACAAGGGCGATCCAGGCGATGGGTTCGAGGCGGCTCATGGTTGGTGCAGTGTGGCGCGCCCCAGCCGGATGGGGCCGATTGGCTCGAAGGGACGCGCGATGGTCAGGCGTGGCTCGAGCGCGGGAAGCGCGCTCCGCCACAGGCCCCGGACCAGGTCGGGGCAATTGCACTCGCGCGAGAGGTGCAGGAGCACCACATGCTCCGGCTCGCGAGGCCACGCGATCGCGCGCACGGCGTCGATGCACTCCTCGTTCGAGAGATGGCCCTTGCCGCCCATGATGCGGTCCTTGAGGAACCCGGGGCGGTTCGACGCGAGCTGCATGGTGCGGTCGTAGTTCGACTCGATGGCGAGCACGTCGACGCCGCGCAGCGACTCGATCAGCGCGCCCGAGGCGCGGCCGAGGTCGGTGGCGAATCCCACGCTGCCCGCGGGCGTCTCGAAGCGGAACGCCACCGTGCCGCCGTCGTCGTGCGGGTTCTCGCAAGGGATCACGCGGATCTCACCGAGGTCGAAGCCGGCGCCTCCGGCGTCGAACGTCTCGGTGCACACATCCGGATAGCCGCGCTCGCGCGCCATCGGCAGGTGCCGGTGCGAGCAGCGCAGACGGATGCCGTCGCGGACCGCGGCGCGCGCCCAGCCCGCCTTCGCGTGGTCGTGGTCGAAGTGGGTGAAGAGCAGGTCGCTCGTCGCGGCGAGGTCGTGTCCGAGCGCCGACAGGAACCCCCTCGTGGCGCGGGGCGAGATGCCGCCGTCGATCAGGATCTGGCGCGCGCCCCGCGCGGTCTCGACGCGGAGGAACGACGTGTTGCCCGCCGAACTCGAGCCGAGCACCGCGAACTCGAGCGTCGCGTCGCCGAGGCGCGTGCGCGCGGCGGTCGCGAAGAGGGGGCCGTGCTGCCCGCTCATTCCTCGTCGCCCGCGGAGGAGCGGCGGGAGGTCGTCTCGCGTCCGTGGCGCGTCATGATGCCGCGCTTCGAGGACTTCACGAACGCGATGAACTCGTCGGCGATCGGTGTTCCGGCCAGCGCCTCGAGCGCGCGCACGCGCTGCGAGTACGGCTTGCAGCTGCGCACCAGGATCCCGTAGATCTCGCGCACGAGGTCGATGTCGGCGGGCGACGCGCCGCCACGGCGCATGCCGATGCGGTTGTAGCTGCCGACGTAGTTCGTGTTGGTGACCGTGAAGAACGGGCAGACGTCCTTGCTCACGCCGGTGAGGCCGCCGATCATCGCGCCGCGGCCGATGCGCGCGAACTGGTGCGCCGCGGCCGATCCGCCGGTGACGACGCGGTCGGCGACCTCGGCGTGCCCGCCGAAGAGCGTGCCGTTGGCGAACACGCAGTCGCTGCCGACCTGGACATCGTGGCCCGCATGGCTGCCCGCCATCCAGAAGTTGCGGTGGCCGACGCGCGTCGGGCGATCCTCGCGGGTCGCGCGGTGGATCGTGGTGTTCTCGCGGAAGGTGTTGCCGTCGCCGATCACCGTGCCGGCGCCGTCCTTCGCAGCGTGGAAGCCCTTGTCCTGCGGCGCGAAGCCGATGGAGACGCCGGGGTAGCACGCGTTGCCCGCGCCCATCTCGAGCGGCCCTTGGAGATGGACATTCTGGACCAGCACCGTGCCCGCACCGAGGGAGATCCTCCCGCGGAGCACGCAGTACGGTCCGATCTCGACATCTTCGGCGAGCGTGATGTCGCCCTCGAGCACGGCGGTGGGGTGGATCTTCGGCACGACGCCGATTGTACGGATTCGCGTTTCGCCCGTACGCTTGGCGGCCCCGTGAAGCCGCTCGTCGAAACCAGCCATCTGCGCGTGCTCGATCTCGGGCGCATCGGCTACGCGGACGCGCTCGCGCTGCAGCGCGAGACGCACGAGCGGCTCGTCGCCGGGCGCGAGCAGGGGGCGCCGATGACGGTCTTCCTGCTCGAGCATGCTCCGCCGGTGGTCACGGTGACCAAGCGGGTCGGCGCCGCGGAGCACGTGCTGGCGAGCGACGCGCTGCTCGCCCGCCACGGCATCGAGCGCGTCGAGACCGATCGTGGCGGCGACGTGACCTACCACGGTCCCGGGCAGCTGGTCGCGTATCCGATCCTGGACCTCCAGCGGCTCGGGCTCAAGGTGCACCCCTACGTGCGCTGGCTCGAGCAGTGCATCATCGACACGCTGGCCGACGACGGGCTGGCGGGACTCCGCGATCCGTCCGCGACCGGCGTGTGGGTCGGGAGCGGCGGGGCGCCCGAGCGCAAGATCGCCGCGATCGGCGTGCGGCTCTCGCGTTTTGCGTCGATGCACGGCTTCGCGCTCAACGTGGCGCCGGACCTCGCGCATTTCGGCCTCATCGTGCCCTGCGGCCTGCAGCGGCCGGTGACGAGCCTCGCCCACGAGCTCGGTGGCCGCGCGCCCTCGGTCGATGCGGTGAAGCGGCGCGTGGCCGACTGGTTCGCGCGGGAGACCACACGCCTCCTCGGCGGCTGAGTACACTCGCGTGATGCTCCGCACCGATCGGTTCATCGTCGCTGGCTCGCTCGCACTCTCCGCCGCCGCCCTCGTGGTCGCGCTGCGCGGTCCGGTCACGCCGGTCGCCGTCGGCGGCGCGCCGATCGCGAACGATCTCGGCCCCGCCGACGCGCTCCTGCTCACCACCGAGGCGGGCAAGGACGCGCTCCGCGTCTCGTCGAAGGACGGCCGCATCGCCTGGGGCGACCGCGGCACCAACCGCTCGTGGAGCGTCGCCGCCGTCGACATCGACAAGGTGATGAAGAAGCTCCTCGACGGCGCCAGCTACGCCGAGAAGCGCACCGAGGTCCGTGAGAAGCTCGAGAAGGGCGACGCGGACTTCCAGAAGCGCGCGGAGGAGATCCAGGCGAAGTTCCCGATCCCGCCGGGCGGCCAGCCGCCGGCCGAGGGCCAGCAGGCGTTCCAGCAGCTGCAGCAGGAGTACCGCATGTTCCGCGAGGGCATCGCGGCCGAGGGCGAGAAGCTCGCCGCCGAGCAGTTCGAGGCGTCGTACCGCGAGCTCGTCGCGGCCGTCGACGCGGTGTGCGAGAAGGAGTCGATCGACATCGTCTACCGCTTCGCCCCGACCGCGGACCCGTTCGAGGCGAAGGGATCGGCCGAGGCGATCGAGAAGATCCGCGCGCGCACCTTCCTGAAGTACCCGGCGCAGGTGGACATCACCGAGGATGTGCTGAAGGCGCTGAATCTTTGAGCGCTCCAAGGCGGCGTTCGCCGCCTCGTCGCTCTGGCACGCGGCCTCGGAGAGAATCCGAGGCCGCTGGAGGGCGGATCGAAATCAGTCGCCCTGGTCGAGGATGGCCATGAACGCTTCCTGCGGGATCGACACGCTGCCGATCTGCTTCATGCGCTTCTTGCCTTCCTTCTGCTTCTCGAGGAGCTTGCGCTTGCGCGAGATGTCGCCGCCGTAGCACTTCGCGAGCACGTTCTTGCGGACGGCCTTGATCGACTCGCGGGCGATGATCTTGCCGCCGATCGCCGCCTGCAGCGGGATCTCGAACTGGTGGCGGTCGATCTGCTCCTTGAGCTTGGTCAGGATCGCGCGCGAGCGCTGCTCGGCGTTGTCGCGGTGGCAGATGAGCGAGAGCGCCTCGACGGCCTCGCCGTTCACGAGGATCTGCACCTTCACCAGCCGGTCCTCGCGGTACTGCGTGATCTGGTAGTCCATCGTGCCGTAGCCGCGCGTGACGGACTTCAGCTTGTCGTAGAAGTCGTAGATGATCTCCGCGAGCGGGATCTCGTACTTCAGGATCTGCCGCGACTCGCTGATCATCTCCTGCGCCTGGAAGATGCCGCGGCGGATCTCGCACAGCTTCATCAGGTCGCCGATGTTCTCGTTGGGACAGATGATCTCGATCTTCACGATCGGCTCGCGGATCGCCTTGATCCTCGAGGGATCGGGCAGGTCGGCGGGATTGTGGATCTCGACCTCGGTGCCGTCCATCAGGTCGATGATGTAGGACACGGTCGGCGCCGTCTGCACGATCGACACGCCGCCCTCGCGCTCGAGGCGCTCCTGCACGATGTCCATGTGCAGCAGGCCAAGGAACCCGCAGCGGAAGCCGAAGCCGAGCGCCTCGCTGTGCTGCGGCTCGAAGGTGAAGCTCGCGTCGTTGAGGTGCAGCTTCTCGATCGCCTCGCGGAGCTGCTCGAAGTCGGACTTCTTGCCCTCCTCGTCGGCGCTCGAGGGGTAGAAGTCGCAGTGCACCATCTGCTTCGGCTCCTCGTAGCCCTCGAGCGCGATCTCCGCGGGGTCGAGGTCGAGCGTGATGGTGTCGCCGACGCGCACGTCGCCGAGGGTCTTCATGCCGGCGCAGACCGAGCCGACCTGTGCGTAGCTCAGCTCCTTGACCTTCTGCGGGAACGGCGTGTAGCGCAGCAGCTCGGTGACGCTGAAGGTGCGCCCCGTGCCCATCATGCGGATCTTGTCGCCCTGGCGCAGGTTGCCGTCGAAGACGCGCACGTACATCACGACGCCGCGGTACTCGTCGTACTTCGCGTCGAACACGAGTCCGCGCAGCTTCTTGGTGGTCGCGGCCTTCGGCGCGGGCAGCTTCTCGCAGATCGAGTCGAGGAGCTCCTGGATTCCCTGGCCCGTCTTCGCCGAGACGTAGATGCACTCCTCGGCGGCGAAGCCGAAGACCTGCTCGATCTCCATCGCGACGGCGTCGGGGTTCGCCGCGGGCAGGTCGATCTTGTTGACGACCGGGATGATGGTGAGGTCGCCCGCCACCGCGAGGTACGCGTTGGCGACGGTCTGCGCCTGCACGCCCTGGGTCGAGTCGACGACGAGCACCGCGCCCTCGCACGCCTTGAGCGCGCGCGACACCTCGTAGGTGAAGTCGACGTGGCCGGGCGTGTCGATGAAGTTGAGCTCGTACTCCTCGCCCTTGTAGGTGTGCTTCACCGTCACGGCCGAGGCCTTGATGGTGATGCCGCGCTCGCGCTCGAGGTCCATCGAGTCGAGGAACTGCGCGCGCGCCTCGCGCTGCGAGACCGCCTTGGTGGCCTGCAGCAGGCGGTCGGCGAGCGTGCTCTTGCCGTGGTCGATGTGGGCGATGATGGAGAAGTTGCGGATCTTCACGGGAATCGCGCAGTGTAGCCGAGAGGCCGCCGACATTCACCGTCCGCGTCGGGAGCCGCGATTTCGGCCGCCGGCGCGGCCCGCCTCGCGGGCGGGGGGCCGTCGGGTGCGCGATAAGGCGCGCCTCGGCGCCGTCGGATCGAGGGGAACAGCGGTGGGCGGGGCGTGGTGCGCGCGCGGGGGGGCGGACGCACGCGCGGCGCGGCGCGCCGCTCAGACCGCCCGGGCGTGCATCCGCCCCAGCCGCTCGATGCGGGTGCGTGCCTCGCGCACGCGGCCCTCGGGGATGGTGCCGTCGCACACGGCGGCGGCGAGCCTGGTGATGACGTCGTCCTGCGCCGCAGGCGTGTGCGACACGAGCAGCGCGTCGACGCCGGAGGCGATCGCGCGCACCGCCGCCTTGCCGCAGCCGAAGTGCTCGGAGATCGCCTTCATCTCGAGGCAGTCGCTCACGCACACGCCGTGGAAGCCGATCTCCTCGCGCAGCAGGCGCACGGCGGCGGCGCTCATGGTCGCGGGCGTGCCCGGGTCGAGCGCGTCGAACACCACGTGCGTGGTCATGACGCAGGACACCTTCGCCTCGACCGCCGCCTTGAAGGGGATCATCTCGCACGCGCGCAGCCGCTCAAGGCCGTGCGCGAGGCGCGGAAGGTCGTAGTGCGAGTCCTTGTCGGTGTCGCCGTGGCCGGGGAAGTGCTTCGCGCACGCGGCCAGCTGGCTCTCGAGGCCCTCGATCATCGCGGCGCCGAGGCGCGCGACCACCTCGGGATCGCGCGAGAACGAACGCTCGCCGATCACGGGGTTCGCCGGGTTCGAGTCGACGTCGACCACCGGCGCGAGGTTGATGTCGAAGCCCGCGGCGCGCACCTCGGCGCCGAGGCGGCGGCCGATCTCGCGCACCTCGTCGGGCGTGCGGTCGCCGATCTCGCGCAGCGCGGGAAAGCGCTCGAATCCCTCGGTGAGGCGCGTGACCCGGCCGCCTTCCTGATCGACCGACAGCAGCAGCGGGCCGGGCGCGATCGCCTTCAGCTCGCGGATGAGCGCGCGCGTCTCCTCGCGCGTGCCGACGTTGCGGGCGAACAGGATGACGCCCGACACGCCCTGGTGCACGAGACGCGCGGCCTCGGGCGTGGGGACCTTCCCGTCGAAGCCGATCCAGAGCAGCGGGCGGACGAGGGCTTCTGCGTCGCGGGCGTTCATGGCGTGATCGTTCCTCAGTGCCGGTGCATGATGGGCAGGGAGACCTTCTTCTCGAGCTCGTCGGTGGGGACCGCGACGAGGTCGTATCCGTTCGCGTCGACCACGGTGCAGCGCACCAGCTCGCCGGGAGCGCGCTTCTCGGTCGACTGCACGTAGGTGAGCGAGTCGATCGAGGGCGCCTGGAAGTACGCGCGTCCGGTGTAGAGCGCGCCGCCCTTGGTCACGCCCGTCGTCGCGCGCGACTTCGACTTGCCCGCGGCGGGACCCTCGATGAGCACGTCGAACTGCGCCTTGGCCTCGGCCTGCAGCTTGGCGTTCTCGAACGCGATCTCCTGCTGCAGCAGCATGACGCGCTCCTCGCGCTCGCGCTTGACCTCGTCGGGGACGGCGAGCGCGGGATCCTGCTCCATCGTGCCGGCGGGGGTGCCGTCCTCGGCCGAATAGCGGAACACGCCCATCATGTCGAACTGCTGCTCGGCGATGAACTCGAGGAGCTGCTCGAAGTCGTCCTCGGTCTCGCCGGGGAAGCCCACGATGAAGGTGGTGCGGATCGCGATGCCGGGCACGCGCTCGCGGAGCTTCTCCAGCAGTTCCTCGGTGTGCGCGCGGGTGGTGTGGCGGCGCATCGCCTTGAGCATCGCGTTGCTCGCGTGCTGCAGCGGCATGTCGATGTACTTGAGGATGTTGTCGAGGTTCGCGATGGCGTCGATCGACGCGTCGTCGAACTTCGACGGATACGCGTACATCAGCCGCATCCAGCCGCCGCCGAACTCGCGCGCGACGCCGTTCACGGTCTTCAGCAGCCCGGGGAGGCCGCCGTCGTAACCGACATCCATGCCGTAGCTCGTGGTGTCCTGGCCGATGAGGTTGAGCTCGAACGCGCCCGACGCCATGAGGCTGCGCGCCTCGGCCTCGATCGCCTCGAGCGGCTTCGAGCGCATCTTGCCGCGGATCGACGGGATCGTGCAGAACGCGCAGCGCTGGTTGCAGCCCTCCGAGATGCGCAGGTACGCCCAGTGCCGCGGCGTGAGGCGCACGCGGTTGTTGTCGCCCTCGAAGTAGCCGATGCCCTTGCCGTCGGCGCCGTTCACGGTGAGGCCG
>JBMOGJ010000025.1:0-34081 GCA_049318425.1 Phycisphaerales bacterium | reverse complement strand
GGGCGGGTTCCACACTGTCGCGCTCAAGGGCGACGCCACGGTCGCATGCTGGGGGGACAACTCCAGCGGCCAGTGCAATGTCCCCGCAGGATTCGTAAACGTCACCGCTGTCGCGGCGGGCGGGTCCCACACCGTCGCACTCACAGATTTGGACTGCAATTCCAACGGCGTCCTCGACTCCCTCGAGATTGACGGCCACGACTGCAACAGTAACGGCGTGCTCGACTCCTGCGACGCTGCAGTCGACTGGCTCGAAGACTGCAACCACAACGGCCTCGGCGATACCTGCGAGAAGCAGCTCACCGTCGACCTCACATCGGGCCACATCGGCCCCATCGGCATCAACGCGCCGGCCGCGTGGACCATTCCGAACGTCGTCCTCTCCGCGTCGCCCGTCACGATCCGTGCGCGCGCACACGGCGATTTCAGCGGCTTGCTCGAGTATGTGACACTCAAGCTCGGCAACCAGCCGCTCGGCACCGCATTCGCGGGGACCAACGATTGCGGCGTTACGCCGTGGGTCACATTTATCGTGAGCGACTTCGGCTTCAACGACCAGATCACCGCCAAGGGCTCCATCACCCTGCGGGCAACCGCGAGCATCGCCGTCGATCCCGCGGGCTGCAATGACGGCACCTGGATCGAGTTCGAGCTCACCTACGTGGGCGCGACCAGCGCGGATTGCAACGCAAACGGCCTGCTTGACTCGTGCGAGATCACGGCTGAGCTCGCCGTCGACGCCAACGGAAATGGCGTGATCGACATCTGCGAGAGCGCATTTTCCACCTGCCCTGCCGACTTCGACCGTGACGGCTTCGTCGGGCCTTCGGATCTCGCGCAGCTCCTCAACGCGTGGGGCCCGGCGCCGAATGTGCCCGGCCTCGACCTCGTACCCGACGGCGTGATCAACGCGGCGGATCTCGCGACCATCCTGGGGGCGTGGGGAACGTGCGTGCAGTAGCCGCGTCCCACCTCACACCGCGACAACCCCCGTCGAATCGCCGAACCGCTCGAGTTCCGCGCCCGCCGCGCGGGCGATGCCGAGGTGGAGGTTGCAGAGCGGCGTGCCCTTCTCGCAGGCGGCGACGAGCCCGCCCTTGAACCGGCCGTCGCGGGCGAGCGCGCGGCCGCCGGCGACGAGGATCGGCAGGTCGTCGTGGTTGTGGCGGTTGCCGTCGGCGATGGCGCCGCCGTAGAGCACGATGGTCGAGTCGAGCAGCGGCCGGCCGTGCTCGCGCGTGCGCGAGAGCGCGCGCAGGAAGGCCGCGCAGCGCTCGGTCTGGAACCGGTTGATCGCCGCGAAGTGCGCGAGCTTGTCGGCGTTGTTGCCGTGGTGCGAGACATCGTGGTGGCCGTCGGACACGCCGACCTCGCGGTACGCGCGGTTCGAGCCCTCGTTGGCGAGCATGAGCGTGGCGACGCGGGTCGAGTCGGTCTTGAACGCGAGCGCGAGCACCTCGCCGAGCAGGTCGAGGCGCCGCGCCATGTCGAGCGGCGCGCCGTCGAAGTCGGGGATCGCGTCCTTCGCGTCGAGCTGCGCCATCGCGTCGTCGTCGAGGCGGCGCTCGAGGGCGCGCACGCCGTCGAGGTACTCGTCGAGGCGCGCGCGGTCGTCGCCGCCCACGCTGCGCGCGAGCCGCCGGGCCTCGAGCACGGCGCCGTCGAGGATCGACCGCCGCGAGCGCAGGCGCGCGGCCGACGCCTCGGCCGACTCACCGCTGCGGCCGAAGATGCGCTCGAACGCCGCGCGCGGATCGGTCTCCTTGCCGTTGGGCAGGTTCTCCGACTTCCACGAGATGTTCGCGCTGTAGGCGCACGAGTAGCCCGAGTCGCAGTTGCCCGCGGTCATCGCCGGCTCGCTGCCGAGCTCGAGCGAGCGGAGCCGGGTCGCGGCGCCGCGGCGCTCGAAGTCGTCGGCCATCGCCTGGTCGATCGAGCGGCCCGCGCGGATGTCGTCGCCGGCCGTCTTGCGCGGCTGCGCGCCGGTGAGGAAGCACGCCGCGCTCCGCGCGTGGTCGCCGGGGCCGTCGCCGTTCGCCTCGGCGTTGCGGTGACGGAGGCCGGTGTAGACGGTGATGTCCTTCTGGAACTCCGCGAGCGGCTCGAGCGTGGGCGAGGGGATCCAGCGGCCCTGAGCATCGGTCTTCGGCAGCCACGCGTCGACATGCACGCCGTTCGGGAAGAAGAGGTAGGCGACGCGCGTGACCGCGCCGGGCGCCGCGCCCGCGAGGCCGGCAGCGCCTGCCGCCGGCGACGCCGCGGCCGCAGCGGCGGCACGGCTCATGACTCCGCGCGGCAGCATCGCCTCGAGCCACGGCAGCGCGATGGTGGCACCGACGCCGCGGAGCACGGTGCGGCGATGGATCAGCGGAGGTCGCATGGAGCCAATCTATCGGCGATCGCGGGCGCGGCAACCGTCACTTTGCCGGTTTCGCCGCGGTCGCGCGGGTGCGGAACGCGTCGCTCAGCACGATGCCATCGACGAGCGACGCGAAGTCGCCGCGCGCCGCGAGGTCGCGCGCGAGGCGGTCGACGAGCGCGTCGTCGGCGTCCGCGGTGCCGCGGCCGAGCGCGTAGACCAGCAGGTGCCGCGCCAGCGCGCGCTCGAAGGCACGGTTCCCCGCGAGCAGTTCCTCGACGCCGCGCACGCCGCGCAGGATCGAACCGTCGGGAAGCTCGCTGCTGTCCTCGACGCCGGCGCGCAGGCGCCCGTCGACGCCGCTCGCCTCGAACGCGAGGCCGATGGCGTCCATCCGCACATGGCACGACGCGCAATCGGGATTCGCGCGGTGAAGCGCCATGAGCTCGCGCACCGAGAGACCCTTGGTGTCCTCCGGCTTCTCGGGCAGCTGCGGGACGCCGGGCGGCGGCGGTGGCGGCGCGTCGTCGAGCAGCGCCTGCATCACCCACTTGCCGCGCTTCACGGGACTCGTGCGCGTGGGATTGCTGGTGGCGAGCAGGATGCCCGCGTGGCCGAGCACCCCGGCGCCGCGTTCGGGCGCGACGGGACGCACGAACCATTGGCCTGATGCCACGCCGAGCGCCGCATCCTTCGCCGCGTTCGATGGCGCGTCCTCGCCCGCGGCCGGCGCCTCGAGCCCGTAGTGCGCGGCGAGCCGCGCGTCGACGCGCGTCACGCGCGATTCGAGCAGCGCGCGCACCGGCTGCGCGCCGCGCACGACCTCCTCGAAGAGCAGCTCGGTCTCGCGCCGCATCGACGTCAGCAGCGCGGCATCGACCTTGGGAAAGAGCTGCGGATCGACCTGCCGCGACTCGAGCCCGTCGATGCCGAGCCACTGCGCCGCGAACCGCTGCGCGAGGCTCGCCGCCCGCGCGTCGGCGAGCATGCGGCGCACCTGCGCGCGCAGCGCCGCGTCACCCGCGAGTTCGCCCGCCTGCGCCGCGCGCCGCAGCTCGGCATCGGGCACGCTCGACCAGAGGAAGAACGCGAGCCGCGACGCGAGCTCGACGCCGGTGAGCGCACGCCGTCCCGGAACCGCGTCGTCGGACGACGCCTCGACCCGCAGCAGGAAGCGCGGATCGACGAGCAGCGCCGTCACCAGCGCGCGCAGCTGCGCATCGAACGGCGACTTCGCACCGACCGCCTCGCGCGCCGTCGCGGCCAGCGCGTCGGACTCGCTCTTCGCGAGCGGCCGGCGGAACAGCTCCTCGCCCACCGCGGACGCCACGCGGCGCAGGCGCATGATGTCGGCGCCCTCGCCGGCGAGATCGCGCGCGCGCCGCTCGAACGGCGTGTCCTCGGTCGGGCCGAGCGGACCCTCGATGGTCACGCGCCCGATGCCGAGGTTGCGGTCGCGCCGCTTGGGATCGGCCGCATCGGGATCCCAGAAATCGTTGGTGAAGCGCGCGACCACGGCGTGCGTGCCGCGGGCCAGCTCGACCTCGCCCATCACCAGCTGCGGTGCGCCCGCGGGCGCAGCGACCGAGATGCTCGCGAGCGGCCGACCGCCGGCCATCGCCTCGAGATGCGGGTTCTGGTCGCCGGCGAACTGCCCCGCGACCTCGAGCGAGATGCGGTAGCGCCCCGCGTGGGACGCCTCGAAGCGCGCGCTCAGCGTGCCGACGGTCGCGAGCCAGGCGATGCCGTCGTAGGTACCGCCCTGCCCCTTTCGCTCGAGCCGCTCCGGCGGGATCACGCGCCGCTGCGACCACGACTCGGGCGGCACGCACCACTCGGCGATCCGCTCCGCAGCGTCGAAGTACTTCTCGATGAGCAGCGGCGGCAGCGCGAGCGTCGACGCGGTCGTGTCGAAGCCCTCGCCGATCTCGTCGCGCGGCAGCAGCGCGGCGGCCTCGTCGGCCGACACCTCCAGCACATCGCGCACCGCGCCCGCATACTGGTACCGGTTGAGCCGCCGCATCGCGGGGACCTCACGCGCCAGCGGCGGCACCTGCGCGTCGATCGCCGCCACCGCGGCGCGGTACTCGTCGTCGGTCGGCCGCTCGGGCTCGTCGGCGGGAGGCATGTCGCGCCGCGCGAGCCGCTTCCGCAGCGCGCGCAGCAGCGACTCGTCGCATCGACCGGATTCGAGCACCGACGCGAGCTCGAGCCCGCCCTTCGCGCGCGCGCCCTCGTGGCAATCCACGCAGTGCGCCGCGAGCAACGGCGCGATCTCCGGCGGAATCGCCACCTCCGCCGGGACGGCGGCATGCACCGCGAGCACGAACAGCGCCGGCGCGTTCATGGGCTCACTTCGCGACCTTGCTGCGGAACGGCACCGCGGGCAGGCCCACGCCGTTCACAAGGTTGGCGCGCACGGGGTTGTTCTGCCAGGCGTAGACGACCTCGACCGGATCGGTCACGCCGTCGGCCTCGACCACCACCTTCGCGCCTTCGATGCGCGCCTTGGCCCAGACGAAGCGGCCATCGGCGCCCGCGAGCGCGAAGCCGCCGAGCGCCTCGCCGCCGCGCGTCGCGAGGCCGGCCGCGTGGTCGAACTCGCACACCACCGACGCGCCCTGGCGCGCGCACTTCGCGAGCTCCGGACCATTCCAGCTCGCGCTCTTCTCGCCGTACACGGTGTTGCGCGCCCACGCCGCGAGACGCTCGCCGACCTCGCGCTTCTGGCGCGGGTGGATGTCCGCGGCGTCGCCGAGATCGGTCGCGCTGATCATGCCTCCGCGCCCGGCGGCCGCGCCGCGGAACTGCGCCTCGCGCAGCAGCGCCCACGCTCCCTGCGCCGGCTCGTTCTCGACGAACGGCATGAACGCCGCGAGCTGCACGATGCCCCACGCCATGTCGGGGTTGCCCGACTTCGCGCGCCAGCTGTCCATGAGCAGCGGCAGCAGCTTGCGGTACTTGTCGGGCTCGCCCGCGTTCGACTCGCCCTGGTACCAGATCGTCCCGCGCACCGGGAAGGCGATGCACGGCGCCATCATCGCGTTGTAGATCGCGGCGGGCTCATGCGGCTCGGTGCCCGGCTGCCGCGTGACATCGCGACGCATCGGCGCCGCGACCTGCGGCGTGCCACCGCCCTTGCGCCAGAGCCATTCGCCCGCGAGGTCCGCGCGCGGCCCGCCGCCGGCGACGCCGATCGACATCGCGCCGTTGGCGAACCCGCCCTGACCCGCCATGTCGAGCACGCAGATCGCGATGCGGTGCATGCCCGCGCGCAGCCCGGCCGCGATCGGGTAGCGCCGCGGCGAGTTCCAGTCGTTCACCGTCGAACCGACGGGCATGCCGTCGATCCACACATGGTCGCAGTCGTCGATCGCGGGCAGCGTGAGCTCGAGCGGCTTGCCGGCCATCGCCTCGTTCACCTCGAACTCGCGGGTGAACCACACGAATCCATCGAACCGCTCCAGCGCCCGGTCGAGCGCCGGGTAGTACGCGGGCAGCGTCGCCTTGCTCCAGCCCTGCGGGAACTCGGAGCTCTCCGCCGGCTGCGACCATCCCTCGCGCTGGCCGAGCTCGCCCGCGAGCGCGCGCGTCCAGTACGACTCGAGCTCCTTCGCGTGGCGCGCGTCCTCGGCGGCCTGCGCACGCGCGCGGTCCTCGGGCTTCACCGCGCGCGACGCGGCGATGGCCGCGGCGAGCTCGTCGGCGGTCTGCTTGAAGTCCGACTTCGCCATCTCATCGAGCGGAATCCACGGCTCGATGCGCGTGCCGCCCCACGAGATGTCGACGAGACCGATCGGCACCTCGAGGTCGAACGCACGGGCGAGATCGACGCCGAACCACCAGCCGACGGCCGTGAAGCCTCCCACCGTCTCCGGGGTCGCGAGGCGCCACGTGCCGTCGACACGCGCGCGCGGCTCGTTCGCCGTCACATGCGGGGCCTTGAACGAGCGGATCGGCACCTTGGCCGCCATCGCCTTCGCGCGGTCGGACTCGTTCGCGCCGTCGACGGTCCACTCCATGTTCGACTGACCCGAGCAGAACCACACCTCGCCCACGAGGATGTCCTTCACGCGCACCTCGCCGGCGCCGCTGCGCACGACCAGCTCGCGCGGCGCGAGCGAGACCGGCATCGGCGGCAGCTCCACGCTGAAGCGGCCGTCCTGCCCGGCGACGCCCTCCGCGCTCGCCGAGCCGAACGAGACGGCGACCTTCGCGCCCGCCGCGGCGGTTCCGCGCACGGGGATCGCGCGGTCGCGCTGCAGCACCGCGTGGTCCTGAAACAGCGTGTCCAGCGAAAGCTCGGCCGAAGCAGCGCGAGAGGCAACGGGCGAGGCAACGGGCGAGGCAAGCACCCCATGCGCGGCGAGTGCGCCATGCGCGACCGTCACCGAGGCGAGAAGCGCGGGAATCGCACGCACGGGAGACGAGATTATCGAAGCCATGCGCGCATCCTGACCGCGCCGCGTCGCGCCCGCAACCCCTCGTCCGCCGATCGCGCGATGTTTGCGGCGAAACACGCCGCCGTGCCTGCACACGCCGATTCTGAAAGCCGATAGCCCAACGCCCACGCACGCGCCCGGAGCGATCCGCCCCGAGTCCGCGCCGCGGGTGCCGAGATCACCTCGATCGCGCGGCGGAGTCCTGCTTACGGAGACGGCCAGCATGTGCGGAGTGTTCGGGATCGCAACAGCGCGAGGGCGCAGGCTCTCGCTCGATGAGCAGGCATGCGTCGCCACGTGCGAGCTGCTCGCCCATCGCGGTCCCGATGCCGCGGGGAGCATGCACGCGGGCCACGTCGCGCTCGTGCACCGCCGTCTCGCCCTGCTCGACGCCGAGGGCGGCGCGCAGCCGTTCCGCAGCACCGGTCCCGGACCGCGCGTGATCCTGGCCTGGAACGGCGAGATCTACAACCACCTCGACATCCGCCGCAGCCTCGCGGCCCGGGGCGCCGTGTTCCACACGCGCTCCGACACCGAGACGCTCGCCACGCTGCTCTCGATGCGCGGCATCGACGGCCTGCGCGAGTTGCGCGGCATGTACGCGATCGCCGCGTGGTTCGTCGACAGCGACGAGCTCGTGCTCGCCCGCGATCCGTTCGGCATCGTGCCGCTCCACTACGCCGAGGTCGCCGTGCCCGGCGGCTGCGAGCTGGTGTTCGCGAGCGAGCCCAAGCCGATCACCGGCCATCCGTCGTTCCGCCTCGAGCCCGACTTCGCCAGCGTCGCCTCGTTCATGGAGATGCCGCGCCGCACCTTCGGCGCACGCACGCTCTACCGCGGCCTCCACTCGGTCGAGCCCGGCGAGACCCGCCGCTACGCCCTCGCCGGCGAGCGCGTCCGCTGCATCCACAGCGCGCGCGAGCTCCCCGCCGCCGCGCCCATCGCGCGCAACCTCAACGACGCCGCGTGGATCGTGCGCGAGGCCGTCACCGACTCGGTCGAGGCGCATCTCGCCGCCGACGCGCCGGTGTGCACGCTGCTCTCGGGCGGCATCGACAGCACCATCATCGCCTCCATCGCCCGCACGGCCAATCCGCGCATGATGACCTTCGCCGCGGGCTCCGAGGAGGACTCCGCCCGCCCCGGCTCCGACCTCTTCATGGCGCGCCGCGTTGCCCAGATGCTCGGCTCCGACCACCACGAGGTCCTCATCTCCGGCGAGCAGTTCGTGATCGCGTGGGAACGGCTGATCACCGAGGGCGCGCATCCGCTCGCCACGCCGAACGAGGTCGCCATCGCGCTGCTCTCGAACGCGATCGCCCCGCACGCGAAGGCCGCGCTCACCGGCGAGGGTGCCGATGAGATCTTCGGCGGCTACGGCGCGCCGCTCGAGGCGACGCTCGCCTGGATCGACTCCGACACCACGCACGGGCCGCAGGCCGCCGCCGACTTCTACCGCACCGCCTTCGGCTGGGCGCCGCGCGCGCTCATCCCCGAGCTCCTCAACCGCGACACGCTCGCGCGCTTCGGCGACGACCACCGCGGCGACCACGGCGATCCGCTCGGCCACCTGCTGCTCGACGCCTGCCGCGACGCGGGCGACCTCGGCTCGCTCGACGCGCACCTGGCGGTGCAGCGGCGCGTGAACCTCGTCAACCTGCTCGAGCGCCTCAACGTCTCGCTCATGCGCGGCTCGGTCGAGGGTCGCGTGCCGTTCGCCGACGTCCGCGTGCTCGACGCCGCGATGCGCGCCGGCGGCGCCCACCTGTTCAGCGAAGGCGAGGGCGGCATCGCGACCGCGACCGGCACCATGGTGACCAAGCGCCTGCTCCGCAAGGCGTTCGCCGATGTGCTCCCGCCCGAGATCGTGGCGCGGCCGAAGGCGAGCTTCCCCCTGCCGTTCGAGTCGTGGATCGCCGCGCAGACGCACTGGATCGACGGACCGGTCGCGCGGGAGGTCTTCTCGCCCGCCGCACGCGACATCGTGCGGACCCAGGCGATGCAGCACTGGCGCCTCGCGTGGCCGATGCTGAACCTCGCGCGCTGGCTCGACGCCACCTTCGAGTGACGACGATCGCTCACGACGCCGCCTTGTCGCTCATGACGCCGACTTAGTGCTCACGACGCCGACTTGGCACGCTCATAGCCATCGCGCCGCGACAGCAGCCGCAGCCCGTGCAGCGCCACCAGCACCGTGCTGCCCTCGTGGCAGATCACCGCGACCGACAGCGGCACCAGGCCGAAGAGCGTGAGCGGGATCAGCCCCACCACCACCGACATCGAGAAGATCACGTTCTGCCGGATCATGGTGCGCGTCGCGCGCCCGAGGTCGACCGCGAACGCGAGCCGCGTGAGGTCGTCCGACATGAGCGCCACATCGGCGGCCTCGAGCGCGACATCGGTGCCGCCATGGCCCATCGCGATGCCGACGGTCGCGGCGGCCAGCGCCGGCGCGTCGTTCACGCCGTCGCCCACCATGCCCGCGGTGCCGTCGCGCGCGACCAGCTCGCGCACGAACCCGATCTTCTGCTCCGGCATCAGACCCGCCTCGACGCGCGCGATGCCGACCTCCTGCGAGATCGCACGCGCCGTCGCCGCGTTGTCGCCCGTGAGCATCACCACCTCGCAGCCGAGCGACGCGAGCGCCGCCACCGCCTGCCGCGCCTCGGGCCGCGCGCGGTCGCTCACGCCGATCGCGCCGAGCGCGCGTCCGCCGTGCACCACCGACATCGCCGTCATCGCGCGCGCCTGGATCGCCGCCGCGAGCTCCTCGACGCGCGGATCGGCCGCGAGCACCGCGTGCCCCGCGAACAGCGTCGCGCGACCGACGCCCGCGCGCACGCCGTCGACCGTCGCCTCGACGCCCCTGCCCTTCACCGCGGCCGCGTCGACCGGCGGCGGCACCGCGATCCCGCGCGCCTTCGCCGCCGCGACCACCGCGCGCGCGATCGGATGGTCCGACGCGCTCTCGACGCTGGCCGCCACCCGAAGGAGCTCCTCCTCCCCCACGCCCGGCATCGGCGAGACCGCAGACACCTCGGGCCGTCCCCGCGTGATGGTCCCGGTCTTGTCGACCGCGATCGACCTGAGCAGCCCGAGGTTCTCCAGGTGCGCGCCGCCCTTCACCAGCACGCCGCCGCGCGCGGCGCGCGCGAGTCCCGCGAGCACCGCGGCCGGCGTCGAGATCGCCAGCGCGCACGGCGACGCGCCGATCAGCATGCTCATCGCCCGCAGGAACGCCTCGTTCCAGTCGAGCCACCCCGCGATCGGCGGCACCACGATCGCGAGCGCCGTGGCCGCGAGCACGCACGGCACGTAGATCCGCGTGAATCGCTCCGCCGCGCGCTCGGCCGTCGACTTCGACGCCTGCGCCTCGGCCACCAGCCGCACCATCTGCGCGACCAGCGACTCGCTCGCGAGCTGCGTCACCCGCACCAGCAGCGCGCCATCGCCGTTGAGCGTGCCCGCGAACACGCCGTCGCCGGGCGCCTTGTCGACCGGCATGCTCTCGCCCGTGATCGGGCTCTGGTCGACGCCCGACCGACCCTCGCACACCTCGCCGTCGGCCGCGATGCGTTCGCCCGGCCGCACCGCGACCAGGTCGCCCACCGCCACCTGCTCGACCGGCACCTCGCGCTCGCTGCCGTCGGCAAGCCGCAGCCGCGCCTGCTTCGGCGCGATCCGCGCCAGCGCCTCGACCGCGCTCCGCGCGCGGCTCATCGCCAGATGCTCGAGCCCGTGCCCCAGCGAGAACAGGAACAGCAGCAGCGCACCCTCGACGAACTCGCCGACCAGCGCCGCGCCGATCGCCGCCACCACCATCAGGAAGTCGATGTCGAGCCGCCCGCGCACCAGCTGCTTCAGGCCGTCGCGCGTCGCCTCCCAGCCGCCCACCCCGTAGGCAACCGCGTACAGCGCGTACCCGACCTGCTGCTGCCCGCCCTTCGCCACCAGGTACCCCGAGAGCAGCGCCGCGCCGGCGATCGCCGGCCACACGAGCTCCCCGTAGGCCCCGAGCGACGCCAGCGGACCACGCACGCCCCCGGCCGCGCCACCCGACCCGTGCAGGCCGTCGGCCGCGGGATCGCGATGCTGGTGTCCGTGGTGATGGTCCGCGCTTCCGTGCACGCGCGCAGCCTATCGGAAAAAACACGCCGCCCGGCGGAGAACCGGGCGGCGCGCGGATGACGCAGAGTCGCGGCGGGAGCTGCCCCCGCGGGCGAGTGCTTGCTGCAGGAGTCCCGAGCTCAGAAGCTCAGCTGCAGCTGGGTGCGGAACACCCACTGACCATCGTTGCTGAATCCGTTGCCCGTGGTCGACGAGCCGTCGCTCAGCCAGTCGGTGCCCGAGCTGTTGAAGTCGCCGACGGGCGCGAAGGCGTAGCCGAAGTCGGTCGTCCACTTGACGTCCTTCGTGCCGCCGAAGAAGTAGTTCACGCCGGCGGTCACGACGCTGTTGCTCTCGAGCTCGACGCCCGTCTCCGCGGTGCGGAACTTGTCGGTGTCGGTGTCGCCGATCTCGTAGCGCGCGAACAGCTCGACCTCGGTGTTGAGGAAGTAGCCGCCCTGGATCACGGCGCCCCACTGGTCCATCGAGTCGGACACGCCGCCGCCGCGGGTCGCGACGTCGCCGGTCAGGCCGACGTTGCGGTACACGCCGTAGGCGAACAGGCTCGCGCCGCCGAAGTTGTAGGTGAAGTCGGCGGTGACGCCCCACATGCTGTCGACGGTGCTCGCGGTGACGGTGCCCTCGTTGGTCGGGCGCAGGCTCTGCGCCATGCCGCCGAAGCCGACCATCCAGCCCTTCTCCTCGCCGATGTAGCTGTTGAAGTCGCGCATCGACTTCCACTGGCCCTGTCCGAGGTACTCGAGGCGGCCGGCGAACGCGTAGTTGGTCGTGTTCGCGTTGAAGGCCGTCGTGTACGAGCCGGCGTAGCTGCCCGCGTTCGCGGTGGCGCTGGTCGGCACGCTGGTCGCGTTGGCGCGCATGCCGTCGCCGTAGAACACCTGTGCGCGCCACTGCTCGCCGGCGCGTCCGCCGAACTCGACCTGGAGGCCCTGCGCGAACTTCGTCGTGAAGACGTCATTCACCATCGTGCGCTCCGCCGCGAGCTGCGACGAGCTCGACACCAGCTCCTCGCGGAGGAACGGCGCCTTGAACTGACCGGCGCGCCACATCATGCCGTTGCCGTAGTCCTTCTGGACCCACACGTCCTCGACCGAGCCGACGATGTTGCCGCTCGAGAAGGTCGCACCGCCGCCCGTGACGGAGCCCGGCGTGCGATTGAAGACCGGCTTGATCTCATAGGTCCAGCTCGGGTCGACGACGAAGCCGCCGAAGGTCAGCTTGGTGCGGCGGTTCTCGAAGCCCCAGCTGTTCTCCTTGGAGGCGGTGGCGCCGAGGCCCTCGTTGTCGCGGTGGTTGTAGGCCCAGCGGACCTGCACCTGGCCCTTGAGGTTCAGCTTGAAGTCACCGCTCGAGGACGCGAGGAAGAAGCCGCCCTGGTCCTTGTTCCAGCCACCGGTCATGCCGGCCGACTGGAGGCTGTCGCGCGAGCCCGCGTCGGCGAGCACGTCGCTCACGATGGAGCGGATCTCTTCGGCGCGCTCCTCGGTGAGCCAGTTCTCGTTCCCGGCGGACTGCTCGAGACGGCTCACCTTGGCGGCGAGGGCCTCGTTGGCGGCGCGCAGCTCGGCGATCTGCTGCGCCATGTCGTTGCCCGAGTCGGCGGCCATGGCGGCGCCGGCGAGGGTCAGCGTCGTCGCTCCAACGAGCGCCGACAAGGTTGCGGTCGGTGTCATGTTCATTGCTCCTGCGGTCTTCGCGGTTGTGCACGCCGCGCGCACCAGCGCGCGGCGGGCGCAAGGTAGAACGGTGCAACGCTCCCAAGGTCCGCCCCGACCGCCGCCCGCGGGGTTCGCACGTTCTTCACATGAAGGAATCGTTTAGGCCAGCACGTGAATCACTGCGGGCAAAGGGGTTTCGCCGCAGACCACCCAAAACGACTTCATGAGATCCACATGGAAGCCGAATGCAATTCCACATACGGCACCAATGCGACGACCTGACCGTGTTTGCGCTTGGTTCAGATCGGATGAGGACTCTCCTCGATCGCGCGCCCGCCCCTTGCGGGGGCTCAGGCCAGCGCGGAGGCTCCCGCATCTGGGCAACGACGCCCGCCAAGGAGCCACCCATGCGCCTCACCGCCACCATCGCCCTGCTCGCGTCCGCCCCCGCCCTCGTGCTTGGAATGACGGCCTGCAACCCCGCCATCAAGAGCACGACCCCCGCGATCGACGTCGTGATGCCGATCATCCAGACCGAGATGGTCTGCCCGATCTGCGGCGAGCCGGTCACCGAGCTCGATGAGGCCGCCTACTTCGAGAGCTACCCGGTCTACTGCAAGGGCCGCGAGAACGCCCGCCAGTTCGCCTCGCTCGAGCTCAAGCAGCGCGCGCGCCTCGGCGCCGACCAGGTGCTCCCCCAGAAGGGCATCACCAACCGGACCTGCCCGCTCACCGGCGAGGCGCTCGACGCCCGCGCCGCGGCCGTCACCTACGAGGGCGTCGTGATCGGCTTCGCCTCCGCAGCGGACGCCAACCAGTTCCGCTCGCTCAAGGCGGAGCGCAAGGCGAAGGTCATCGCGCAGTGGAAGGCCGAGCAGGCGGGCTGAGCCGGGGGTTGCCCGCCGCGCGTTTCGGCATCGCGGCGCGGTGCAGCATCGCGGCGCGTTTCGATATCGCGGCGCGTTCCAGCACCGCGGCGCGCATCACTCCGCGCGCATCTCGACCTCGACCGCGCCGATCTCCGGAGCAAGCGCCGCCGAGAGTCCCCTGGTCAGCAATTCGTCGTTCACCGATGCGGGAACCCGCACGGTGAAGGTGTACGCGCGGCCCGAACCGCTCTCCTTGACCCCCACCGACCGGCAGTTCAGCCGCGCGAGGGTCTCGACGATGAGCGTCTTCGCCCGCTCGCGATCGGCGTTGAACGCCATCCGCACCTTGATGCGCGCGAAGCGGTGGGCGCCCAGCCACCAGAGGATCGCCCACGCCGCGCCCGTGAGGAGCAGCGCCGGCAGGAACTGGCCGATCCCGACCGCGAGCCCGACCACCGCGATCATGACCGCGCGCAGCTGCATGCCCGCGACCGGCGTCCCCGACACATCGAGTCCCGGCGTCTCGCCGATGGCACGCCCGCGCAGCAGCACCGCGACGGCGACCAGGATCAGCGCCACCACCGGCGTGCTCGCCGCCAGCATGCCCGCCGCAGCCGCCACGAGCCCGAGCAGCACCAGCGTCTTGCGCTCCTCGAGCGCCGACACCGCGCCCGCGCCGTAGCCCGCGCGCGGATGGAACGCCAGCAGCGCCGAGAGGCCGATCGCGATGCCCGCGACCGCCGCCACCTCGGTGTAGACGGGCCAGTCGGCGAACTGCGCGAACGCGGCCGAGAGCCGCTCGCCGGCGTCGCTGTCCGATTCGATCGACGAGGTCGCCCAGAGGTCGCGCGAGTCCCACACCTTGGTCCCTGCCGCCGCGGCCGAACATGCGACCGCCGCGCCGGCCGACGCCAGCAATCTCGACACGGGAACGGAGAGGAGGCGAGCGTGCATGCGCGACATCATCGTGAACATCCTCCGAGTGCGAGCGCGCGCCCGCGCGTGCTCAACGGCGGCGGCGCGTGCCCATCACGCGCGGCACCGTCACCTGCTGCTGCTGGCCCTGTGGCGCGGCGCCCGCCTGGCCCTGCGCGGCAGCCTGCTGCTGCGCCATGACCTTGCGGAACTGCTCGTTGGTGCGCTCGATCGCCTTGCGGACCTCGCCGACCTTCTCGGCGTCGAGACCCTGCAGGATCGCGCTCGCCATCGCGTTCGCGTGGCTGAACGGCGCGAAGCCGAGCAGGTTCTTCTCGAGGTCGATCTTGACGCCGGTCGCGCCGAAGTCGGTCAGCATGCACAGGATCGCCATCGTGTGCGGATCCTCGGGGCCGAAGCCCTCCTTGAGGCGCCCGCCGAGCGCGCGGCCCGCGGTCACGAAGATCGGCTCGTTGACGTTCTTCATGTTGGCGACCGCCTGGGCCACCTGCATGAGGATCTCCTTCGGCTGGCGCGTGACCGCGTGCTCGACGTCGTTGATCGTGATCTTGCGGCGGAAGGCGTTGCACGCCGCGGCTGCAGCGGCGACACCCGACTGGATCGCCGCGAACCCGAACGCGGTCTCGAGGCCCTGCGACGCATCGGTCGCGACCTCCTCGGTCACGTTCGCGGTGGCGCCGTCGGTCCACATGTTCTTGATGCCGAGCGAGGCGCAGCACTGGAAGCCGGCCTGCGCGACGGGATCGGTCTGCGGCTTGCCCTCGGCGAGCAGCCCCGCGAGCACGTTCGCCATCGTGTGCGGCACCGGCTCCTCGGCCGTGATCTTGGGCAGGCACAGCTGGACGAAGGCCAGGAAGTCCTTCTTCTCGACATCACGGAGGAGGACGTACTGACCGTTCAGACGGATCGCGCTCATGTGGTTCCTTTGCTCGACGAGCTCCCCGGCGCGCGCGCGCCGCGAAGGACGGCGATGGTAGCACCAACCTCCCCCGCGGCGACCGTGAAACCCGCTTCCCGCGAATCCACGCTTCCCGCAGATCCACGCCCGCCCGTACCATCGCGCCATGACGAGCGACGCCTCTCCCGCGGTCGGGATCATCATGGGCTCCCAGTCCGACTGGGAAACGATGCAGCACGCCGCGACCACCCTCGCCGGCCTCGGCATCCCGCACGAATGCCGCGTGGTGTCGGCGCACCGCACCCCGGACCTGCTCTTCGAGTACGCGGCGGCGGCGCGCGGACGGGGCCTCAAGGTCATCATCGCGGGCGCCGGCGGCGCGGCCCACCTGCCGGGCATGTGCGCGTCCAAGACCGACCTCCCCGTGCTCGGCGTGCCCGTCGAGTCGAAGGCGCTGCAGGGCGTCGACAGCCTGCTCTCGATCGTCCAGATGCCGGCGGGCATCCCGGTGGGCACGCTCGCCATCGGTCGCGCGGGCGCGGTGAACGCGGCGCTGCTCGCGGCGAGCATCCTGTCGCACCTCGATGCGGGCGTGGCGTCGCGGCTCGCGGCCTTCCGCGCGAAGCAGACCGCGGATGTGCTGGCGAACCCGATCCCCGGAAGCAGCTCCGGTACCGGCCACCCGACGACCATCCACCACACGGGAGAGAGCAAGAAGTGAGCGCCGCGCGCACGGTGGGCATCCTCGGCGGCGGACAGCTCGGGCAGATGCTCGGACTCGCGGCCATCCCGCTCGGCATCGAGTGCGTGTTCTACGACCCGTCGCCCGACGCGCCCGCGCGCGTGGCGGGACGGCACGTGTGCGCACCGTGGGATGACCGCGCGGCGCTCGCCGCCTTCGCCGAGTCGGTCGATGTCATCACCTTCGAGTTCGAGAACGTGCCGACGGCGAGCCTCGCGTTCCTCGCGGGCCTGCGCCCGGTGCGGCCGGGCGTCCGCTCGCTCGAGCTCACCTGCGACCGGATCCGCGAGAAGGAGTTCCTCCGCTCGGCCGGCGTTCCCGTGCAGCCGTTCGCCGCCATCGCGAGCGACGCCGACCTCGACCTCGCGCTCGCGACCGTCGGGCCGCACGGCGTCCTCAAGACGCGCACCCTCGGCTACGACGGCAAGGGCCAGCGCGTGGTGCGGGCGGCGGCGGAGCTCGCACCGGCGTGGACCGACCTCGGCCGGCGTCCCTGCATCTACGAGGCCTTCGTGCCGTTCGACCGCGAGGTCTCCATCGTCGCCACCCGCGCGCTCGACGGCACGACCGCGGTCTACCCGGTGGTGGAGAACCTCCACACGCAGGGCATTCTGTTCCGCTCGATCGCGCCCGCGCGCGTGGGCGACGCGCTCGCCGCCGCCGCGACCCGCCACGCGCGCAGCGTGCTCGAGGGCCTCGGCCATGTCGGCACGCTCGCGCTCGAGATGTTCGTGGCCGACGGCACGCTCGTCGCCAACGAGATCGCGCCGCGCGTCCACAACTCCGGCCACTGGACGATCCAGGGCGCGCGCACCAGCCAGTTCGAGAACCACATGCGCGCGGTCGCGGGGCTCCCGCTCGGCGACGCGGGCGCGCCCGAGCACGCGGCGATGGTCAACCTGATCGGCGGCGTGCCCGCGCGCGAGGATGTGCTCGCGCTCCCCGGCGCCTCGATCCAGCTCTACGGCAAGAGCCCGCGACCGGGCCGCAAGGTCGCGCACATGAATCTCGTCGCGCCAAGCCGCGAGGAACTGCTCGCGCGGCTCGAACCGCTCGAGGCGCTCGCCCGCCGCGTCAACCAGCTCGGCTGAACGACCGCCCGCGCGGCGCGCCGTGGAAACCGACACGGACGGAAACCGACACGGGCGGAAAATGACACGGACCCCGAGGGAACTCGGGGCCCGTGATAGGAACGACTTGGGAAATGCGTGGGTCGGCGCGGGTTCGACCGCTCCGCCGACGCCAGGCGCTCAGCTCGCTTCGGCGCGCGGGTGCGCCTTGTCGTAGTCGGCGCGCATCTTGCCCTGCGCCAGGTGCGTGTACACCTGGGTCGACGACAGCGACTGGTGACCCAGCAGCTCCTGCACGGCGCGCAGGTCGGCGCCGTTGTTGAGGAGGTGGGTCGCGAAGCTGTGGCGGATGGTGTGGGGGCTGATGTCCGGATCGAGTCCGACCTTGACGAGGTACTTGGCGACCTTGCGGCGCACCGAGCGGCTCGAGAGGCGCGAACCGTGCTTGTTCACGAAGAGCGGCGCATCGGGGCTCGAGACGAGACCCGCGGCGCGCATCTCGGCATCGAGCATGTCCAGGTAGTGGCGGAGGCTCTTGAGCGCATGCGCGCCCAGCGGCACCAGGCGCTCGCGGCGTCCCTTGCCCCGGATCACGATGCACTCGTTCGACTCGTTCAGGTCACCGCGGTTGATGGCGACGACCTCGCTCACGCGGATGCCCGTGGAGTAGAGGGTCTCCAGGATCGCGCGGTCGCGCGCACCCAGGAGATCGGTGTCCTCGGGCGCGGAGAGCAGGCGCTCGACCTCGTCGACCGTGATCGCCTTCGGGAGCCGGCGCGCCTGCTTGGGCGTGCGGATGAGCGTCATCGGGTTCGACGCCGTGAAGGCGCGCTTCTCCAGCCACTTGTGGAAGCTGCGGAGGGTCGCGATCTTGCGGGCCATGGTGGCCGGCGAGTAGTTCTGCTCGGAGAGCTTGGCGAGGAAGCCGCGGATGCGCTCGACGTCGCAGGCGAGGATGGTCGCCGTGATCGACGCGGGCAGCGGACGCTTCGCGCCGGCGGCGTCGAGGGCGGCCTGCTCGTTCTTCATGTCCACGCGCGTCTTGAGTTCCGTCTCGAGGAACTCGACGAACTGGCGCAGGTCCAGTCCATAGCACCGCGAGGTGTAGGGGCTGAAGGCGCGCTCGTCGATCAGATACGACAGGAAGCGCTCGACGATGGGAAGGTTCTCGTTCATGGCTGTTTGCCTCGATCTGGCGTCTGCTGACGCCACGGTGTGCTCGGTTCTCTGACGCGTCTTCCGCCCACTCACGCACTCGGCTGGCTCATCCTTCCGGGCACAACTCAGGTCCCAACTCTCCGATGTGGCTATCGGCCTGATAAGGGGTTTGGTTGAACTGTTTTTCCGCGGACGGTGAGGATGTGCTCTCGGACCAAGAGGCGCGGCCGCCGGTGCCGTGCCGCTGCAAGTCGTTTGGCGGCATCGATTTGGCTATCGACTGCCACCGGTGTCCCGCGCGCTCCCCTCGGAGGGGCGCTCGGCCCGTCCCTGCTCCAAGGCCACCCCGAGCCGTGCCGCTTCCTGCTCGAGCAGGTCGCGCGTCAGGACGTAGGCCCCAAACCGGGTGAAGAGGTCGATCCGGGTCTCGTAGGCCTGGGCTCCCAGGGCGGAGTTCGGATCGAAGCGCCCCCGAGCATAGCGCTCGAGTTCACCCAAAGTCTCGTTGCTGCGTGCATCGAAGAGGCGGGAACCCTGGGAAATCTCTGCCTTGAGCTTGCCGAGCCCCCCTGCCGAGGTGCTCTCGGCGGTGGGCATCGTCAACTCCTTGAGATCCATCGGCTTGCGGTCGGCACCTTCGGCCACCGAGATCACCTCCACCGCGGCGCCGAAGCGGAGCGGCTTGTAGGGATCCCACTCGGTGACGGTGCCGAGCACGATGCCGTCGACCTGCAGCGTGCGCATGAGCGTCGACGCCTGCTGGAGGTCGCGGATGCCGGTCATGCCGAGCGACTTCATCGCGGCGAGCGTGCGGTTGAGCGGCAGGCAGCGAAGGCCGTCCACCTGCTCGATCTCGGAGACGAACCGATCGGCGACCATCGCGCCGTCGACATCGGACACGCCCGATTCGTTGGCGAACGGAGCCACCGCCCACACGCGCTCGTTGAGGTACGGCGCCTTGAGGATGGTCGGCTGCACCTTGCCCGACTGGCAGCCGACGAGCGGCGTCAGGCAGGCGACGGCGAGCAAGGCAGGCGCGAGGGTTGCGCGCGCGACGACCGTGAGCGAGGCGAAGGTGATCCGTCCCATGGTGGGGATATCGGTCGCAAACGCCGTGCCAGTTGAACGGGGCGGTTCAGTGGCCGCCGTCGAAGTCGGGCGCGGAGCGGAGCAGATCGGGGGTTCCGTCGGCGGAGGCGCCGCTCGGGGCGCGGTCGGCCGCGTTGTTGACGGGCGTGACGCCGCCGCCGGTGGCGAAGTCGCGGGTCTTCCGCCGGGTTTCTGCGGCGAACTCGACCGAATCAGCGGCCTTCTGGCCACCATCGGCCGCCATCGACCAGATGTTCTCGATGCCGCCGCGGTTGGACACGAAGTAGACGCGCCCGTCGGCGCCCCAGGTCGGCTGCATGTTGCGGAACCGACCGTTGGTCAGGCCGATTCGGCGCGTGCCGTCGGCGTTGATGATCCAGATGTCCGACTGGGTCGGCCACTCGGCGTCGCCACCCGGATTGACCACGGTGGTGAAGACGATCTTGTCGCCGCTCGGTGACCAGCCCGGCTGGAGCACGGCGGCGTTCTTGGCGCTCACGATCTCGGTCGGGCTGAGACCCTCGCCCTGCACGAGCTCGATGGTCCACACGCCGTAGAGCCGCGACCCGCGCTGGCGGGCGCGCTGGAAGAGCAGCACGTCCTTCTTCTCCTCCGGCGACCAGCGCGGGAGGAAGCCTTCGCACACGAACGAGCGGAGGCCCGGATTCTGCGTGTCGACGATCCAGATTTCCCAGGTGTTGGTGCGACCGTTCTTGCGGGAGAACGCGATGCGGCGGCCGTCCGGCGCCCAGGTGGGCTGGACCTCGTCGTCGGTGTCGGCGGTGAGCTGGGTGGGCGCGCCTCCGCCGATCGGCATGATGTACAGGTCCCAGTTGCCGTTGCGGTTCGACGCGAAGGCCACCTTCGACCCATCGGGCGCGATGGACGGCATGAGGTCGTCGCTCGGATCGGTGGTCAGCTGGGTGACGGTCCGGCCATCGACCGACTTGCGGTAGATGTCGAAGGTCGGGCGGTGCTGCGTCGAGGCATAGACGAGAAAAGTACCCGTCTTGTCGACATCGGGCGCGTAGTCGCCGCCTTCTGTCGCGAAGCTGACCTGTGCGAGGTTGCCTCCGCCGTCGGTCAGCGAGTTCTCGTTGGTGATGGTTCCGTCGTTGCGGCCGGCGGCGAAGCGGCGGCTCAGCGGCATGGTGTCCCAGCCGGTGTCGGTCAGGGCGCCGACCTCCTGGTCCCAGGTGCTGTTGGCCTCTTCGCCCGAGCTGGGGCTACCCCCGGCGGACTGGGTCTCTGCCGGCGTCGCCGACGCCGACACGACCTTGCGGTTCGGCACGGTGCTGCCCGGTCCCGCGCATCCCACCGACACGGCGACCGCCGCCACCGACAGACCGATGGCCAGCACGCGCACGCGATCGACGCCGCGGTTCGGAAGCTTCAGGGCACTGGATGGAACGGCACCAAATGGGACAGGCATGACGGTCTCCTGCGGCCCCGCGGTGCGGGAACCGATGTCGTCGCTATCGGCGGCGCCGCCTATGCGGTTGAGACGATCTGTGCGGATTGCGAAACGAACGCCGCGGGGAAGCACGCATTCGCACACGCCGAAAGCGGTCGGCGGCGGTTGGCTTCGCTACACTTCTCCCCTTCGCGATTGCGTAGCTCAGTCGGTAGAGCAGCGGCCTTTTAAGCCGTAGGTCCTGGGTTCGAATCCCAGCGCAATCAGTCGCGGCTCCCCGCGGCGCGCGAGTCATGCCAGCCCCCTCTGCGACCGTCCCCGCCCATGCTCGTACTACATGCTGTCTGGACTCGTGATCGGCTCCACTTCTGGGCTGAAGATGCTTCGCTGATCGGACCGGCGCTGGCGATCGTGCAGGCCGCCACCGATGGGCGCGCCGACGCCGAGTCGGGCGCGGAGGACGCCGAGTCGGGCGCGGAGGGAGCCGAGTCGGTCGCAACGCCGTCGACGACCGCCAGTGCAGGCGCCGGCAGCCACCACGGCACGGTCCATCCGTTCGCATGCGATGCCGCGCGGCTGCGCTCGGTGCTCGTCGGCGCGGGGCTGCTCGCGGGCGACGACATCGTCGCCGACCCTGCGATGCTGCGGCTGATGGTTCCCGCGACGACGACGACGCTGGGCACCGCACCGCTGCCGAGCGACAAGCTCGCCAACACCCTCGGCCTGAGCGACGAGCCGATCGCGCATCTCTCGACGGTCGAGGTGCCCGCGGTCGCGGTCGACTCCCCCGCCGCGCTGCGCTTCCTGCTCGCGCCCGCCGACGAGGAGCTCCCGCTCGCCGCAGAGCTGCACGCCGGACACGACCTCCGCTTCTGGCGCGAGCTCGCCGTGCTCGCGGCCGACCTCATCGCCGACCAGCGCGTGGTGCCGTCGCTCATCCAGGAGAAGTCGGGGCGCTTCCGCGCCGTGTGGCAGCCGTGGCTCGCCGACGGCGCGCCCGCGCAGCGGCTCGGCTCGCTGCTCGCGGCGATCCCGCCGAGCGCGCGCTGCGTCGACGACGAGTTCCGCTCGCAGCCGTGGGCGATCATCGAGGCGGCGCTGCTCGGGTTCGTCGACGGCGAGGCCCGCCGCGTGCTTGAGCTCGAGGCGTATGGCGACGCGATCGAGGACCGCGATCCCAACGTCGACCCGCACGTCGCGTGGCTCACCGGCCTCCTCGGCAAGGCCGACACGGTGCAGGGACTCAGGAGCAGCGACACCCACCTGATGCGCGGCGCGCGTCAGTGGCTGTCGTCGCTCGACGCCGCCAGCGAGTCGCGCTTCGTGCGCCTCGCCTTCGAGCTCAACGAGCCCGATCCGACCAGCTTCGATGCCAACGACGAGGTCGGCCGCAACGCCGAGTGGACGATCTCCTTCAAGCTCATCACCAACGACGACCCGCCGGTGGTCATCGACGCCGAGCAGATCTGGGCGCAGGGCAAGGACGGTCTCAAGGGCCTGCTTGCGCGCTTCGGCGGCGAGGGCGAGCCCGCGGGCGACGTGCTGCTCGCAGAGCTCGCGCGCGCCGCGCGCATCTGGCCGCGCGTCGAGCGCGCGCTCGAGGACTCGACCCCGTGCGAGCTCTCGCTCTCGACCACCGAGGCGTACGCGTTCCTGCGCGACTTCCGCCCGATCCTCATGGAGTCGGGCTTCGTCGTCCTCTCGCCGAGCTGGTGGGGACAGCCCGCGAGCCGGCTCGGCGCGCGCCTGCTCATCGACTCCGGCAACGGCCAGCTGCCCTCGGGTGGCGGCACAGGCGCCGACGGCGAGGGCAGCCACCTCGGCCTCCACAGCCTCGTCAACTACTCGTGGCAGATCGCGCTCGGCGACCAGTCGCTCTCGATCGAGGCGTTCCAGCGCCTCGCGGGACAGGGCTCGCCGCTCCTCCGCGTGAACGGCCAGTGGGTCGAGATCCGGCCCGACGACCTCCACGGCGCGGTGCGCTTCCTCAAGGAGCACCCGGGCGGCCAGATGACGGTGATGCAGGCGATCCGCCTCGGCAACGGCCTCGACGGCCCCGAGACCGGACTGCCCATCCTCGGCCTCGACGCGCAGGGCTGGGTGAGCGAGCTCCTCGGCTTCAAGGGCGACGAGAAGTTCATCAAGGTCGACCAGCCCGAGCGCTTCCAGGGCACGCTGCGCCCGTACCAGGCGCAGGGCCTGTCGTGGCTCGCGTTCCTCGACCGGTTCGGCCTCGGCGGCTGCCTCGCCGACGACATGGGCCTCGGCAAGACCGTGCAGCTCATCGCGCTGCTGCAGCACGAGCGCGAGAAGGCGAACGGCCGCGTCGTCGGCCCGACGCTGCTCGTGTGCCCGATGTCGGTCGTCGGCAACTGGAACCGCGAGTTGCACCGCTTCGCGCCCGAGCTCGTGGTGCATGTCCACCACGGACTCGAGCGGCCGATCGGCGAGAAGTTCGTCGAGACCGCGCTCTCGTCGGACATCGTCGTGACCACCTACGCCCTCGTGGTGCGCGACAAGGACAGCCTCGAGCGCATCCACTGGCGCCGCGTCGTGCTCGACGAGGCGCAGCACATCAAGAACCCGCCGACGAAGCAGACCGCGTCGATCCGCGCGCTGCGCACGAGCCACCGCATCGCGCTCACCGGTACCCCGGTCGAGAACCGCCTGAGCGAGCTCTGGTCGATCCTCGAGTTCTGCACGCCGGGCTACCTCGGCACGCAGGGCGACTTCCGCCGCCGCTTCGCCGCGCCGATCGAGCGCCACAAGGACCGCCGCCAGGCCGAGCGCCTCAAGAACCTGGTGCGGCCGTTCGTGCTGCGCCGCCTCAAGACCGATCCGACCGTCATCAGCGACCTCCCGCCGCTGGTCGAGACGCGCCAGCACGTGCCGCTCACCGCCGAGCAGGCGCAGCTGTACGACTCGGTGGTCAACGACATGCTGCACCGCGTCGACAACGCGGACGGCATCAAGCGCCGCGGACTCGTGCTTTCGGCGCTCGTCAAGCTCAAGCAGATCTGCAACCACCCGGCGCACTTCCTCCGCCAGGGCTCCGACGACGACGACGCGCCGCCGCTGCCCACGCTCAAGGCGGGCGAGCGCCTCTCGGCCCGCTCGGGCAAGGCGCAGCGCCTGATGGAGATGGTCGAGGAGGTGGTGGCCGCGGGCGACCGCGCGCTGATCTTCACCCAGTACCGGCAGATGGGCCACCTGCTCGTCGCGATGCTGCGGCAGGAGATCGACACCGAGGCGCTCTTCCTGCACGGCGGCACGCCGCAGGCGAAGCGCGAGCAGCTCATCGAGCGCTTCCAGTCGAACGATCCGTCCTGCCCGATCTTCGTGCTGTCGCTCAAGGCCGGCGGCGTCGGCCTCAACCTGACGGCGGCGAACCACGTGTTCCACTTCGACCGCTGGTGGAATCCCGCCGTCGAGAACCAGGCGACCGACCGCGCGTTCCGCATCGGCCAGCACCGCACCGTCAACGTGCACAAGATGATCTCCGAGGGCACGCTCGAGGAGCGCATCGACCAGATGATCGAGCAGAAGACCGAGCTCGCGCAGCAGATCATCGGCGCGGGCGAGTCGTGGCTCACCGAGCTCTCGACCGGCCAGCTGCGTGAACTGCTCACGCTGCGGCGCGACACGCTGGAGGACGAGGAATGAGCTCCCACGACGAGATCGAGTCGACCGCCCCGAACGCCGGCGGCACCGGCGCCGGACGCGACGAGGGCGCGCCCGACGCGAGTGGCGCGCGTGAACCGAGTGGCGGCGCGCGTGAACCGAATGGCGGCGCGCAGGCCCCCGGCGCCGGCGTGCCGGCCTCGTCGTTCGCGCGCAACTCGAACTTCAACGCCGGACCGGGCAACCGCCCGATGCGCCGGCAGGAGGGGCCGCGGCGCCTGAAGAACGGCATCCGCCTGCGCCGCCGCGAGGGCATCGACCTGCTCGCATGGCCCGCCGATGCGTGGGCGCTGCGCCTGCTCGAAGGCGTGGGCGACGCGGTCAAGGCCGAGGGCCTCGACTACGCGCGCGTCGGACAGACCGCCGTGCTGCAGATCACCCCCGCGGGCGTCGAGGCCTCGGTGCAGGGACGCCAGCCGCGTCCGTACACCGTGCGCATCGCGGCCGAGACGCTCACGCCGGCGGACTGGGACCGCGTGGTCGCGATCATGGCGCGCGAGGCGGTCTACTCGGCGAAGCTCCTGGCCGGCGAGATGCCGCCGCTCGTCGAGCAGCCCTTCGCCTCGCTCGGCAAGAACCTGGTGCCGACCGACGCCGCGACCATCAAGCGCAGCTGCACCTGCGATCTCCCCTTCCCGTGCAAGCATGTCGCATGCGTCGCGGCGCTCCTGATCGAGCGCCTGTCGGGCGATCCGCTGCTGGCGTTCACGCTGCGCGGCCTCGATGGCCAGCGCCTGCTCGAGCGGCTGCAGGAGGCGCGCGCCATCGCGACCCGCGGCGTCGCGCGCGCGCACTCGACGCCGCCCGCGGTCGAGGTCGCTCCCGAGGCGATGCCGCTCGAGCGCTGCCTCGAGTCGTTCTGGCGACCCGGCCGGCAGCTCGACGAAGTGCCGAGCGAGACCGAGCCGTTCGCGCCGCACGCGCTGCTGCGCCGACTCGGACCGTCGCCGCTGCAGGGCAAGTTCCCGCTCGTCGGCCTGCTCGCGTCGATCTACGACTCGATCGCCGAGGACGGCCGCAGGCTGCGCGACGAATCCGACCAGCGCGCCGCGGGCGAGTGAGACGCGCCGCTACCGCCGCGCGAGCAGCTCCGCGTAGTCGAGCATCGACGCCGACACGACCTTCCACGCGTGGGTCACGCTGTAGGTGCCGGCGATCTGGACCTTGTTCTCCTCGCCGGGCATGGTCTTGTACGACGAGAAGTAGTGGATGAGCCGGTCGATGAGCGCACGCGGCAGGTCCTCGAGGTCGACCGCGCGGCCGTAGACCGGATCGCTCGGCAGCACGGCGATGATCTTGTCGTCGGCCTCGCCGCCGTCGATCATCTGGATGCCGCCGAGGACGCGCGCGTCCATCAGGATCTCGGAGCGCGCCACCGGACGCTCGGTGAGCACGCAGATGTCGAGCGGATCGCCGTCGCCGCGCGACGAGGACGGCGACAGCGCCGCCACGCGCGCGCCGCAGTAGGTGCGCGGCACGAAGCCGTACAGCGCCGGCGGCACCGAGCTCGAGCGCTGCGGCCGGTCGACGCGCAGGTAGCCCGACTGCTTGTCGATCTCGTACTTCACGACGTCGAACGGCGTGATCTCGATGAACGCGTGCACGACGTCGGGCGCGTTCGGTCCGACGGAGAGCCCGTGCCACGGGTGTGGGCGCCAGGTGCTGAACTGCAGCTTGTCGTTGGGAGTGGGCATCGGTTCACGGCACCTGCGTCGGGGCACCCGTCTTCACGGTTCACGGCTTCACGGCTCACGACTTCACGTCTTCACGTCTTCACGTCTTCACGGCTTCCTGCAGCGCGACCTCGCGCTCACTTCTTCGGCAGCTTCTTCATGAGCTCCTCGACCGCGCGCGCGAGCTGGGCGTCGAACGCCTTCGACTCGTCCTCGGGGGTCTGGACGACGACGACATCGGGCATCGCGCCGTTCTCCTCCATGTCGCGGTCGCGCTCCTTGCCGGTGCCCGCGATGTACCAGCCGCGGAACGGCATGCGCACCGTGGTCCCGTCGACGAGCGACTCGCTGCCGGTCGAGATCACGCCGCCGGCCGTCTGCTGGCCGACGAGGAGGCCGCGGCCGAGGTTCTTGAACGCGTGCGAGATGATCTCGGCGTTCGAGAAGCTCTTCTCGTTGCAGAGCATCGCCATCGGCATGGTGTAGCGCTGGATGTAGAGGCGGTCCTGCGGGTAGCTGGAGCGGCGGCTGCGGTCGCCCTCGCGCGGAATCGCGTAGGCGTGCTCGCGCACGTCGATCGACGACAGCAGGCGGTCGGCCGTGAAGCCACCGCCGTTGTTGCGGACGTCGACGAGCAGCGCGTCGCGCCCGTGCGCGGCCGCGTAGAGGTCGCGCTCGAAGCGGTCGAGCGAAGCCTGGTCCATGCCCTGGATGTGGATGTAGCCGATGCGTCCGCCCGAGAGGTCGGCGACCTTCGCGCGGTTGGCGAGCGTCTCGGCCTGGTAGCGGAGCGTGCGCTCGGCGCCCGACGACATCGGCACCATGATCGCGCCGAGCTCGGCCGGCTTCTGGTCGGCCGCGCCCGCCTTCGCGGGACGGGTGAAGGACACGAAGACCTCCTGCCCCGACTTGCCCGCGAGCGCGGTCTCGAGCGGCTTCGCCGGGTCGACCGGCTCGAACTCGATCGCGGTGATCACGTCGCCGACCTCGATGCGCGGATTCGCGAGCGCGGCGGGCGAGTCGGGAAGCACGGCGGCGACGGCGAATCCGCCGGCGGCGGGCACGGTCTTCACGCCGAGGCGTCCCTGCGAACGCGGGCTCGACGCCATCGCGCCGCGCGCGGGCGCAGCGCCGTTGCCGTCGGGCGAACGCACGCCGAGGTGCGACGCGTCGAGGTGGCCGATGAACATGTTGGCGATGAAGTCAAACTCCTCGTTCGTGCGCGCGCGCGTCGCGAGCTCGCGGTGGCGCGCGGTGAGCGCCGGCCAGTCGAGCTTCTTCTCGCTCGGCGAGACGTAGAACTTCGAGCCCATGATGCGGGAGATCTCGTCGAGCTTCTGCGCGTTGCGGCGCGCGAGCACGACCTCGCTCACCGCCGAGATGTCGACGACCTTCGTGTCGCCGGTGGCGGTGCCGACCGACTGCGCCTGACCCGCGTTGACGCCGAAGAGGCGGTCGCCCGTGAGCGAGATGCCGGCGACGCCGAGGCTGGCGCCGAGCTTCTTCTGCTCCGAGCCGTCATACTTCACCGAGAAGAGCGCGGCGTCCCGGCCCTCGGTCGCGGTGAAGAAGAGGCGGTCGCCCGCGGGCGAGATCTCGAGGTTGCCCTCGTCGCCCGGCGCGGTGGTCACGCGGCGCACGCGAAGGTAGGCGTCGTCGAGCTCGAGGTCGGCGAAGGCGGGCTTCGGCTCGGCGGGCTTGGCCTCGTCCTTCTTCGCCTCGTCCTTCTTGGTGTCGTCCTTCTTCGAGTCGTCCTTGTTCGCCGAGTCCTTGTTCGCCGCGTCCTTGTTCGCGGCGTCCTGGCCCGACTCGGCGGGCTTCGTCGTTTCCGTCGGCGCGGCGGCGCCGGTCTTCGGCGACTCCTTCTCCTTCGCCTCGAGCGGCTTGCGCTTCTTGGCGGCCTCGCCGGCGTCCTTGAAGTACTGGTCGAGGTCGCGCTGCGAGTAGCCCTCGAGGTCGCGATCGAGCATCACCATCCAGACATCGCCCTCCTCGTTGGTGCGCTCGGAGAGGAACGCGAGGATCTTGCCGTCGGCGCTGAAGCGCGGGCGACCGTCGTTGTCGGGGTGCTGGGTGACGTTGACCGGCGCCTTCGAGCCGTCGGCGGCGAGCAGCCAGATGTCCTTGTTGAAGTCCTGGTCGCTCTCTGCGACGGCGATCATGGTGCCATCGGGCGAGTAGACGTACTCGAGCTCGTCGTCCCAGCCGGTGCGGAGCATCGTGACCTCGCCGGTGGCGAGATCGAGCCGCGCGAGATCACCGAGGTTGCGCGTGAAGAGCAGCGCCTTGCCGTCCGGCGACGCGATCGGACGGCGGTCGTTGTCCGGGCCGCTGGTGACCGGCTTCACCTCGAAGCGCACGGCGTCGGCCCAGCGCTCCGGGTTGAGCTTCGGGTCCTTCTTCTTCTCGGGCTCCTTCTTGTCGCCGGGCTTCTTGTCGGCCGCGGCGGCGGTGGAGTCCTGGGGCTTGGCGTCGTCGGCCTTCGGAGCGTCGGTCTTCGGAGCGTCAGACTTGGGCGCCTCGGCCGCGGCGGGCTGCGCGGGCGCGGCGTCGTCCTTCTTCGGCTCGGCCTGCTTCGCGTCGTCCTTCTTGACGTCGTCCTTCTTCGCCTCTTCCTTCTGCGGCTTGCCCCGCTCGCGCGCCTCGGCGCGGGTCTCGGCGACGGTCGCGGCGTAGAGGGCGTCGTTGCCGGTGCGGTCGGAGGCGAAGTAGAGGGTCAGGCCGTCGGCGCTCCACGCGATGTCGCGCTCGCGGGCCTCGCCCTCGGTCACGCGTCGGGTCGGGCTCTTGTCCTCGACGGCGCGCACGAAGACATCGCCATCGGCGACGAACGCCATCGTCTTGCCGTCGGGCGAGAGCATCGCGTCGCTCACGCTGCGGCCGACCTGCTTCATGTCCTTGTCGAGCAGTCCGTCGTCGGCGGCGGTGAAGGCGAGCTTCTCCGCCTTCGCGCCCTCCTTCGAGAGGTCGAGGCGCCAGAGGTCGCCGAGCACGCCGAAGACCGCGGTCTTGCCGTCGGCCGAGACCGCGAGGCCGTGGATGTCGTCGGCGGTGAAGTCGGTGAGCCGCTTGCCCGAGTCGACGCCACCGCCGAGCTTCGCGCGGTGGAGGTTCTGCGCGCCGGTGCCGCGGTCGGAGATGTAGACGAACTCGTCGGCGGAGATGAAGCGCGGCAGGCCGTCGTTGCCGTCGTACTTGGTGAGCTGCGTGAAGGACTTGGCGGCGAGGTCGTACTGCCAGACGTTGCGGTTGTCCGGGCCGTTGTAGCCGCGGCGGGTCCATCCGCTGGTGCCGCGCTCGAAGAGCACGCGGAGGCCGTCGGGCGAGGCGTTGGCCGCGCCGCCGAAGGCATCGTGCAGCCGCGTGGGCGTGCCACCGTCGACAGGCACGGTGAACGGCCGCGGCGAGCGGTAGAGGTCGCCCTCGAGCGCACTCTCGATGAACACGACCGGCTGGCCGCCGAGCAGTCCGACCGACGAAAGGCTGAACCCGGCGTCGAGCTCCGTGAGCTGCTTCAGGTCGCCACCGGTCGGCGTGATCGACCAGAGGTTCTTGAGTCCGTCGCGCTCGCTTTCGAACACGATGCGGGTGCCGTCGGCGGTGAAGCCGCTGCGGGTCTCGACCGCGGGGTTCGAGGTCAGGCGAACGGCCTCGCCGCCGCCCGAAGGAGCGCGCCACAGGTCACCGCGCCAGGTGAAGACCACGGTCGCGCCATCGGGCGAGAGCGCGGGGAAGCGCGGCAGGTCGACCACCGCCGCCGAGGCGGAGGACCCGAGCAGGACGGCGGTCCCGACGGTGAGTCCCAGCAGGGTGGCGAACGGGGCGGGGCGACGGTGGGTCGAGTGCATGGGCGACGGGCGGTTGGACATGGTTGGCTCCGGCTCCTCCGCGCCGACTCGCGCGCGGCGAGGTCGGAACGGCGATGGACGGTGTTGGCAGGCGTTGGCAGGCGTTGGCAGGCCTCGGCAGGCCCCGAGAGACCCCCAGAGGCTTCGGGGGGGCGCCAGTTTACGCGCTCCGAAGACGGGATTTGCGTCGCATGGCGCGGCCTGCGCGGGCAAGTCCGAAGAAAGATCGGAGGTTCACCAAACCCGCGCCGTTTATCCGCCGATGGGGATGGAGCGAAAGGGAACCGCGACCACCGGGGCGCGTATCCAGTTCGTGCCGCCCATCCCGGGCGCCGGCAGGAGAAGACCATGCACTCGAACCGCAACCAGCGCAACGCCCAGCAGCTCCGCTCGATCATCCAGACGATGGGTCGTTCGATCGATGAGGCGCGCAATCGCCGCATCGGACCGACGGCTCCGCAGACGCCCAGCGCGCCCGCGCGTCCCGGCGACCAGGCATCCCGCAACACCATCGGCGAGTCCACGGCCACTCCGGCGGGCGCGAACGGCGGCGGCGCATCGGGCTCGACGACTCCCCCGCCGATCCGCGCCGCGAACGAGATGTTCGCCGACGGCGGACCGCGGCTGAAGGCACGGCCGAAGCGCGCCAGCTGACGCGCACCGCAGCCCACACACGAACACGCGATCGAGGCACGCCGCCCTGCGCGGCGTGTCTCGTTTTTCGCGAGCGCCGGTCGCACGGCGGACGCCGGCCGCCGACTCCGCGACGGACCGCGCGCGCAGTCGCCCAAGCTATCCTGCGCCGATGACCACGCCCGCTGCGCCCGGACCCGCCGACACGATCCGCCCCGAGAGCCTCGCGTTCCTCAAGGAACTGCTCGACACCCCGAGCCCCTCGGGCTTCGAGCGCGACGGCCAGCGCGTGTGGATGAAGTACGCGCGCGGCTTCGCGTCGAAGGCGTGGAACGACTCCTACAACAACTGCTTCGCATCGTTCGGCCCCGAGGGCGCGGGCGTGCCGACCATCGCCATCTGCGGCCACGCCGACGAGATCGGCCTCATGGTCAACCACTTCGACGACAAGGGCTTCGTCTACTGCAAGGCGATCGGCGGCATCGACGTGGGCTCGATCGTGGGCAAGCGCGTGCGCTTCAACTCGAGCGTGCCCGGCGTGCAGAACCCGGTGATCGGCCTCATCGGCGCCACCGCGATCCACCTCCAGGACAAGTCGGCCGAGGGCAAGGTGCGCAAGATGCACGAGCTCTTCATCGACATCGGCGCCACCAGCGGCGACGAGGCGAAGGCGCGGCTCGCGATCGGCGATGCCGGCGTGTTCCTCGATGGATTCATGCACCTCAGCGACGACCTGGTGGTCGCGCGCGCGCTCGACAACCGCATCGGCACCTGGATCGCCGCGGAGGCGCTCCGCCTCGTCGCGGCCCGCGCGGGCGAGCTCAAGGTGCGCGTCGTCGCCGTGTCGACGGTGCAGGAGGAGGTCGGCCTGCGCGGCGCGCAGATGATCGCGCGCACGCTCGCACCCGATGTCGCGCTCGTGACCGACGTCGGCCACGCGACCGACAGCCCGGGCATCAGCCACGCGCAGCACGGGTTCTTCAAGCTCGCGGGTGGTCCGAAGATCGCCGTCGGCGGCGCGATGCAGCCCGAGGTCGTCACGCGGCTCACCGAGGTCGCGGGCACGCTCTCGATCCCGCTCCAGCGCGCGGCGACGCCGGGCGGCTCGGGGACCGACACCGACGCGATCTTCGTCCAGGGCGGCATCCCCTGCGGACTCGTGTCGCTTCCGATCCGCTACATGCACACGACGGTCGAGATGACGAGCCTGCGCGACCTCAACCGGATCGCGCACCTCTTCGCTGGATTCGCGCTGTCGATGAAGCCGGGCGAGCGGTTCGCGGCCACGCTCTGACGCGACGCGCTGCGGCGGTCACGGACGTCGCGTCGTCATCCGCGCCGCGTCCCGTCATCCGCGCCGCGTCGACGCCTTCGTCTTCCGCCCCTTGAGGCGATAGGTGATCGCGGGCGGGAAGTTGCCGAGCACGAACTCCTTCTCGCCGCCATGCTTGCGGCGGAGCGACTTGCCGATCGCGTCGATGCGCTTGAGGCGCGCGCGGCCGGCCTTGTCGAGCACGGGGCCCTTCATCACGCGCACGCCGGCGTACTCGAAGTAGATGAGCTCGCCGTTCTCCTTCAGCAGCGCGAACATGCGGCGGAAGATCTGCCGCATCAGCTTCGGCGGGAAGTTGTTGAACGGCAGTCCGCACACGATCACGTCGTACGGGCCCGCGAGGTCGGCTTCCTCGATCGGCGCGCAGTGCAGGCGCACGGCGACGTTCGGATGGCGCGTGCGGTAGCCCGCGAGCATGTCCTTCTCGAGCTTGCGGCAGAAGTTCTGGTTGATCTCGACGAGCTCGAAGTGATCGCCCGCGCGCAGCTTGCTCAGGATCGACTTGGTGAACGGCCCGGTGCCCGGGCCGACCTCGAGGATGCGGCGCTGGCCCTCGATGCGCGCGATGGTGCTCGTCATCGCCTTCGCGAGGATCGGCGACGAAGGCCACACCGAACCGGTGTGGCGGAAGTTGCGGATGGCCTCGGTGAGGAACTCGAGCACGGAGCGCCCATGCTAGCGCAGATGCGGCGGTTTCGCCGTACATTCACGCGCCCGGGTTCCTCGGGGAGAGAGACCCGATCATGGCACTCGTCAACGAGAACTACCTCAAGCTCGCCGCCGGATACCTGTTCCCCGAGATCGCCCGCCGCGTGTCGGCGTTCGCCGCCGAGAAGCCGGAGCTCGCGAAGGAGATCATCCGCTGCGGCATCGGCGACGTCACCGAGCCGCTGCCGCCGAGCACCGTCAAGGCCATGCAAACGGCGAATGAGGAACTCGCGAACCGCGCGAGCTTCAGGGGATACGGACCGGGCACGGGCTACGAGTCGGTGCGCGCCGCGATCGCGCACGGAGACTTCCGCGCGCGCGGCCTCGACGTCGCCGACGACGAGATCTTCCTGAGCGACGGCTCGAAGGGCGATTGCGGCAACATCCTCGAGATCCTGGGCGCGGGGAACCGCATCGCGGTGACCGACCCCGTGTACCCCGCGTATGTCGACGCGAACGTGATGTTCGGCAACACCGGCGCCGCGATGGCCGGCGGCGGATACGAGGGCATCACCTATCTCCCCTGCACCGAGGCGAACGGCTTCCTCGCCGACCTGCCGCCCGAGGGCGCGCCGGTGCCCGATGTGATCTACCTCTGCTCGCCCAACAACCCGACGGGCACGGTCATGGACCGCGCGCGCCTGGAGAAGTGGGTCGGATACGCGCGTGCGCACCGCGCCTTGCTCTTCTGGGATGCGGCGTACGAGGCGTACAACCGCGATCCGAACGCGCCGAAGTCGGTGTACGAGATCGCGGGCGCGCGCGAGTGCGCGATCGAGTTCCGCAGCTTCTCGAAGTCGGGCGGGTTCACGGGCGTGCGCTGCGGATACACCGTCCTGCCGAAGAGCGTGATGGCCTACACCCGCGCGGGTGACCCGGTCGCCCTGCACGGACTGTGGACGCGCCGCTGGAACACCCGCTCGAACGGCGTGAGCTACGCGGTTCAGCGCGGCGCGGAGGCGCTCTACACCGAGGCGGGCCGCCGCGAGGTCGCCGGCCTCGTCGACTTCTACATGGAGAACGCGCGCATCCTCCGCGACGGGTGCCGCGCGCTCGGCTGGCGGACCTGGGGTGGCGAGCACGCGCCCTACGTGTGGTGCAAGACGCCTGCGGGGTTCGACAGCTGGGGGTTCTTCGACCACCTGCTCCGCCAGGCGCGGGTGGTGACCACGCCGGGCGCCGGCTTCGGCCGCTGCGGCGAGGGCTACTTCCGCATCAGTGCGTTCAACTCGCGTGCGAACGTCGAGGAAGTCGTGCGCCGGCTCGGCCGCGTGTGAGGTGACGCGGGCGCGGTGGCTCGGTGAAGGAGCGCGTGCGGGCGCCAGCGCCCTGCGCGCGGCCGTTCCCTTGCGCGATGCGCCGAAGACCCTTGCGCGATGCGCCGAAGACCCTTGCGCGATGCGCCGAACACCCTTGCGCGATGCGCCGAACACCCTTGCGCG